>NZ_CP101125.1:605108-906413 GCF_024296925.1 Pseudomonas nunensis
TTGGCACGGAACTCGGTAATCGCCGCCTGGATGATGGCTTCGCGTTTTCGGTCGGTGAGGCGCTGTGGAGCTGTCATAAGTACGCTTCGGCAGGAAAAAGTGGAGAGTTACACTCGGCAGTTTACTTGTGATCGAGTTTGATGCAACCTAGAAACTACACTGTGCAGTGTAATGTTCCGTTAATCCTGCGCATTGAAAAATAGAATCTCCGGCTGATGCGTGCGTGCTTTGGCCATTTATCGTCCCACCGTAGAAAACTGCGAATTGCGCGGTTTTTCTGGAGTCTTTCCTTCATGGCCAATTCAAACTCCTCAGTGGAAATCGCCATCCGACCTGAAGCTTCCCGTCAGGTAGAAGGGCATTTCCGAAACCACCAGCCGGTCCAGCGCGAAGGCTTTCGCAAAATGCTGCGCATCATGTGGAACATGATCTTCCACAAACCGCGCAGCACTCGGCCGAGCGCAGCGATCCCGGTACAAACCCTGACCCAGGCTGCGCTGATCGCCGCACCCAACCACAGCGTCTACCGCCTCGGTCATTCCACGGTCCTGCTCAAACTGCGGGACAAGTTCTGGATCACCGACCCGGTCTTCGCCGAGCGCGCCTCACCCGTGCAATGGGCCGGCCCCAAGCGTTTCCACCAGCCGCCGATCAGCCTGGAAGAATTGCCGCCGATTGAAGCGGTGATCCTGTCCCACGATCACTACGACCACCTCGATTATCAGGCCGTGCTCAAACTGGCAGAAAAGACCAAATACTTCCTCACCCCGTTGGGCGTCGGCGACACCCTGATCAAGTGGGGCATCGATGCCAGCAAAGTCCGTCAACTGGACTGGTGGCAGGGCACCGAAGTCGATGGCATTCAATTCATCGCCACACCGTCGCAACATTTTTCCGGCCGCGGCCTGTTCGATAGCAACAGCACGCTGTGGGCTTCGTGGGTGATGATCGAGGGCAACACCCGCATCTTCTTCAGCGGCGACACCGGCTACTTCGACGGCTTCAAACGCATCGGCGAACAGTACGGCCCGTTCGACCTGACCCTGATGGAAACCGGCGCCTACAACGTCGAATGGCCGCACGTGCACATGCAACCCGAACAAACCCTGCAAGCCCACATCGACCTCAAGGGTCGCTGGCTGCTACCGATCCATAACGGCACCTTCGACCTGTCCATGCACGCCTGGTACGAACCTTTCGATCGCATCCTGGCCTTGGCCTGGGAGCGGAATGTCTCGATCAGTACGCCGCAGATGGGTGAGGCGTTCAACGTGATGTATCCGCAGCGTGGGAGTGCGTGGTGGTTGGGGGTGGAGAATGTGGGGGATCAGGTGACGGCGTAGGTCGTGATGACGGGCCGCTTGCCATGAAAGCGGCCCGTGCGAGCACCTCACTCAACCATCGCATAATCCGCCCGCGCCACCGGGTTCGGCGTCGACCCTTTCACATTCATCCCTCGACCCGGTGCGAACCCGGGGAAGAACACCAGCCCCTCCGATTCAAATCGATACGCCAACGCCAGCCGCGTAACATCCAGCACATCACGCTCGGCCTCGAAACGCTCGATGGCGTCCACGGAAACCCCGGATTCCCGAGACAACTCTTCCACACTCCAACCCAGCATCGCTCGGGCCTGGGCGCTGTGGGCCGGGGTAAATTGGAAGAGGGCGATACGTTCCAGGGTGATTTTCATCGCAAGAGAGGCCATGGTGTTCTCCGGGCTCGAGAGTGCTGATTTAAAATGTACTGTGTTTTTGTACAGTTGTTTTGATCCCGGATCAAACGCATTTTTTGATTTCTGCTATTTCGCTGCAGTCATCCAGACGGACGGTGCCTGCCCCAGCACCCGGCGAAACATCGTCGAGAACGCCGCCGGGCTGTCGTAGCCGAAATCCAGGGCAATCCGCGTCACCGGCGTACCCACCGCCAGCCGCGCGAGGGCCAGCACCACGCAAGCTTGTTGCCGCCATTGGCTGAAACTCAGGCCGGTCTGTTGGCGGAACAGGCGATTAAAAGTGCGCAGGCTGATGTGCAACTGATCGGCCCAGTGCTGCGGCTCCTGATGGATGTTGGGTTGCTGCAGAAACGTCTGACACAACCCGAGTAATCGTCCTTCGACCGGCAGCGGAATGTGCAACGGCAGATGAGCACTGCGGGCCAGTTCGTGCAGCAACAAACTGATCAGCGCACCATCGCGGCTGGCCTCGTCGTAGGTTAGCGGAGCCTCCACCGCCTCCATCAGCAAGTGGCGCATCAACGGCGAGACATTGATTACTTGGCAGCGACTCCCCAGATCCACTGCCGTCGGCTCGATGTACAAACTCCGTGTACTCACCCCGAGCATCAACACCTCATGGGCCACCCCCGCCGGAATCCAGACTGCCCGCTGCGGTGGCACCACCCAATTGCCGTCGTGGGTGCTGACCTGCATCATCCCCGTCGCGCCGTATAGGAGTTGTGCCCGTCGATGTGTATGACGGGGCAACACATGGCCGTGGGAATAATCCGTACCGATAGCGACCACCGGGCGTTGCGTGTCGTCCAGCAGATTGATCGAAACATTGCGCATCGAGCGGTACTCGTGATTGGCGTAAGCGCGAACATTATTGGCTGACTTGCTGAAGCAGGCCAAGCCGCATCGCCTTATCGTCGACAACTCTCCAACGACGGACGATGCGCGATGTTCTATCTCTTATTGACACTCTTCGGCTGCATGACCGGCGTCACCGCCGTGCTGTTCGGATTCGGCGGCGGCTTCTTCGTGGTGCCGTTGCTCTATCGAATGCTCATGGTCAGCCACGGCGCCGATGACCCCATTGGCCAATCGGCGATGCACATTGCCGTGGCGACGTCGACCTGCGTGATGATCGTCAACGCCGTGATCGCCACCCGAAAACATCACCTCGCGGGTAATCTCATTCGCCATTATCTCTGGCCGTTAGGTGGGTTCATCGGCGTGGGGGCGATCATCGGCGCCGTCGCCGCGACGTGGGCCAATGGTGAGGTGATTCGGTATGCGTTTATCGCCTACCTGGGCATTACGATTCTGGACTGCTTGTTCAGACGCGGTTTTCTCACACAACCTGATAACCAAATCCCACGGCGGTTGCGGAGGACGGAGGTCTTTGGTGTAGGAATCGGCGCCATCGCAACGTTTCTCGGTGTCGGTGGCAGCGTCATGACCGTGCCGTTGCTCAGACGATGCGGCTTGAGCATGTCGCAAGTAACATCCATGGCCAATCCGTTGAGCTTGCCCGTGGCCCTGGCCGGGACGCTGACTTACATGGCGATGGCCGGGTTCGCCAAGTTTGATTTGGGGGCTTGGTTTATTGGGTATGTGGATGTGTTGGCATTCGTTCTACTGACGGCCGGATCGATCATCGGGATTCGGTTGGCGACGCCGTGGATCGGGCGGATACCGGATCGTATTCATGCGCGGGTTTATATCGGCTTGCTGGTGTTAGTGATGCTGAGTATGTGGGTCAAGTAAGGTTGGCGTGATCTGAGATTGCGGCATCGATTGTTCGACAGCTATTCGCCATAATCCGCGTCCATTACCAGCGAGCACGCGTTCGCCTCCTTCAAGGATGATTTGATGTTCAAAGGATTGTGTCGTCTGACTGGCGTTGTCGTACTCCTGTGCTCTACGTTTTCGTCCTCACTATGGGCTCAAGACAGCGCTCAGGTGTTCACCGGGACCTTGGGCAAAACGCCGATTGTGCTGGAGATGTACCCCGACACGGGGACCGGTCGTTACTTCTACCAGAAGTACCGCAAGGATCTGGTGCTCAACGGTAAAAAGGAAGGCGCAGCCCTTGTTCTTAAAGAGGGTGAAGAGCCTGACGGTGATGACCAACCGCACCCGACAATTCGCTTGCAGCCCAAGCCTGTTGGCTGGGCCGGTGAATGGATCAGCCCTGAAGGGAAAGTGCTGAAGATCGAGTTGGCGCCAGCCAAACTCCCACCGCTACCCGCCAATACTTTGCCCTATCTAGCGCGGCTCCATAATCAGGAACCTTATGAATTTCTGCGCCTTCAAGGTTTGAATCTCAAACAAGGTAAGACAGAGACCTTTAGTGGCTACTCGTTGCAATGGTGGAGTGAGCCGCAAACAAAGTTGGCAATATTTGAAGTCGTTTCCGGCTACACCCCTGAAGCGCGCGATCGCATTAATCAGCGGTTGATGGAACGTTTGTGGCGGGAAGTGGTGGGGTACTACGGGTGTCTCGCTGGCGGTAGCAATACGTCCCTTATCCAAACAGTCAAACCGCTGATGATCACCCCATCGGTTATCAGTGTGAACGTCGAAACCGAAGGTCGCTGTGGCGGCCAGCACCCGGATTACAGCGAGTCTCCCATCAACCTGGATGCCAAAACCGGAAAGTCCCTGACACTGGAGGACGCACTCTGGGTCGGGCAGGGCAAACCACTGCATTACGAAGAGCTGAATGACGACCAGACCCAGGAGGCACACGCAGCCTATTCCGAGTACCGCACCAATGAACTTGGACCTTGGCTAGTTGAGCAGTTGCATAAGCTTCATCCCGATCAGATACCTGGCAGCGATGAGAACTGTGCTTACGGCGAAGTCATCCGGTGGCAGCTTCCTACTTGGTATTTCACGGAAAAGGGAATCAGGTTAGAGCCTTACTTCTCTCATGCGGAAGCGCCGTGTGGGCATGTGGAGTGGAGTGTTTTGCCTTATAGCCTCGTTAAGCAACACCCCGGTGGTGTGGCGCTGCAATTGCCTTAAAACGGTGTACGGTCTTTGACCCAAGGAAGATTTGATGTTGAAGGGATTGTGTCGTTTTACCGGAGTTGTCGCGCTCGTGTGCTCAACGTTTTCGTCTGCGCTTCGGGCTGACAACAGCACACAGGTCTACACCGGGACCTTGGGTAAAACGCCGATTGTGCTAGAGGTGAATCCCGACACTGGCGACGGACGTTACTTCTACCAAAAGTACCGCAAGGACTTGGTTCTCAGCGGTACGAAAGAAGGGGAAATGCTCGTACTGGAAGAGGGGGACGAGACTCAGCCTCACCCGAGCATGCGCCTGCAACCCACGCCGGATGGCTGGTCTGGCGAGTGGACCAGTGCCGAGGGCAAAGTGCTGAAAGTGGAGTTGCAGCAAGCCAAACTTGCTCCAGTCCCCGCCGATACCTTGCCCTATCTCGTCCAGCTTCATGACAAGTGGCCCTACGAGTATCTGCGCTTGCTAGGTCTGAAACTGAAGCAAGGCCAGACTGAAAACTTCATGGGCTACACACTGCAATGGTGGAGCGAGCCGCAATCAAAAATACAGCTGTTTGAAGTGGTTTCGGGTTATTCCGGGCAAGCGCGTGAGCGTATTAATCAGCAATTGATGGCGCGTTTGTGGCGAGGCGTCACAGGGTATTTCGAATGCGCCAACGACTATACAGCGACCAATTACGATCAACTGAGCCAGCCTATGTGGATGACGACCTCTGTGATGAGCACCGTTATCTCAACCGACTCCTACTGCGGCGGTTCTTTATCTGACCAAGATAATGAGGCGCTCAATTTCGACGCAAAAACAGGCAACGCTCTGACGCTTGAGGATGTGCTGTGGGTGGGGCAGGGCAAGCCACTGCATTTCGAGCGCAACTATTATCAGGATGATTCCTCCCAAGCGTGGTCCGACTATCGCACTGAAGAATGGACGCCCTGGCTCTTAGCGCAGTTGCTCAGGCTCTATCCCAATGAAATGACGGCAAAGCCAGAAACAGAAGACAACGATTGCCGCTACAACAGTGAGGACCCGTGGAGTTATCCGGGTTGGTACTTCACTGAAAAAGGCATCAAGTTAGCGCCGTCCTATATGCACTCGGCCGCGGCATGCCGAAATACTGGCTGGAGCGTCCTGCCCTACAGCGTCGTCAAACAACACCCCGGCGGCATAGCGCTGCAATTGCCTTAAGACGGTATGCGATCATTTACCCAAGGATTAGCTGATGTTCAAAGGATTGAGTCGTTTGACTGGCGTTGTCATGCTGGCCTGCCTGGTGATTTCTACTGCGGCGCGGGCAGAGGTGGGCAAGCAGATTTACAGCGGAACACTAGGCTCTTCGCCCATTGTGTTGGAGCTGAACACCGACGACCCCAATGAGGTGAGTGGCCGCTACTTCTACCAAAAATACCGCAGGGACTTGCTGCTCAGCGGCGCCAAGGACGGTACTGAACTGAACCTCCATGAGAGCCGCGACCTCAACAATCACGGTACATCGCTTCCCAGTATCCATCTGCGGCCCACACCCCACGGCTGGTCCGGGGAGTGGACCAGCCCCGAAGGCAAAGTCCTGAAGATAGCGCTGGAGCAAGCCAAACTCTCACCAATCCCGTCCGACACCTTGCCCTACCTCGCCACACTTCATGACGCGGCGCCTTACGACTTCCTGCGCCTGCAAGGCATGAAACTCAAACAAGGCAAAACCGAAGTGTTCATGGGCTACACGCTCCAATGGTGGAGCGAGCCGCAATCAAAAATGCAGTTGTTTGAAGTGGTTTCGGGTTACCCCGCGGAACAGCGTCGGCGCATTAATCAACAATTGATGGGACGTTTGTGGCAGCAAGTCGTTAACTTTCACGAGTGTCTCACTGGGTACGGCATGACCAACTACAGCCAAAAGGCAGACCCACTGTGGATGTCGCCCTCGGTGCTAAGTGTGAACATCAATGCCGAGACCAATTGTGGTGGTAACTATTCAGATGAGAACGACGTGCCGTTCAATCTCGATGCCAAAACCGGCAAGGCCTTGGCGCTGGAAGACGTGCTAAGAATCGGTCAGGGCGAGCCGCAAGCACTGGCGCCGTGGCTAGTGGCGCAGCTAAGTGCGCTCTATCCCGATGAGGTCACCACAGCGACTGATCGTAATGACAGTTGCGCCTATGACGAAGAACAGCCGTGGCGTTCACCGTCCTGGTACTTCACCGACAAAGGCATCAAGTTACTGCCATCCTTTCCTCACAACGAAACCATGTGCCGAAGCGTGGAGTGGAGCGTTCTGCCGTACAACCTGATTACACAACACCCAGGCGGCGTACCCCTGCAATTACCTTGAACTGCACACCGCCATTTCCCACACTCTTATCCAAGGAAGATTTGATGTTTAAAGGTCTGTCGCGGCTCGTATCCTGCGCCGCTTTGTTACTTACGCTGGTCTCAACCGCCCATGCCGAATTCGGCGGGCAGGTGTTCACTGGCACCCTGGGCAAGATGCCGATTGTCGTGGAACTGAATACCCGCGACGCGAGCGAAGTGACTGGTCGCTATTTCTACGAGAAATTCCATCGGGATCTGGAGCTGAGCGGGACGTTGCAGGACAAGACCCTCACGCTCAACGAGGGCAACAATCGCTACGGCGAGGACAAGCCCCTGCCGACCCTGACGCTGAACCAAACCGCCAGCGGCTGGCAGGGTGAATGGACAAGCCCCAAGGGCAAATCCCTGCCGGTGAAATTGACTGAGGCTGAACCCAAAACGCCAGCGGCGGATGCTTTGCCCTTCATCGCCGCGTTGCCGAAAAGCGATCCATACGAATATTTGCGCCTGCAAGGGCTGAAGCTCAAGCCGGGCAAGAAAGAATCACTGATGGGCTACAACCTGCAATGGTGGACTGAGCCGGAGTCGAAGATTTCGATGTTCAGCGTCGAGTCCGGCTACCCGAAGGCTGATCAGGATCGAGTCAATCAGCAGTTGTTAGGACGCCTGTGGAGCGAGGTCATCAGCTATCACGGCTGCCAGTTGCAGGGCGGCGAGAACGTCGAGTTTAACCAGCATGTCGAACCGGCGTTGCTGTCACCGGACGTGGTCAGCCTGAACATCTCCACCAGCTATTACTGTGGCGGCGCCCATCCGGACTTCGGAGACTCACCGATCAACCTAGACGTACACACCGGCCATACCTTGTCCCTGGAAGATGTGCTGTGGGTGGGCGAGGATAAACCGCTGCTGCATGCCGACCGCGACAATGCTGGCGATACACCCCTGACGAAGGAAGAGGACGAAACGCGCTCGCGCTACCAGCGCGAAGTGTTCGTGCCGTGGCTGATCAAACAACTTACTGCGCTATACCCAGACGAAATGAAAAAACCGGCTGAAGGCGACGAAGACGGCTGCGACTTTACCGACGAAAGTGTCTGGGGTTACTCGTCCTGGCGCTTCACCCCGAAAGGCCTGTACCTCGGCGCCTACTTCGCCCGAGTGCAGCGTGCGTGCGATGCACCAGACTGGCCAGTGCTGCCGTACTCTTTAATCAAACAGCACCCCGGCGCAGTCGAACTGGGATTGCCCAAGGATTAATCGCTATTCCAGTCCCGGCGCTTCCCGAACAATAAAGTGATCCAGGCTCTCGATATTCGCACTGAACACCCCGAACGTATGTTCGGGGTTTTTCTTGCTTGGCACCTGCTTCAACTCCGGCGTCACGCCATAGAAGAAACAGAACAACTCCTTCCCGCTCTCGATAGCGTGCTTGATCTCTTCCAGGAACGCCTTGCGCTTGCGGTAGTTATCGATCAACTTCTTGCTCAAGTAAACATTCACTGAATAAGGCTTCTTCTTCGCCTCGTCCGCTTGCTTGAACCAGACCTTCTGTTCGAAGTCGATGCGAAAGCTCTGGGTGTAATCCTTGATTTCCTTGATCTTGCCCCAGTAAATCAGCCCCTTGTTGTCCTGCAGATACTCGATCTTCTTGAAGAACGACCCATAAGGCGCCGTGTGCTCGCCAATCTTCAACGGCATGCGCTTGAGCAACTCCTTGTCCTCGAAGTTCGACACAAAACACTCCACCGGGTGGGCGAAGACACTGGTCTTGTCCGGTGCTGTTTCACGGCTCGGGTGTTCTGTGTTGCTAGCCGCAGTGGTTGGCTTCGGATCTTCCCGCAGCACATCCGCCGCCACCGCCGGGCTCGACGGCTTGCGCACATACTCACGCCGAGTCAGTAACAATTCCGACGGGAAATGCTCCTCGCGACCGTCATCCGTTTCCGCCCCGTCCGCCTCAAGCCCCGACGCCGGCGTCTTCAAACTGACATAAGGACAATCCGCCACATGCCGCGTGCTGGGCGTGTTCTTGAAGTGCGGGGTGCGAACGTAATTCACATTCTTGGCGTTGAACGTCGTCAACACATTCGCCGCATCGAAGGCCGCTCTGCAGGCGTCATTGGGACACTGGAAGTGTTCCTTGGCGGAATCGAACTCCATCGTCTCGTCAAAATTCAAATCCCGCACGTCATAGATCGACAGCTTATCGTCGAGGCTGAGGCAGTAGGCGAGGTCGAATTTCATGGTGGGCTCGGGTCCTTGAGGGGGGAGTGGTATTAATAGCGGGAGGTGGAGTGGGTTACCAGTAATGTATCTCTCCACCCAACATCAAGAGCACTGCCATGATTCCGAGGCTTCCAAAACAAAACGGCAGAATGGTAAGCACCAACTGAATAACGATCGCAATTTTAAAACCGCCGGACACGCCATAACGCTTCCAATATAGGGCGTGTAGAACCATCGTTAGTGCGTTCGCCACCCAAACCGCGCCAATCGCCATGATTTCGTTTTTTTGAGCAATACGCAGGGCCATAAGGAGCAGGCCAAAAAAGACGATGAGACAAGAGGAGATCAGGAGTCGGGATGGCCCGGGATTGGTTGAGTCAGCCGTTGGTCGTTGCATGCGGTGTTCGTCCATGAGTGTGTTCGAAAGCTATCGAGCCACAGTAAATATTGTCCATAAAATTTCTGGATGATGAGAAACCAGTGAAGTACTGCTGGAGCGGTTCGCGATTACTCACGCTCCAGCCGCTTCACCCTCGTATAAAGCTCCAAGGTAAAGACTTCCCTGTCGTTCGAATGATGACAACGTCGATGGCAATTCGGGCAAAGTGCGACGGCATTGCTCGTCCGATCCGAACCTTTCTGCGCCAAATGTTTAACGTGATGGACTTCAAGAAACGGCGACCCGTCTGTCTCAAACGGTGCAGGCTGACCGCAGCCCTCACAGATACCTTTAGCTTCCTGCCGAACCCAGGCTCTGACTTCCGGATCGCGAATGTAAGCAACTCTGCTGGAAACAGCTTGCTTGGGTTTCAAGATCCCTTTTGGTGTGTTCTCAAACGGCTTCTGCTCAAGAGCAATCGCACGACGCTCAAGAGTGTCTTCGTCGGCAGACGGTTCAAAGTCGTCAGAGGCAAGTGCTTCGCGAATGCCTCGTTCGACATTGGCGCCCACATTCGTCGCAGGTTTGTATCCCACAATCCAATTACGCCCCATCCGTTGCAAGACGGTGGATATGTTGCGCATCCGGAACTCAACAGAACCTTCGGTGCGATCTGCCAATGGACCCTGACGAAGCAAGCGATTCTCTAGCGCTTTATTGAATTTTTGCCCTTTCTGCTCAAGAGCAAGCATCGTCAGATAGGCACCGACTGACGCCTTTATCTCCGCCTCGCTCCAATCTTCGTTCTTCTTTCCAATGTCCATACAATCGCCGAGGGTTGAAAACCCTCGGACGATACTGAGTGGCCATTACAACTGTCTACGAAAATTCCTACAGAAAAGACCGACGCTTCGCGCAATCGGTCCTACAAAGACGCCACCGCACTAACCCACAGATTGCTTCGAAGACTGAAAAGCCTCCACGACCCTCCGCCACCAAGGCTTAACCACCGGCATCCGTCGCCGCGTGCGATTGAGCAGCAGATAAGGCATGTCCCGCAGCCGAATCCAACCTTCATCCTGCCAATGCAACAGACTCAACGACATCTCCGGCCAGTCCAACAAACTCAGCATCGGCCGATCAGAGTTCTTCGACTGCCCCGCATCACGCAAGGCTGGCACCACTTGATGCGTCAGCCATTCACGCAACAACCGATTCCCCGGCGCGTAGTGATAGACCAGCAATGCATACACGCCAGACTCACTGAGCATCAACCGCTTTTCTGGTTGGCCGTGGTAGTCGATAAGCAATGTGTGCCGCTGATCCTCGTCCAGTTTGCTGACGACTCGATCATTCAGATGAAATCCCATTAAGCGTCCCAGATCGCGGGCACAGAACCATGGCTGATTTTCTAGGAGGAGGGCGTGAAGATTAAGGTTTTGGCGGATGAAGACCGTGGGGATGAACGGATCAAGCATGACCGATCTCCGAAAATGCAGGAGAGCGGAATGGTTTTTGAGTGGGCATATCCTTTACCTCTACGAATGAAATTGGACAGAGCCAAAACCCGACGTAGAGGACGTAAGAAATCCCAACAGCAGACTCTTTCACACAAGGTCGCGTATTTGTCTCTGAGACAACGCGTGGGTCTGTGTAAGTAAGTCAGCTTCTACGTTGGGCGTTTCTTAGGCACCTGGATTCAGCTTAGAGGTGCATTGACTTGGCATCAATCGGGAAAGGGCTGGAAGTGCTGTAGGAGTTGTAGCGAAGTGATGTAGGGGTGAAAAAGGGTTTCTTCTAGGCAATAAAAAGCCCCGATTAGATCGGGGCTTTCAGGTTTTCGATTAGCCTGAGGAGTTAATCCCAGCTAAGCGCACCACCGGTTTGGTACTCGATCACACGAGTCTCAAAGAAATTCTTCTCTTTCTTCAAGTCCATAATCTCGCTCATCCAAGGGAACGGGTTAGTCGTCCCTGGATACTCTTCTTTAAGACCGATCTGCGACAAACGACGGTTAGCGATAAATTTGAGGTAGTCCTCCATCATCGCCGCATTCATCCCCAACACCCCACGAGGCATGGTGTCCCGTGCGTATTCGATCTCCAGCTGAGTCCCCTGCAGAATCATCTGCGAGGCTTCTTCCTTCATCTCAGCATCCCACAAGTGCGGGTTTTCGATTTTGATCTGGTTGATCACGTCGATGCCGAAGTTCAGGTGCATGGATTCGTCGCGCAGGATGTATTGGAACTGCTCGGCGACGCCGGTCATTTTGTTGCGACGGCCCATGGAGAGGATTTGGGTGAAGCCGCAGTAGAAGAAGATGCCTTCCAGGACGCAGTAGTAGGCGATCAGGTTGCGCAGCAGTTCTTTGTCGGTTTCGACGGTGCCGGTTTCGAACTTCGGATCGGAGATCGAACGGGTGTACTTCAGGCCCCAGGTGGCTTTTTTCGCGACCGATGGGATCTCGTGGTACATGTTGAAGATTTCGCCTTCATCCATGGCCAGCGATTCGATGCAGTACTGGTAGGCGTGGGTGTGGATCGCTTCTTCGAAAGCCTGGCGCAGGATGTACTGGCGGCATTCCGGGTTGGTGATCAGGCGGTACACGGCCAGGACCAGGTTGTTGGCAACCAGGGAGTCGGCGGTGGAGAAGAAGCCGAGGTTGCGCATGACGATGCGGCGCTCGTCGTCGGTCAGGCCTTCCGGGTCTTTCCAGAGGGCGATGTCGGCGGTCATGTTGACTTCTTGCGGCATCCAGTGGTTTGCGCAACCGTCCAGGTACTTCTGCCAGGCCCAGTCGTACTTGAAAGGTACGAGTTGGTTGAGGTCGGCGCGGCAGTTGATCATGCGCTTTTCATCGACAGCGACACGGGCGGAGGCGCCTTCGAGTTCGGCCAGGCCTTCGGCAACGTCGAGGTTGTCCAAGGCAGCCTTGGCACGAGCGATTGCAGCGGAGTCAGTGGCGGTCACGGCACGCGCTTCTTGGGCGGCAACACCGCCAGCGGTGTCGAGGCGGTCCATGTTGGCTTCAGTCGCGTGGCCGGCGTTTGCGCCTTTTACTGCCACTTCGCCCGTGTCTTCTTTGTCGAATTCGTCCCAGCTCAGCATGACGTGTCGTCTCCTGCGTGAGGGCCAGTTGCCCGTGTGATGAGTTTTCACACGGTCGTACCGACCGCGTTGGATCTAAAGGAATCGTTTTTTGCAGCAGCTATACGCAGGCATCAAACAGAATTTTGTCCGGGTTCCGAAGCCCCTGATGGGCGCAGAGAAAATGAATCGCTTCTGCATGGGCTTCGGACTGGCTGCTTACCCCTGTAAGGGAATATTGCAGGCCCGTTTAAGGCCGCATTATAGGGAAAAAAACAGGGCTGTGGTGCGACGAAATGGCACTGAGAACGGACGGCGGGGGCGGTTTTTTGATCGGAGCGAGGGTTTACAGGGCTTTGGCTGGGTATCGCAGTCGCAGTTTTTTTTTCATAATTTTTGGCGGGCTGGATTTTTGTTCAAAAAATAGCCAGAAAATCGGGTTTTTCACTATATGTAGTGTTTCAAGAGGCTTTTCGATGGCCCCAGACACAACTAAGCCCGACCGGAGTCGGGCCCTAATGTCGCGTTCAGCCATCAGCTGAGGCGAGCAGCCCCGACGTGATCGGCGCCATCGGCAGCGACCTTGGCGGCGCCAACGTGATCAGCACCGTCAGAAGCGACAGGCGCACCGCTGGTAAAAGCTGCCGAACCGGTGCGGTCGTAGCCATCAGCAGCGAAAGCGCTACCGGCCAGTACGGAAAGGGTCAGGGCGATGATCAGTTTGGTTTTCATATGAATGACTCCAGGTGCGTGGGGGATTAACCGTTAGTGCAGCCATTACCCATGACGCTATAACGCAAGATGTGGCGTTGACCTTTGGAGTCGTCGTATTCCATTTTCATCGGAACCACTTCGCACACATTCGGGACTTCGCTCATGGACACGATGTTGGCGATGTCCAGATGGGTGGAGTACGTGTATTCCTCTACTACGGGTTGCTGCTGCGCGACATCAGTCGGCACCTCGTCTGCCATGGCGGTTGCGCACAGACTGCTGAGGGCCAGAACTAATAAAGCTTTCATTTCAAATTTACCTTTCTAAAGTCGTGAGGGATCACGCAATCCTTTTGAGATTGCGTGTGGAACTTCAGTACTTGGTTGTTTGATTAACTGCCTTCGTGGGGGCTGCAACTTGGTTAATCAGGTTTGCCTTGTTGGCGAGGCTGATTTTAGGCGTGGGGGTTACATTCATATACCCATGGTTTTGATAAACACCTTTCGCAATTCCCGTAACAATCGCCTTGAAGATCAAAAGATCGCAGGCTTCGCCAGCTCCTACGGGGGGCGGAGGTGCCCGAATTACACGGGTTTCAGCAGCCAGCGAGGGGAACCAAGACGTTTTGTAGGGGCTTGTTACTACCATCGTCGAATGGTTCTATAGGCCCGGCCCGGCTACAACAGGGTCATACAAAAACAACTATTCCACCGAGGTAAGAAAGATGAGTGCGGCTTCTCTGTATCCCGTTCGTCCCGAGGTAGCAGCCAATACGCTGACTGACGAGGCCACCTATAAGGCCATGTACCAGCAGTCGGTCGTCAACCCGGATGGCTTCTGGCGCGAACAAGCCAAGCGCCTCGACTGGATCAAGCCTTTCACCACGGTGAAACAGACGTCCTTCGACGATCACCATGTCGACATCAAGTGGTTCGCCGACGGCACGCTGAACGTTTCCTACAACTGCCTCGACCGTCATCTGGCCGAGCGCGGCGATCAAATCGCGATTATCTGGGAAGGGGATGACCCTGCCGAGAGCCGCAACATCACCTACCGCGAGCTGCACGAACAAGTCTGCAAGTTCGCCAACGCCTTGCGCGGCCAGGATGTGCACCGCGGCGACGTGGTGACTATCTATATGCCGATGATCCCCGAAGCCGTGGTCGCCATGTTGGCTTGCACCCGGATCGGCGCGATTCACTCGGTGGTGTTCGGTGGTTTCTCGCCGGAAGCCCTGGCTGGTCGCATCATCGACTGCCGTTCCAAAGTGGTGATCACCGCTGACGAAGGCATTCGTGCCGGCAAAAAAATCTCGCTCAAGACCAACGTCGACGACGCGCTGACCAACCCGGAAACCAGCAGCATCCAGAAAGTCATCGTGTGCAAGCGCACCGGTGGCGACATCAAGTGGAACCAGCATCGCGACATTTGGTACGAAGACCTGATGAAAGTGGCGGGCAGTGTTTGCGCGCCGAAAGAGATGGGCGCTGAAGAAGCGCTGTTCATCCTTTATACCTCCGGTTCGACCGGTAAGCCGAAGGGGGTGCAGCACACCACCGCCGGCTACCTGTTGTACGCGGCGATGACTCACGAGCGCGTGTTCGATTACCGTCCAGGCGAAGTCTATTGGTGCACCGCCGACGTCGGTTGGGTCACCGGCCACAGTTACATCGTCTACGGCCCGCTGGCCAATGGCGCGACCACGCTGCTGTTCGAAGGTGTGCCGAACTACCCGGACATCACCCGGGTGGCGAAAATTGTCGACAAGCATAAGGTCAACATCCTCTACACCGCACCAACGGCGATCCGCGCGATGATGGCGTCGGGCAAGGCCGCCGTTGAAGGCGCTGATGGCAGCAGCCTGCGCCTGCTCGGTTCGGTGGGTGAGCCGATCAATCCGGAAGCGTGGGATTGGTACTACAAGAACGTCGGCCAGTCCCGTTGCCCGATCGTCGATACCTGGTGGCAGACCGAAACGGGCGGCAACATGATGAGCCCGCTACCGGGTGCGCACGCGCTCAAGCCGGGTTCTGCTGCACGTCCGTTCTTCGGCGTGGTGCCAGCGTTGGTGGATAACCTGGGCAACATTATCGAAGGTGTTGCCGAGGGCAACCTGGTGATTCTCGATTCGTGGCCAGGCCAGGCGCGCACGCTGTATGGCGACCATGACCGCTTCGTCGATACCTACTTCAAGACGTTCCGTGGCATGTACTTCACCGGTGACGGTGCGCGTCGTGACGAGGACGGTTACTACTGGATTACCGGTCGCGTGGATGACGTGCTCAACGTGTCCGGCCACCGCATGGGCACCGCCGAGATCGAAAGCGCGATGGTTGCCCACCCGAAAGTCGCTGAGGCGGCGGTGGTCGGTGTGCCGCACGACATCAAGGGGCAGGGCATTTATGTCTACGTCACCCTGATCGGTGGCGAAGAGCCGAGCGAGCAATTACGCCTGGAGCTGAAAAACTGGGTGCGTAAAGAGATCGGCCCGATTGCTTCGCCGGATGTCATCCAGTGGGCGCCGGGGCTGCCGAAAACCCGTTCGGGCAAGATCATGCGCCGGATTCTGCGCAAGATTGCGACGGCGGAATACGACGGGTTGGGGGATATCTCCACCCTGGCGGATCCGGGTGTGGTGCAGCATTTGATTGATACGCATAAGACGATGAACGTCGCTTAAGTCGCGTTCGGTGTCATGGAAACCCCGCCAGGTGTTGCGCCTGGTGGGGTTTTTTATTGGCTGATGGTTTTGTGTTGATAGCGCTGGCCTCTTCGCGAGCAAGCCCGCTCCCACAGGGGATCTTCAGCGAACATAAATTGAGCGAACAACACAGAACCACTGTGGGAGCGGGCTTGCCCGCGAAGGCGATCTGCCAGACGCCACATAAACAACGGCCAATAATTATCGGCATCACATGTAGGCGATTTCCTACTGTTACCTGCCCTCGCGAAAGTAACTGAATGTGTAACCTCTCGCCCAACGACGGGGCATTGGGAAACGCAAAGCCCCGTTTCAGGGCCTCTGAACCACCCATGAAAAATAAGACACAACGCTACGCTTGCCGGATTAGAAGGGTTTGCCAATAATAGGCCCGCAATTTGCAGCATAGATCGGTTCACAATCTTTTGCTCTTGCATGAAATTGCAAGGCTGTCAACGTGCCCAAGTGGCTTTCTCAGTGCATCTGTAATTTGTTGTCGCATTGAAGAAATATCGGCTTCGGGCCTGTCGTTAGAATGCCGATCACTCGCTCGTCGTTGCTCGCGTTGAAAATAACGCGGGTTTCCCAGGACGCAGCATCGCTTTGCGGTTTAACCCATTCGCATATTGGGCTTGTGCTCACTCTGCCGTTTTTGCCCTTTACCGATGGAGTCCCAAGATGAAGAAACTTGTGCTGCTTGGCGCCCTGGCACTGTCCGTGCTGTCCCTGCCGACGTTCGCTGATGAAAAGCCTCTTAAGATCGGTATCGAAGCGGCCTATCCTCCGTTTGCCTCCAAGGCACCGGACGGCAGCATCGTTGGTTTCGACTACGACATCGGCAACGCTCTGTGCGAGCAGATGCAGGTCAAGTGCGTCTGGGTCGAGCAAGAGTTCGACGGTCTGATCCCTGCACTCAAAGTGCGCAAGATCGACGCGATCCTGTCGTCCATGTCGATCACTGAAGATCGCAAGAAGTCCGTGGACTTCACCAACAAGTACTACAACACCCCGGCTCGCCTGGTCATGAAGGCCGGCACTCAGGTCAGCGAAGGTTTGACCGAGCTCAAGGGCAAGAACATCGGCGTGCAACGTGGTTCGATCCACGAGCGTTTCGCCCGCGAAGTCCTGGCCCCGCTGGGTGCCGAGATCAAGCCTTACGGTTCGCAGAACGAAATCTACCTCGACGTGGCCGCTGGCCGCCTCGACGGCACCGTGGCAGACGCTACGCTGCTGGATGACGGTTTCCTGAAAACTGACGCCGGCAAAGGTTTCGCCTTCGTTGGCCCGGCCTTCACCGACGTCAAATACTTCGGCGACGGCGTAGGTATCGCGGTTCGTAAAGGCGATGCACTGAAAGACAAGATCAACGGTGCGATCACCGCCATTCGCGAGAACGGCAAATACAAGCAAATCCAGGACAAGTACTTCGCCTTCGATATCTACGGCAAGTAACACGTCCCAGCGACAAGTCCGAAATGGCGCAAGCAACAGGATCTCTGAGGTTTGCGCCATTTTTTCATCCCAACTTTCGAGGACCTGAATCATGTTGAAAGGCTACGGGGCTGTCATCCTCGATGGCGCATGGCTGACGCTTCAGCTCGCCTTGTCGTCCATGGTCTTGGCCATCGTTCTGGGTCTGATCGGCGTTTCGCTGCGTCTGTCCCCGATCCGCTGGCTGGCCTGGCTGGGCGACCTGTATTCCACGGTGATCCGCGGCATTCCCGACCTGGTACTGATCCTGCTGATTTTCTACGGTGGTCAGGACCTGCTCAACCGCGTCGCACCGATGCTCGGCTTTAACGACTACATCGACCTGAACCCGTTGGCCGCCGGTATCGGCACCCTCGGTTTCATCTTCGGTGCGTACCTGTCGGAAACCTTCCGTGGCGCCTTCATGGCAATCCCGAAAGGTCAGGCAGAAGCCGGCATGGCCTACGGCATGAGCAGTTTTCAGGTGTTCTTCCGAGTGTTGGTGCCGCAGATGATTCGCTTGGCGATTCCGGGTTTCACCAACAACTGGCTGGTACTGACCAAGGCCACCGCGCTGATTTCCGTGGTCGGTCTGCAAGACATGATGTTCAAGGCCAAGCAGGCGGCAGATGCCACCCGCGAGCCTTTCACCTTCTTCCTCGCAGTGGCGGCGATGTACCTGGTGATCACCAGTGTCTCGTTGCTGGCACTGCGTCACCTTGAGAAGCGCTACTCGGTAGGCGTAAGGGCGGCTGATCTATGATCTTCGACTACAACGTCATTTGGGAGTCCCTGCCGCTGTACTTCGGCGGCCTGGTGACCACCCTCAAATTGCTCGCGCTGTCGCTGTTTTTCGGTCTGCTGGCGGCCTTGCCGCTGGGGCTGATGCGCGTTTCCAAGAACGCCGTCGTCAACATGACGGCCTGGCTGTTCACCTATGTGATTCGCGGCACGCCGATGCTGGTGCAGCTGTTTTTGATCTACTACGGTTTGGCGCAATTCGAAGCAGTGCGTGAAAGCTTCCTGTGGCCATGGCTGTCCAGCGCGACGTTCTGTGCGTGTCTGGCCTTTGCGATCAACACCAGCGCCTACACCGCCGAAATTATCGCCGGTAGCCTGCGCGCTACGCCAAATGGCGAGATCGAAGCGGCCAAGGCCATGGGCATGTCGCGCTACAAAATGTACAAGCGCATCCTGTTGCCATCGGCCCTGCGCCGGGCGCTGCCGCAGTACAGCAACGAAGTGATTATGATGCTGCAGACCACCAGTCTGGCGTCCATCGTGACCCTGATTGACATCACCGGCGCCGCGCGCACGGTTAACGCTCAGTTCTACCTGCCGTTCGAAGCCTATATCACCGCCGGTGTGTTCTACCTGTGCCTGACCTTCATCCTGGTCAAGCTGTTCAAACTGGCCGAGCGCCGCTGGCTGGGCTATATGGCCCCGCGGAAGCACTGATATGGAACGCATCGATCACGTATTGCCGTGGAGCCACTTGGGCAGCGAACGCCAGATTTCGGTGTTCCGCTTCGGGATCGGCGAGCGCAAGGCCTACATCCAGGCCAGCCTGCACGCCGATGAACTGCCGGGAATGCGCACCGCCTGGGAGCTGAAAAAGCGTCTGACCGAGCTCGAAGCCCAAGGCTTGCTCAACGGTGTGATTGAACTGGTGCCGGTGGCCAACCCGCTGGGCCTCGGCCAACTGCTGCAAGGCAATCATCAAGGGCGTTTCGAGGCAGGCAGCGGCAAGAACTTCAACCGTGATTTCGTCGAGCTCAGCGCGCCAGTGGCCGCCGAGTTGGAAGGGCGTCTGGGGGATGATCCGCATGCCAATATCCGCTTGATCCGTCAGGCCATGAGCGATCATCTGGCGACATTGCCAGCGGCGAGCAGCCAGTTGCAAGGCATGCAGCGCATCTTGCTCAGTCACGCCTGCACCGCCGACGTCGTGCTGGATTTGCATTGCGATGCCGAAGCCGCGCTGCACATGTACGCCTTGCCGCAACACTGGCCGCAATGGCGTTCGCTGGCTGCGCACCTGGATGTGAAGGTGGGTTTGCTGGCGGAAGATTCCGGCGGCAGCTCCTTCGATGAAGCCTGTTCGCTGCCGTGGTTGCGTCTGTCGCGCCACTTCCCGGATGCGCAGATTCCATTGGCGTGCCTGGCGACCACCATTGAATTGGGTGGTCAGGCCGACACCGGTCGCCCGCAAGCTGAATTCCAGGCCGAAGGCATTCTGGCGTTCCTGGCCGAGCAAGGCCTGATCAGCGGCGAGTGGCCGAAACCGGCACACGAAGCCTGTGAAGGCATGCCGTTCGAAGGCACCGAATTGTTGTTCGCACCGCACCCTGGTGTGGTGAGTTTCCTGCGTAAACCCGGCGAGTGGATCGAAGCCGGCGATGAGATTTTCGAAGTGATCGATCCGTTGGCGGATCGGGTCAGCACGGTGTGTGCTGGTACGTCCGGGGTGCTGTTTGCCATTGAACGGCTACGTTATGCCCAACCCGGTTTCTGGCTGGCCAAGGTGGCGGGGCGCGAAGCGCTGCGTCACGGGCGCTTGCTCAACGACTGACTGACTGTTTTTGTGAGAACCGACCGCATGTACAAACTTGAAGTCCAAGACCTGCATAAACGCTATGGCAGTCACGAAGTGCTCAAGGGCGTGTCCCTGAAAGCGGCGGCTGGCGATGTGATCAGCATCATCGGCTCCAGTGGCTCCGGCAAAAGTACCTTCCTGCGCTGCATCAACCTGCTCGAGCAGCCGCACGCGGGCAAGATCCTGCTCAACAACGAAGAGCTGAAACTGGTTTCGAACAAGGACGGCGCGCTGAAGGCGGCTGACCCGAAACAGCTGCAGCGCATGCGTTCGCGCCTGTCGATGGTGTTCCAGCATTTCAACCTGTGGTCGCACATGACCGCGCTGGAAAACATCATGGAAGCGCCGGTCCATGTGCTCGGCATGTCCAAGGCCGAGGCCCGTGAAAAGGCTGAGCACTACCTGAACAAGGTCGGTGTGGCGCATCGTAAAGATGCGTACCCGGGCCACATGTCCGGCGGCGAACAGCAGCGCGTGGCGATTGCCCGTGCGCTGGCGATGGAACCCGAAGTGATGCTGTTCGACGAACCGACCTCGGCCCTCGACCCGGAACTGGTGGGCGACGTGCTGAAAGTCATGCAGGCCCTGGCGCTGGAAGGCCGGACCATGGTGGTGGTGACCCACGAAATGGGTTTCGCCCGTGAAGTGTCGAACCAACTGGTGTTCCTGCACAAAGGCATCGTCGAAGAAAGCGGCAACCCGCGTGAGGTGCTGGTCAATCCACAGTCCGAACGCTTGCAACAATTCCTCTCGGGCAGCCTGAAGTAAACCGAACTCCCGCTGCGCACCGTGTAGGAGCTGTCGAGTGAAACGAGGCTGCGATCTTTTGATCTTGATTGTTCAAATCAAAAGATCGCAGCCTCGTTTCACTCGACAGCTCCTACAGGGGGAGGCAACAAACCGGATCCCACATTCAGATTTCGGTTGGGTTTTGAGATTTGCGTTCATTTACGGGCTAGCATTGGCCCATGCCTTCATCACTGTTTGAGTTTCGGATTGCCCACCATGACTGCCCATCGAATTGGTTTCCTGATTTGGCCCAGCACTAAAGCTCTGACGCTTGCGCTGGCTGAGGAGGCCTTGCGTGTTGCCCAGCGTGTGCATCCGGACGTTGTCTACGAACTGTCGTTCTTGCAGGCCGAACCGCCGACCGAAGGTGCCTGGCAATTGCCCGGTGAACCGTGGGCCGGCAAGCTCGAAAACTTCCAGAAGTTGTTTCTGCTCGCCGATGAGCCGCCGACCGCGCTCGCGCCGGCCCTCAGCAGTTCGCTGAAACAACTGGTGCGTGCCGGTTGCGTGATCGGTGGCTTGTCCGCAGGGGTTTATCCGTTGGCGCAGCTCGGTTTGCTCGACGGTTATCGGGCTGCCGTGCATTGGCGCTGGCAGGACGATTTCGCCGAGCGCTTCCCGAAAGTCATCGCCACCAGTCATCTGTTCGACTGGGATCGTGATCGCCTGACCGCGTGCGGTGGCCTGTCGGTACTCGACTTGCTGCTGGCAGTATTGGCTCGCGACCACGGCGCCGAACTGGCCGGTGCAGTGTCGGAAGAACTGGTGGTCGAACGCATCCGCGAGGGTGGCGAACGCCAGCGCATTCCGCTGCAAAACCGTCTCGGCTCCAGCCATCCAAAGCTCACCCAAGCGGTGCTGCTGATGGAAGCCAACATCGAAGAACCCCTGACCACCGACGAAATCGCCCAGCACGTGTGCGTGTCCCGTCGGCAGTTGGAGCGAATCTTCAAGCAATACCTCAACCGTGTGCCGAGCCAGTACTACCTGGAGCTGCGCCTGAACAAGGCCCGGCAGATGTTGATGCAAACCAGCAAGTCGATCATCCAGATCGGCCTGTCCTGTGGCTTCTCGTCGGGGCCGCACTTCTCCAGCGCCTACCGCAACTTCTTCGGCGCCACGCCGCGGGAAGATCGCAACCAGCGGCGTAGCAGCAGCCCGTTCGAATTGTCGTCGGTGCCTTCAGAGCGCGGTTGATCTGACGTCCCATCTGCGGACGTTCGGCGCCTCATTGCTCAGCCTCTGAATCATCCGAATTCGAAACCTCCATCTCGGCGGTTTCAATGATTTCCTCAACACCAAAATCGGTGCCGTTCTTCCTGAAGTAGGCATGCAGCAATTGCAGGCTTTGCTCGGAAAACGGATTGCCGCGCAGGTTGATGCTTTCGCCGGTTTCCATGGGCAGTTCGAGGAGGTCGCTGGGCAGTTCTCGAATCGCGTTATTGCTCAAGTTGGCGGTATCCAGCGTTTTCAACTTCAACAACCCCGGTGGCAGGTCGGTAATGTGCGTTTCGTTGAGGATCAGCGTGGACAGGTTGGGCATCTGTCTGACATCGGGTGTCAGCATCAGTGGGTTAGTGCTCAGGTCGAGGAAGTCCAAGTGCTCCATGCCGGCCAGCCCCGCCACCGTTTCGGCTGTCAGGCTGATGCGACAGCCGGGGAGCACCAACGCCGTCAGATCCCCCATGTTGAACACCGATTGCGGGATGTTTCCCAGGCGATAGTCACGAATGGTCAGCCCCTTGAGCTGGGGGAAACACCTCAGGAAGCCATCGGTGACTGACGTTTGCCCGGCGTAGCTGTGCAGGTACAGGTGAGATACGTGACTGAAATCAGCGCTCAGTGTGGGCAATTCACCAGTAATCACCAGCGACAGATTGAGTTCATGGGAGGGCTCAGGCCCGGGGTTGAAGTCATCCTGCGCGGTTTCCCTGCGCCAGGCTTGTTCAACGACATTCTTGAACTCATCCCGGGCGTAGTGCTCCACCAGCAGTTGCCGTGGGGTGAAGGGTTCTCCGCTGTTCGGGTGCACGGCAGGAAGGTTGCCGCTCCACGCCGCCAAGGTGTCGCACAAGGTGGCGTACTCGGTTTCCAGGCGCGAGAGTGCGCTGCGTCCGGCCTCGAGTGTGCCGGGCAGGCTGAGCACAAAATCGCTCGCCTGTTTGCGTTCCATCAATGGGTAAAGCGCGATTGTCCGGTCGATATCGGCCTGGTCGGCCTGCACACCTAAATCCTCACGAGTCTGCTGAAAGTAGACTTTCATGCGGTTTCGGGTGGCGACGGACAGCGGGTTATCCCCGAAGTCGAAACTTTCGACCTTGCTCGCAGGCATTTCAAACAGTTGCTCAGGCAGCCGGGTGAATTGGTTCTCGGAGAAGATCGCGGTGTCCAGGTGCGGAAGATCGAGCAGGCCGGGGGGAAGGCTGGAAATGCCGGTGTCACCCAGGTCGATGTAATCCAGTTCGGTCATGGCCTCGACACTGAACACTAACCCCAAGGGGTTTTTGTACAGTTCCAGCGTACGCATCTGGCTCAAGGATGCCAGCACAGCCTGGGCCTCGATGCTCAGCGTGATCCCGCAATTGCTGAGAATCAATTGATTGAGATTGGGCAGTGAGGGCACGGTATCGGGCAGGGTCGCCAATGGAATGTTGCGCACTTCCAGGCGACGCAGGCCGGTGAACCTACGAAGGAATGCATGGGCGCCGAGAGTCGTTTCGTCGCCTTCCAGGGTCAGGTAGGCAATGTGGCCGAAGTCCGCTTCGAGCGTCGGAAGCTCGCCCATGATGGGCCGCGTGAACCGGAACATGTAGCCGCGATCGCCGGCATCCGCGTCACCGTTGTTGAGCGCGGTCTGACGGCGCCAGCAGCGTTGCAGTTGGTTCGCGAGCAATAAGCGGTTGCGTCGGACGGCTTCCAGCTGGCGGGTCCTGAGCAATGCCCCGGTGACTGGGTGATGCTGCGGTGTCGCTTCGAGCCAATTGCGCAGGGCTGCGGTCATTCGGTCATATTCGTCGCGCAGGCGCGAGAGTTCGATCCGCGCGCCCGAGGGGTGACGCTGCAGTTCAAGAATAAAGTTCTGAATCTCGACCTCGTCGAAGGATGGATAAAGTGCTTGGACATACTCTTGCAATGCCGGTGCGCCGGGATGAGCGTGCCGATAGTCATCGGTGCCACCGGGCAGGCGCATGACATTTGGATCGTAGTGGGGTTTGCGCAGGGGCTGCTGTGACAGAACTTCTTGCAGTTCAGCGTGGCTCAAGGCGTGCTCGGTGATGAGCTGCTGGAGTCGCGGGCCTTGTCCGATTTGCAGGTTCAACCCCTTGCGCTCGCTATCGGGCAGGGCCCGCAGCACGCCATTGTAGAAATCCTCGGCGCCAGACAGTTGCTGGCCAATCTCGTCAAACGCTTGATAGTCGCCGTCTTCAAGTTGCACCAGCACCTTGCGTTGGGGCGCGTCGGGCTGACCGATGCTGTCGATGTTTTCGCCGCCGAACGAATAGCGGTTGACCTCGATTCGCACTTCCCCCGACCAGCCCGGCAGTCGGGGCATGGAGTGCAGCGCCAGCCGATCGGCATCCGGGTTGTTCCGGGTACCCAGTTCCAGGCTTTCACGGGCGCGTACCGCACGGACCTGTTGTTGCGCCCAGCGTGCCAACTCCTTGAGCCGAGGGGCGAGCGTGCCTTCCTCCAGTTGTTGCCATTCGACGCCGCTCGCCGAGTTCAGCAGTTCCTCGGCGACAGGGCCGGGCAGGCCCGGAACCGCATCCTTCAGGCGCTGGGCCAACGGGTCCGCTTCGGGGGCCTCGGCGCGGTAACGGGCTTCGAGCAGCGCCTCGCGTTGCGACTTGGCGATTTGGGCGAGCCTGGACCTCAGGCTTTTGGCGCGCGCCTCAATCGCCAGTGCCGGTGCACCGAAGGTCTCTTCGAACAACGCTTTGATTTCGTCTTCCGTAAGGCATTTCAACGCGGCTTTCAGTACATCTTCGCTACTGGCTTGAATGTCATACCTGCGTTGACGGCCTCCAGCGGTTTGCCACAACACCTTACCTTTGTCGTCAACCAATCTAAGGCCTTTGTTTTCCGGCCATGGGAAGTTTTCAGTCAGCAGCTGCAACTGGGTCTTTGCGTCGGCAGTCGTATAAGTCTTGGGCTGATCGCTGCCGATCCGCTCGATAAAGGTCCGTATGTCCTTGTCGATCCTGTAGCGCGTGAGAGTGTCAGCCAGCAGCGGCGGCAAGGTTTCATGATCGACATGCATCCGCCGTACGCTGTTTTCGTGATGGCCACTGATCCTGAGCACGTGCTCGCGCTCGGCCTCGGACAGCGAGTCGGCGGCATGACCCAGGCGCTGAAGGAGTTTGCTGCGGTCCCACTTCAGCGGCTGTTCGAGTTCGGTGTGCCAGGCACCGTTGTGGTTGTGCTCCAGTAACGGTTTGTAGGCATCACCTCGGGTCGGATGTTCGATGCGGAACTGGCCCGGCGTTGAACCCTGCGTGACCTCATAGTGCGTGTTGTCCAGCGGCAGGATTTTCTTTCCGGCATGGGTATGAAGACCGAGCGCATCGGGGATGCTGCTGGCCGGCAAAGTGATGCTCTGTTCATAAGGTTTGAGGTCGCCTTTCCAGTAGCGGGTTTTACCGGCGACTGACTTCACGGGGAGGAGGCGGTCAATGAAGTCCACGCACTCCTTGGGCATGACGTTGCGAAATTCCCCCGCCACAATGCTGCCGCCGGCCGCGAAGGCGCCCAGTTGAACGATGGATTCAATGAACGCCAGGGTGTGCTCGAGGGCTTGTTGGGTCAGGTCTTGCGACCATTCGACGATCGACTCGAAAGCCTCGTCCAGCAGTTGATACACCATATAAGCCATCATCATTTCCCCGAGGACCGGCACAAATGGCAGGACCACGAAGGCGGCAACTTGCAGCAGGGTCGACGCGATGCGGGTGAAGGATTCCCACAGCTCCCATCGAGCCTTGCGGTCGGCGTTGGCGGTGGACACGGCCAGCGTGCGCGCATCATTCAGAATCTTGTCGAGCTTGCGCTGATAAAGGTGTTGCCACAGATCGCCGGAGATTGGAGTGGCAGAAAATTGCAGGTTTGCATGTTTGGTCGGTGATTCACGCCAAGAGGGCAGTGGATCGCCGGACGCGCGCGGATGCCAGGTGATTTGCGTCAGGCGGCTGTTCAGGTTGGCGAAGAAGTAGCCGCGATCAGCATGATCGATGAAGCGGCTGAAGAACTGCTGGTAATCATGCGAGCGCAATTTCTCACTGAGCTCGGCCATGAAGTGGCCGCTGGACGGGTATTCCTTGATCGGGTGTTGCGGGTCGTCGGGGATGTAGGCGATGACCCTCTCGGTGCCTCGGTATTGCTCCAGGTCCGGGGCGAACAGGACGATGCCAGTCAGGCGCGCAGACATCATCGTCAGGTCGTGGCAAAGCAGGGTTTTGCCATTGAGCATCATGCCTTGCACACCGCTCACTATCCCGAGCATGGCGCGATAGGCGTCTTCCTTGAGCGTGTCTTTGTGCAACAGCGCGAGTTCCAGGGCCATTCGTATTGCAGCTTTCTGGCTTTCCAGGATCGGCGGTCGTAAAACGGCGGCGGCCACCGGGTTGCTCACGCCGAGGTTGTCTTCGAGCCAGGCCTGATAGTTACCGCCTATATCCAGTTCGCGACACAGCGTGGCGAAAGCGGCAATCGTCAGAGTGTCCTTGATGTGATTCAGGGGCTCGAACTGGCCGGAGGCTGACGGCTGAGTGATGAAGGTTGAATCGGATTCGTAGGCGCCGGCGCTGGTTTCCGACACTTCGAAGTTGTGCAGGGCGGCATCGAGCAGTGACACGGTCCAGATCCGGGCGGCACCCGACTTGATCGGGAACCAGGGAATCGAGTCTGGAATATAGAGGCGCAAAAACGTGGCGTTCACGTCCAGGTCCAGGCCGAAGCGTTGTTGGAGGGCGGCGCGCAGCAAGGGCTCGCCAAAGGCGCGGGCGTCTTGCAGGTGTTCGAGACGCTCGTCCACGCTGTTCTGGGCAGTCCAATAGGCGGCGTTGAGGCGTTTCAGCACGAGGTGTTGGCCGGCGGAGGCGTTGCGAAATTCCTCTCGCAGGCGCGACGGCGTTTTGCCCAGCGCGGTCCGCCGTTTGGCAGAGGCCTTGAGCAGCCACTGCGGCAGATTATCGGCCAAATGATCGAAATGACTGTCCGGGTGGTTTAGCCATGCCGGTGTCGGCGACGGGTTGGAAAGCTCCACGGGTTTCGTCCTTGAGTGGGTCGGCGCTCAAGGAAACCCGTTTTGCCAAACGCATGTGCGGTACATAGTTACCGCACATTCGCCAACGGCTTGAAATCTAATGTCGCCCGCGCTGCCGCTAATCCCGTGCATCGGTTTAAACTGCGCCTTTGCGACGGTATATGTCGCATTGCCGTAAACCCGGCTGAAACCGGGGTTTGCGCTATAAGAAGTTGTCGCTTGGCGGCAAGGCCGGGCTGAAAACTGTCCTTACAATCCCCTCATCGCTCGCCAGTTTCAGGCGAGTGTTCCTCTTCAGGAGACTCCGATGTCCGTTGAGCACGCTGCGGTAGAACGCGCCGATTTCGACCAGGTAATGGTTCCCAACTACGCGCCTGCCGCTTTCATCCCTGTGCGTGGTGCCGGTTCCCGCGTTTGGGACCAGTCTGGCCGCGAGCTGATCGACTTCGCCGGCGGGATTGCCGTTAACGTATTGGGCCACGCGCACCCGGCGCTGGTCGGTGCCTTGACCGAGCAGGCGAACAAGCTGTGGCACGTGTCCAACGTGTTCACCAATGAGCCGGCCCTGCGCCTGGCACATAAGCTGATCGACGCCACGTTTGCCGAGCGCGTGTTCTTCTGCAACTCCGGCGCCGAAGCCAACGAGGCCGCTTTCAAGCTGGCCCGTCGCGTCGCCTTCGATCGTTTCGGTACCGAGAAGTACGAAATCATCGCCGCGCTGAACAGCTTCCACGGCCGCACCCTGTTCACCGTGAACGTCGGTGGCCAGTCGAAGTACTCCGACGGCTTCGGTCCTAAAATCACCGGCATCACCCACGTGCCTTACAACGATCTGGCGGCGCTGAAAGCGGCCATTTCCGACAAGACCTGCGCCGTGGTGCTGGAACCGATCCAGGGCGAGGGCGGCGTAATGCCGGCCGAACTGGCTTACCTGCAAGGCGCCCGCGAACTGTGCACCGAGCACAACGCGCTGCTGGTGTTCGACGAAGTGCAAACCGGCATGGGCCGCAGCGGCAAGCTGTTCGCCTACCAGCATTACGGCGTGACCCCGGACATCCTGACCAGCGCCAAGAGCCTGGGCGGCGGTTTCCCGATCGCGGCAATGCTGACCACTGAAGACCTGGCCAAACACTTGGTCGTCGGCACCCACGGCACTACCTACGGCGGTAACCCGCTGGCGTGCGCTGTGGCGGAAGCGGTCATCGACGTGATCAACACCCCGGAAGTGCTGAACGGCGTCAACGCCAAGCACGACAAGTTCAAGGCGCGCCTGGAGCAGATCGGCGAGAAGTACGGCCTGTTCACTCAGGTTCGTGGCCTGGGCCTGTTGATCGGTTGCGTGCTGAACGATGCCTGGAAAGGCAAGGCCAAGGACATCTTCAACGCCGCCGAGCGCGAAGGCCTGATGATCCTGCAAGCCGGCCCGGACGTGATTCGTTTCGCCCCGAGCCTGGTGGTTGAAGACGCTGACATCGATGCCGGCCTGGACCGTTTCGAACGCGCTGCGGCGAAACTGGCTCAAGCCTGATAGACCCATCGACGCCTGACATTTCAGGCGTCGATCCAAATTTTTATGCCGGACCGGATCAAATGTGGGAGCGGGCTTGCTCGCGAAAGCGGTGGGTCAGACACCAGCAATGTCGACTGATACACCGCTTTCGCGAGCAAGCCCGCTCCCACATTAGTCCGGGGCGTATTTTTCCTATAAGAGTTTTACGAGAAAGGAGTGACACCATGCTGGTGATGCGCCCCGCGCAAATGGCTGATCTGGGCGAGGTACAGCGTCTGGCTGCGGACAGCCCGATTGGTGTCACTTCCTTGCCGGATGACGTTGAACGCCTGAGCGACAAGATCGCCGCGAGCGAAGCCTCGTTTTCCGCTGAAGTCAGCTTCAACGGTGAAGAGAGCTATTTCTTCGTCCTCGAAGACAGTGCCACCGGCAAACTGGTGGGCTGCTCGGCGATCGTCGCGTCGGCCGGTTATTCCGAGCCGTTCTACAGTTTCCGTAATGAAACCTTCGTGCACGCCTCCCGCGAGCTGAAGATTCATAACAAGATCCACGTGCTCTCCCAGTGCCACGACCTGACCGGCAACAGCTTGCTGACCAGTTTCTACGTGAAGCCGGAGTTGGTCGGTTCGCCGTGGGCGGAGCTCAATTCCCGTGGCCGCCTGTTGTTTGTGGCCAGCCACCCGGAGCGCTTTGCCGATTCCGTGGTGACCGAGATCGTCGGCTACAGCGATGAAAATGGCGACTCGCCGTTCTGGGATGCGATCGGTCGCAACTTCTTCGACCTCAACTACGCCGCTGCCGAGCGTCTGTGCGGCCTGAAGAGCCGGACGTTCCTCGCCGAACTGATGCCGCATTACCCGATCTACGTGCCGTTGCTGCCGGACACCGCTCAAGAAGCGATGGGCCAGGTGCACCCACGGGCGCAGATCACCTTCGACATCCTGATGCGCGAAGGCTTCGAGACCGATCACTACATCGACATTTTCGACGGCGGTCCGACCTTGCACGCCCGTGTCTCGGGGATCCGTTCGATCGCCCAGAGCCGTGTGGTCCCGGTGAAAATCGGTGAGCCGGTCAAAGGCGCCGGTCGTCAGTACTTGGTGGCCAACGCCCAGTTGCAGGATTACCGCGCGGTATTGCTTGAGCTCGATTACGCGCCGGGCAAACCCGTGACCCTGGATCTAGAAGCGGCCGAAGCCTTGGGCGTCGGTGAAGGTGCCAGCGTGCGCCTGGTCGCGGTTTAAAGCCTTTCAGAGTGTTTCGCGGGTGGCGCAAGCGGCCCGTTTGAGGAGATAGCATGATCGTTCGTCCCGTACGCAGCAGCGATTTACCCGCTCTGATCGACCTGGCCCGCAGCACCGGCACCGGCCTGACTACCTTGCCGGCCAACGAAGAACGTCTGGCCCATCGGGTCGGCTGGGCCGAGAAAACCTTTCGCGGCGAAGCCGGGCGGGGCGATGCGGACTACCTGTTCGTGCTCGAAGACGACAACGGCCGGGTGGTGGGGATTTCCGCCATCGCTGGCGCGGTCGGCCTGCGTGAGCCTTGGTACAACTTCCGGGTCGGCCTGACGGTCAGCGCCTCGCAAGAGCTGAACATCTATCGCGAAATTCCGACGCTGTTCCTGGCCAACGACCTGACCGGCAACTCCGAGCTGTGCTCGCTGTTCCTTCACGCCGATTTCCGCAATGGCCTCAATGGCCGGCTGCTGGCCAAGGCGCGGATGTTGTTCATCGCCGAATTCCCGGAGCTGTTCGGCAACAAGATCATCGCCGAGATGCGCGGTGTGTCCGACGACGCCGGGCGTTCGCCGTTTTGGGAAAGCCTGGGCCGGCACTTCTTCAAGATGGAATTCAGCCAGGCGGATTACCTGACCGGCGTCGGCAACAAGGCGTTTATCGCCGAACTGATGCCGAAATTTCCGCTGTACACCTGCTTCCTGTCGCCAGACGCGCGCAACGTCATCGGCCAGGTTCACCCGGACACCGAGCCGGCCCTGTCGATGCTCAAGAGCGAAGGTTTCAGCTATCAGGGCTACGTCGACATCTTCGACGCCGGCCCGTCGGTGGAATGTGAAACCGGCAAGATCCGCGCGGTACGCGACAGCCAGGCGCTGGTGCTGGCCATCGGCACGCCGGGGGATGACGCCACGCCTTTCCTGATTCACAACCGCAAGCGCGAAGACTGCCGGGTCACTGCCGCGCCAGCTCGCTTCGCCGCCGGCACGTTGGTGGTTGATCAGTTGACCGCCAAACGCCTTCATCTCAACGCCGGCGATCAAGTGCGCGCCGTTCCGTTGTCCGCTGCTCGGGAGTCGAAATAATGAATTCGCTATACATCGCAGGTGAATGGCTGGCCGGCCAGGGTGAAGCCTTTCAATCGCTGAACCCGGTGACCCAACAAGTGCTGTGGACCGGCGAAGGCGCCACCACCGCTCAGGTTGAATCCGCCGTGCAAGCTGCGCGTCAGGCGTTCCCGGGCTGGGCCCGCCGCACCCTGGACGAGCGCATCAGCGTATTGGAAGCCTTTGCTGGCGCCCTGAAAAACCACGCTGACGAACTGGCTCGCTGCATCGGTGAAGAAACCGGTAAACCCCTGTGGGAATCGGCAACTGAAGTCACCAGCATGATCAACAAGATCGCGATCTCGGTGCAGAGCTACCGCGAACGTACCGGCGAGAAGAGCGGACCGCTGGGCGACGCCACCGCCGTGCTGCGCCACAAACCACACGGCGTGGTCGCGGTGTTCGGTCCTTACAACTTCCCGGGTCACTTGCCTAATGGCCACATTGTGCCGGCGCTGCTGGCCGGTAACAGTGTGCTGTTCAAGCCAAGCGAACTGACGCCGAAAGTCGCCGAGCTGACGGTCAAGTGCTGGATCGAAGCCGGGCTGCCAGCGGGTGTGTTGAACCTGCTGCAAGGCGCTCGCGAAACCGGTATCGCCCTGGCGGCGAACCCAGGGATCGACGGTTTGTTCTTCACCGGTTCGAGCCGCACCGGCAATCACCTGCATCAACAATTTGCCGGGCGTCCGGACAAAATCCTCGCGCTGGAAATGGGCGGTAACAACCCATTGGTGGTCGACGAAGTCGCCGATCTGGATGCCGCGGTTTACACCATCATTCAGTCGGCATTCATTTCCGCCGGTCAGCGTTGCACCTGTGCCCGCCGCTTGCTGGTGCCGCAAGGCGCTTGGGGCGACACGTTGCTGGAGCGTCTGGTGGCGGTCAGCTCGACAATTGACGTCGGTGCGTTCGACCAGACGCCGGCACCGTTCATGGGCTCGGTGATTTCCCTCGGCGCTGCGAAAGCGTTGATGGATGCCCAGGAACATCTGTTGGCCACTGGCGCAGTAGCGCTGCTGGAAATGACTCAGCCTCAGGCTCAGGCCGCGTTGCTGACCCCAGGCATTCTGGACGTTACCGCCGTTGCCGAGCGTCCTGACGAAGAGCTGTTCGGCCCGTTGCTGCAGGTGATCCGCTACGCTGATTTTGAAGCGGCGATTGCTGAGGCCAACGACACCGATTACGGCTTGGCGGCCGGTTTGCTCTCGGATTCCGAAGCGCGTTACCAGCAGTTCTGGCTGGAAAGCCGCGCCGGTATCGTCAACTGGAACAAACAGCTGACAGGTGCTGCGAGCAGCGCACCATTCGGCGGCGTCGGCGCCTCGGGCAACCACCGCGCCAGCGCCTACTACGCCGCAGATTACTGCGCGTACCCGGTGGCTTCGCTGGAAACCCCGAGCCTGGTGTTGCCTGCGACCCTGACGCCTGGCGTACGGATGGCGTAACGGCCATTCGCGAGCAGGCTCGCTCCCACAGGGTTGCGCAAATCCTGTAGGAGCGAGGCTTGCCCGCGAAAGCCGCGCCTCGGTCATATTGAATTGTTACCTGATGCCTATAACAACAGATTCTCGTGGAGCCTCGCTGATGAAATCCTATGAAGTCAATTTTGACGGTCTAGTGGGGCCGACCCATAACTACGGCGGCCTGTCCTACGGCAACGTCGCGTCCCAGAGCAACAGCCAGCAGTCTTCGAACCCGAAGGAAGCGGCGTTGCAGGGCCTGGCAAAAATGAAGGCCCTGATGGAAATGGGCTTTCAACAAGGCGTGCTCGCGCCGCAAGAACGCCCGGATGTCGCCGCATTGCGCCGTTTGGGTTTCAGCGGCACCGACGCACAGGTCATCGAGCAGGCGGCTAAAGATGCGATGCCGCTGCTGGTCGCCAGTTGCTCGGCATCGAGCATGTGGGTGGCCAACGCCGCCACTGTCAGCCCGAGCGCCGACACCGCCGATGGCCGCGTGCATTTCACCGCCGCCAACCTGAACTGCAAATATCACCGCAGCATCGAGCATCCGACCACCAGCCGCGTGCTCGGCGCCATGTTCGCGGACCAGAAGCACTTCGCGCACCACGCCGCATTGCCGGCCGTGGCGCAGTTCGGTGACGAAGGCGCGGCCAACCACACCCGTTTCTGCCGTGAATATGGCGAGGCCGGTGTCGAGTTTTTCGTGTTCGGTCGCAGCGCGTTCGATAACCGCTACCCCGCACCGCAGAAATACCCGGCACGCCAGACCCTCGAAGCCTCCCAGGCTGTTGCGCGTTTGCACGGCTTGAGCGACGACGGCGTGGTTTATGCCCAGCAGAACCCTTCGGTGATCGATCAGGGCGTGTTCCACAACGACGTGATCGCTGTGGGCAACGGCGAAGTTTTGTTCTATCACGAGGATGCGTTCCTCGACACCGAACAGATGCTGGCCGAACTGTCCGGAAAACTCGCCAAAGTCGGTGGGAAATTTCAGTCTGTCTGTGTACCACGTTCGGCGGTCAGCGTAGAGGACGCGGTTCGTTCCTACCTGTTCAATAGCCAACTGCTGTCGCGTCCTGACGGCGCCATGCTGTTGATCGTGCCGGAAGAATGCCGTGGCAACGAACGTGTCTGGCAATACCTGCAAGGGTTGACCAGCTCTGGCGGGCTGATCCGCGAAGTGAAAGTCTTCGATCTGAAGCAGAGCATGCAGAACGGCGGTGGCCCGGCTTGCCTGAGACTTCGCGTGGCGCTCAACGAAACCGAACTGGCGGCGGTCAATCCAGGGGTTATCATGACGGCACCGTTGTACGGCACGCTGACCGAATGGGTCGACAAGCACTACCGCGACCGCATGACCGAAAACGATCTCGCGGACCCGCAATTGCTGCTTGAATGCCGGACGGCACTGGATGAACTGACGCAAATCCTTAAACTGGGCGCGGTTTATCCATTCCAGATCAATTAAAGGCTGGTGCTTCGAGCGCCGCTTTTATCTCCAAACGAGAGCGTAATAGACATGAGCGATACCCTGCAGCTGATCCTTGAAGACACCGACGGCACGCAACTGGAAACCTCCTGCACCCGCGTCGCGGTCCTGTGGCAAGGCAAAGAGCTGTGGATCCAGCAAGACGGCCGTGGGCAATTGCTGATCGGCGTGGACGTCGAAGAAGGCGATGCTGAATACGCAAACCTGCTGCTGCGCCCATTGGCGACTAATCTGGTAAGTCTGCAACTGGAAATGGAACCGGCCGAAGTCGGTGACGAAGACCACGTGCACGGCCCGGATTGCGCACACGACCACTAAGGAAACCGCTCTATGCTCGCCCTCGGCAAACTGCTTGAACTGACCCTCGCCGGCCGCGAACCGGCGGAGAAGACTCAACTGACTGTCGAAGGCGTGCGGATGCGCTGGTTGAGCGAAGGTGCGCTGGAAGTCCGGCCACCTGAAGCTCGCGACAATGGCCTGGACTTGCTGCTGTCAGCGGGTATCCATGGCAACGAAACAGCGCCGATCGAGTTGCTTGATCGCCTGTTGCATGACATCGCTCGCGGCGACCTCAAGCCGCGCGCACGTATTCTGTTCCTGTTCGGTAACCCCGAGGCGATCCGTCGCGGCGAGCGTTTCATCGAGCAGGACGTCAATCGGCTGTTCAACGGCCGTCACGAGCAAAGCAGTGGTTCCGAAGCCCTGCGTGCCTGTGAACTGGAACGACTGGCGGCGAGTTTCTTCAGCCTGCCGGATCGCGACCGCTTGCACTACGACCTGCATACCGCGATTCGTGGCTCGAAAATCGAGCAGTTCGCGCTGTACCCGTGGAAAGAAGACCGTCAGCATTCACGCCGGGAACTGGCTCGCCTGCGCGCCGCCGGCATGGAAGCGGTGCTGTTGCAAAACAAGCCGTCCATCGTGTTCAGCTCCTACACCTACGACAAGCTCGGTGCCGAGTCCTTCACCCTGGAACTGGGCAAGGCCCGGCCATTCGGACAGAACTCCGGGGTCAACGTCAATCTGCTGGAAACCCGTCTCAAACAGATCATCGAAGGCAACGAGCCGCCGTTGGCCGAAGCGTCGCTGGACGGTTTGCAGCTGTTCAGCGTGGCACGAGAAATCATCAAGCACAGCGACAGCTTCCGCTTGAACCTGCCAGCGGACATCGAGAATTTTTCGGAATTGGAAGTGGGTTACGTACTGGCCGAAGACATCGCCCAGACCCGCTGGATCATCGAAGAGAAGGGCGCCCGGATCATCTTCCCGAACCCCAAGGTGAAGAACGGCCTGCGCGCCGGCATCCTGATCGTGCCGACCACCGACGAAAACCTCGCCTGAGCACAACGCAAAACCAATGTGGGAGCGGGCTTGCTCGCGAAAGCGGGGTGTCATTCAGCAATAATGTTGACTGACATACCGCTTTCGCGAGCAAGCCCGCTCCCACATTTGATTTGGGGGAATTCAAAGATCCCACCCAAACCACAGGATTTTCGTTTTAGACCGCTACCGCGCGTGGCTCATTGCGACGCAGTGCTCGCGTCTTGTGCAGCGTATCCGCGCAGGTCTTCGCCGCTTCCTGGCCCTTGTGCACGAAATGCTCGAAGAAGAACTTCTGATGTTCTTCGCCGGCATGGAAGTGGTGCGGGGTGAGGACCACAGAGAACACCGGCACTTCGGTTTCCAGCTGAACCTGCATCAGGCCGCTGATCACCGATTGGGCGACGAATTCGTGACGGTAGATCCCGCCGTCCACCACCAGACCTGCGGCAACGATGCCGGCGTAACGACCGGACTTGGCCAGCAGCTTGGCGTGCAACGGGATTTCAAAGGCGCCGCCGACTTCGAAGAAATCGATATCCGATTCCTGATAGCCCTGGGCAATCATTTCGGCGAGGAAGCCTTTACGGCTCTGGTCGACGATTTCCTTGTGCCAGCAGGCCTGGATGAACGCGACGCGCTCGCCCTGATGGTTTTTGCTTTTGCTGTCGATTGCGGTGGGTTGCATGTTCTGGTTCCTGTTTGTGTGAAAAACAGGGCTTATGAATCGAATGGGATTTAAGGGTGCGCGCGCTCGCAAAAATGCGTGCAAACGGCCCTTTGGCGCCAATCCCGTTCTCTCTTCATCCGGACTATGACCGTCGGCCCCGGGATCACACCGGGTCTGCTGACCTTGCCGCCAGTCACCGCCGAAGCCGTGCTGTCACCAAGCGCTCGCGGGCTATGCGCATTGCGCGCAATTACCGCCGGTGGGGAGTTGCACCCCGCCCTGAGAACGTTTTGCCGCCAGATTGTTTGGCGGCGAAGCGTTTTTACCACATATTTCTCGCCTGCGCATTGCTGCTTTCTGATGATTGATATCGGGTTTTTCGAAGCCGCAATGCGCCTTTTCCTCGCCCAAGGGTTGATTATTCGCCGGCATGCCCGCAGTAATTCCACTTGGAAAATGATTTCCCCCTGATTACCGAGGCCAGATTTATGAGCGTTATCGATCTTCGCAGCGACACCGTCACCCAACCGACCGCAGGGATGCTCGACGCAATGGCCAACGCGGCCACGGGTGACGACGTTTACGGTGAAGATCCGACGGTCAATCGTCTGGAAGCTGAACTGGCAAAACGACTGGGTTTTGCCGCCGCGCTGTTCGTGCCAACGGGCACCATGAGCAACCTGTTGGGTTTGATGGCGCATTGCGAGCGTGGTGACGAATACATCGTCGGTCAGCAGGCTCACACCTATAAGTACGAAGGTGGCGGTGCGGCCGTACTCGGCTCGATCCAGCCGCAGCCGCTGGAAGTACAGGCCGATGGCTCGCTGGACCTGGCTCACGTGGCCGCCGCGATCAAGCCCGACGACTTCCATTTCGCACGCACTCGCTTGCTTGCGCTGGAAAACACCATGCAGGGCAAGGTCCTGCCATTGGAGTACCTGGCCAAGGCGCGCAGTTTCACCCGCGAACATGGCTTGGCCCTGCACCTGGATGGCGCGCGTCTCTACAACGCCGCGGTCAAACTGGGTGTCGATGCCCGGGAAATCACTCAGTACTTTGATTCTGTTTCGGTTTGCCTGTCCAAAGGCCTGGGTGCGCCGATTGGTTCGGTGCTCTGCGGCACGACCGAGTTGATCGCCAAGGCGCGTCGCCTGCGTAAAATGGTCGGCGGCGGCATGCGTCAGGCCGGGATTCTGGCGGCGGCAGGGTTGTATGCTCTGGACAACAACGTTCAGCGCCTGGCCGACGACCACGCCAATGCACAATTTTTGGCCGAAGGCTTGCGTCAGGCCGGTTACGACGTCGAACCGGTGCAGACCAACATGGTTTACGTGCAAATGGGCGACCGCGCCGAGGCGATCAAGGCATTCGCGGGCGAGCGCGGCATCAAGCTGAGCGCCGCCGGCCGTCTGCGGATGGTCACGCACATGGACGTCAGCCGTGCACAAATCGAGCAGGTCATCGCGACATTCGTCGAGTTTTCGCGCAACTGACAGCGTTAGCCGTCCAATTGACCGTTTCTATCGTATAAACACGCTGTACCCCGCGCGCAGGGCCGATATAATGCGGCCCTTTGCCGTCGCTTCGTCTGTTGACGTTTCGCACAGGCCTTTGGCCGCAGCCTCCGTGGAAGAACCTAATGAAAAGCGCAGAAATCCGTGAAGCCTTCCTTCGCTTCTTCGAAGAGCAAGGCCACACCCGTGTAGCCTCCAGCTCTTTGATTCCGGGCAACGACCCAACCCTGCTGTTCACTAACGCGGGGATGAACCAGTTCAAGGACTGCTTCCTGGGCCAGGAAAAACGTGCGTACACCCGTGCGACCAGCAGCCAGAAATGCGTGCGCGCCGGTGGCAAGAACAGTGACCTGGAAAACGTCGGTTATACCGCTCGTCACCACACGTTTTTTGAAATGCTGGGTAACTTCAGCTTCGGTGATTATTTCAAGCACGACGCGATCACCTACGCCTGGACCTTCCTGACCGGTGTTCTGAAACTGCCCAAGGAAAAACTCTGGGTAACTGTCTATGCCACGGACGACGAGGCTTATGACATCTGGACCCAGCAGATCGGTGTACCGGCCGAGCGCATGATTCGTATCGGCGACAACAAGGGCGCGCCGTACGCATCCGACAACTTCTGGACCATGGGCGATACCGGCCCGTGCGGTCCTTGCACCGAGATTTTCTACGATCACGGCGAGCACATCTGGGGTGGCCCACCGGGTTCGCCGGAAGAGGACGGCGACCGTTACATCGAGATCTGGAACAACGTGTTCATGCAGTTCAACCGCACCGCCGACGGCGTGTTGCATCCGCTGCCAGCGCCATCGGTAGACACCGGCATGGGCCTGGAGCGGATCAGTGCGGTGATGCAGCACGTTCATTCCAACTATGAAATCGACCTGTTCAAGAACCTGCTGAGCGCTTCGGCCCAGGCGATTGGTTGCAGCAATGACGACCAGTCTTCGCTCAAGGTGGTTTCCGACCACATCCGTTCGTGCGGTTTCCTGATCGCCGACGGCGTGCTGCCGTCCAACGAAGGTCGCGGCTATGTACTGCGCCGGATCATTCGTCGCGCGTGCCGTCACGGCAACAAGCTCGGCGCCACTGGCAGCTTCTTCTACAAGATCGTTGCCGCGCTGGTTGCCGAGATGGGCGAAGCCTTCCCGGAACTCAAGCAGCAACAAGCCAACATCGAGCGCGTTCTCAAGGCTGAAGAAGAGCAGTTCTCCAAGACCCTGGAGCACGGCCTGAAGATTCTCGAGCAGGATCTGCTGGAGCTCAAAGGCACCGTGGTGCCGGGCGACGTGGTGTTCAAGCTGTATGACACCTACGGTTTCCCGATGGACCTGACTGCCGACATCGCCCGCGAACGCAACCTGACGGTCGACGAAGTCGGCTTCGAGCGTGAGATGGAAGCCCAGCGCGTACGTGCACGTTCGGCCAGCTCGTTCGGCCTGGACTACAACACGTTGGTCAAAGTTGACGTGGCGACTGAGTTCACCGGTTATAAAGCCACCAGCGGTTCGGCGAAGATTGTGGCTATCTATAAAGATGGCCAGTCGGTCGACGTATTAAGTGAAGGCGAAGAGGGCGTGATCGTCCTCAATCAGACGCCTTTTTACGCTGAGTCCGGCGGCCAGATCGGCGATTGCGGTTATCTGCAACTCGGCAGCAGCCGTTTCGACGTGCGTGATACCACCAAGACTGGCGGTGCTTTCCTGCACCACGGTGTGGCGGTGTTGGGCAGCCTGACTATCGGCGCGCCGGTAGAGACCCACGTTGATGCCGAGGTCCGTCACGCCACTTCGCTGAACCACTCGGCAACGCACTTGCTGCACGCAGCATTGCGTCAGGTGCTGGGCGAACACGTTCAGCAGAAAGGTTCGTTGGTCGACAGTCAGCGTCTGCGCTTTGACTTCAGCCACTTCGAAGCGATCAAGCCTGAGCAGTTGAAGGCCCTGGAAGACATCGTCAACGCTGAGATCCGCAAGAACTCCGCGGTTGAAACCGAAGAAACCGACATCGAAACCGCCAAGCAAAAAGGCGCCATGGCGCTGTTTGGCGAGAAGTACGGTGACAACGTACGCGTGCTGAGCATGGGCGGCGATTTCTCCGTCGAGCTGTGCGGTGGCATCCACGCCAACCGTACCGGCGACATCGGCCTGCTGAAAATCATCAGCGAAGGCGGTGTGGCTTCCGGCGTGCGTCGTATCGAAGCGGTCACCGGCGCCGCGGCGCTGGCATACTTGAACGCTGCGGAAGAACAACTCAAGGAAGCGGCTAACCTGGTCAAGGGCAGCCGCGACAACCTGATCGACAAGCTGTCGGCTGTGCTGGAGCGCAACCGTCTGCTGGAGAAGCAACTCGAGCAGTTGCAGGCCAAGGCAGCCAGCGCGGCGGGCGACGATCTGTCGGCCTCTGCTCTGGACGTCAAAGGCGTGAAAGTGCTGGCCGTGCGTCTGGACGGTCAGGACGGCAAGGCGCTGCTGGCGCTGGTCGATCAATTGAAGAACAAACTCGGCCGCGCAGTGATCCTGCTCGGCAGTGTCCATGAGGAAAAGGTCGTTCTGGTTGCAGGCGTAACCAAGGACCTGACTGGCCAACTCAAAGCCGGTGATTTGATGAAGCAAGCCGCTGCGGCAGTGGGCGGGAAGGGCGGTGGTCGTCCGGACATGGCGCAGGGCGGTGGTGTAGACGCCGGCGCGCTGGACGCGGCATTGGCCCTGACCGTTCCATTTGTAGAGCAGGGTTTATAAGGCGGTTTGCCGAACCCGTGGTCTAGTGACGGGTTCGGCAACTGTTTGAGTGATTATTGGGCGCCCTTCATGGGCAGAGGCGGCTTTGAAATGGCTTTGATCGTACAGAAATTTGGAGGCACCTCGGTCGGCACTGTCGAGAGAATCGAGCAGGTCGCCGACAAGGTTAAGAAATTCCGCGATGCCGGCGATGACCTGGTGGTTGTGCTGTCTGCAATGAGCGGTGAGACCAACCGTCTGATCGATCTGGCCAAGCAAATCAGTGGCGACGGTCAACCGGTTCCGCGTGAGCTGGACGTGATTGTTTCCACCGGTGAGCAGGTGACGATTGCCCTGTTGGCCATGGCGCTGATCAAGCGCGGCGTGCCAGCGGTGTCCTACACCGGTAACCAGGTGCGGATTCTGACGGACAGCGCGCACAATAAAGCGCGTATCTTGCAGATTGACGATCAGAAGATTCGTGGCGATCTGAAGGCAGGTCGCGTGGTAGTTGTCGCCGGTTTCCAGGGCGTCGACGAGCACGGCAATATCACCACCCTCGGTCGTGGCGGTTCCGACACCACCGGCGTGGCGCTGGCAGCAGCCTTGAAGGCTGATGAATGCCAGATCTACACCGATGTGGATGGCGTCTACACCACCGACCCACGCGTGGTGTCCGTGGCCCAGCGCCTGGACAAGATTACCTTTGAAGAGATGCTGGAAATGGCCAGCCTCGGTTCCAAGGTGTTGCAGATCCGTGCGGTGGAATTCGCCGGCAAGTACAACGTTCCGCTGCGCGTACTGCACAGCTTCAAGGAGGGTCCGGGCACCCTCATTACTATTGATGAAGAGGAAACCATGGAACAGCCGATCATTTCCGGCATCGCTTTCAACCGCGATGAAGCCAAGCTGACCATCCGTGGCGTGCCAGACACCCCGGGTGTTGCGTTCAAGATTCTTGGGCCGATCAGTGGCGCGAACATTGAAGTCGACATGATCGTGCAGAACGTTGCGCACGATAACACCACCGACTTCACCTTCACCGTACACCGCAATGACTTCCAGGCCGCACAAACCGTGCTGGAAAACACCGCTCGCGAGATCGGTGCCCGTGAAGTCGTGGGTGACATCAAGATCGCCAAGGTCTCGATCGTCGGCGTCGGCATGCGTTCTCACGCCGGTGTGGCCAGCCGTATGTTCGAATCCCTGGCCAAGGAAAGCATCAACATCCAGATGATCTCGACCTCGGAAATCAAAGTCTCCGTCGTGATCGAAGAGAAGTATCTGGAACTGGCTGTGCGCGCTCTGCACACGGCTTTCGAACTGGACGCGCCCGCCCGCCAGGGCGAGTGACGTTTACCGAAGGGCGCGGTCTGACCGCGCCCTTCGTCTTTTTTGAATAGCGCGACCCAGGAACTGTTCTTTTGCTCGCGCTGGTCAATACTCAGGCATGTAGGGCTGCGATCGTAACGGTTGTAGGTCGAGTGCCTTTTTTTTGCAGACTGTTGTCCCTGAACTGTAATGCGTGAGGAGAAAGGTATGCTGATTCTGACTCGTCGGTGCGCAGAAAGCCTGATTATTGGTGATGGCGAAATCACCGTGACCGTGCTCGGCGTCAAAGGAAATCAAGTGCGTATTGGCGTTAACGCGCCTAAAGAGGTTGCTGTTCACCGTGAGGAAATCTACTTGCGGATCAAGAAAGAGAAGGACGACGAACCAAGCCATTAATTTTTATCGTTTTTTATGTTTGCAAACGGGGAAAAGGTTGGTTAAGATACGCCCCGTGTTGCGGAGAGCTGGCCGAGTGGCCGAAGGCGCTCCCCTGCTAAGGGAGTACACCTCAAAAGGGTGTCGGGGGTTCGAATCCCCCGTTCTCCGCCATTATTTGCGTAGTACGTTGTAATCTGGCTTCTTCGGTAAGTTGTTGAAATTACTAGAAAAAGTGTTTGACATAGAGATTAGACGGCCTATAATGCGCGGCAACAAATGCACTCGTAGCTCAGCTGGATAGAGTACTCGGCTACGAACCGAGCGGTCACAGGTTCGAATCCTGTCGAGTGCACCATTTAAGAGTTGTTTGCAGTAATGCGAGCGACTTTGCTTCAGCCAGTTGTGGTCTGGTTTAAAAACACAAAATGCACTCGTAGCTCAGCTGGATAGAGTACTCGGCTACGAACCGAGCGGTCACAGGTTCGAATCCTGTCGAGTGCACCAAACACCAAAAAGCCTGCGTCTAACGCGGGCTTTTTGCTGTCTGGGATTTGGCTTTTCCTTTGACGCATCCTCTCTCATCAAAATCAACGTGAGCACTTCGGCCTCGCTTGAGGTCATACCGGTAGCTCGTGGCTGAATTGCGAATACTGATCTTGTCCGGCTTGCCGAGCGAGCTCTCAACATCCTGCTGACTCATCCCGGCCACGACGCGCTGATTGATGATCGCTTCGCGACGTTGTTTGGCGTCGATCTCGTTTCCACATTTATCCTCGGATTGGCCTACAACAGTTAGTTCGTTCCGTCGTGCGTGCGTGCCTGGGATTTCCTGGGGTATGGCTTCGGGCATGACTGCAACGATGGTGCCTGGCATGAATGGACGCACATCCTGAAGTGAAAGGCTTTCTCCGGCCCTGCAGCTCATCGTAGTGAAGGTAATGCGCCCATCGGCTGTCTCGCATCGGTGAATGGTTGCGGCAAGGGCCTTTGGCGGCAGGTAGAGCAGGGTGGTGAGTAAAAGAAGGTGTTTGCTAGATGGCATTCGGCGTCCTCCATGACGTTCCATCTGAAGGGTAGCCGCTACATATTCAGGCTGCGGTGTGTTTTCTTTTCAGGATGAGTCGTCGCAGTTTGATGGATAAGGGCAGCGCTCAGGTTTGTCTTGCAAGCGCTTGTTTCAACCACGATTTTTTAACGTTTTAAAGCGTCAGGCGGTGTATCATTGCGCCCGTCAGCCCCGCCGGGGCTTATGGAAAACCTCCATGGACTTACCCAGTAGTTACTCAGTACCCCGTTTTTCCAATCATGAATTGACTGATTGATCCTTCCGGCGTGCCCCGCTGCTGGGAGTGGAGTTCGCCTATGTCCGAAGTTGAAGTAAAGAAAACGCAGGAAAGCTTGCAGGACCGCCTCGCTCAAGTCGTTGAGCTGTTGCAGCGTCAGCGTGTGGTCGAAGACCTGACGCATCGCCAGGAAGGTCCGCATCACGACCGGGTCGAGAACCTGGTTCACCGGCAAAACCTCGTCGAGCTGCAACGCAAGCTCGATGATCTGCACTCCGCCGACGTTGCCTACATCCTTGAAGCCTTGCCGCTGGACGACCGTCTGACGCTCTGGCAATTGGTCAAGGCTGATCGTGACGGCGACATCCTTCTCGAAGTATCCGATTCGGTTCGTGAAACGCTGATCGCCGACATGGACGATCACGAGCTCCTGGCTGCGGCCAAGGACATGGACGCCGACGAACTCGCTGATCTGGCCTCCGAGCTGCCGCGAGACGTCGTCCATGAGTTGATGGAAACCCTTGATGGTCAACAGCGTGAGCGCGTTCGCTCCGCGTTGTCCTATGACGAGGAGCAAGTCGGTGCGCTGATGGACTTCGAGATGGTGACTATCCGTGAGGATGTCAGTCTTGAAGTGGTTCTGCGCTATCTGCGTCGTCTTAAAGAGTTGCCGGGGCATACGGACAAATTGTTCGTGGTTGATTACGACGGCGTGCTCAAGGGCGTGTTGCCGATCAAGCGGTTGCTGGTCAACGATCCGGATAAACAAGTTGCTGATGTCATGGCCAGTGATCCGGTGAGTTTCCACCCGGACGAAGATGCCTATGACGCCGCTCAGGCGTTTGAGCGTTACGACTTGATCTCTGCGCCTGTGGTCGACAAGAACGGCAAGCTGATCGGCCGTCTGACCATCGATGAGATGGTCGACCTGATTCGTGAAGAGAGCGAAAACGAAGTTCTCAACATGGCGGGTCTGCGCGAAGAAGAAGACATTTTTGCGTCAGTCTGGAAATCCTTGCGTAACCGCTGGTCCTGGCTGGCGGTCAACCTGGTGACTGCGTTTGTAGCCTCCCGGGTGATTGGCCTGTTTGAAGGCTCCATCGAGAAGCTGGTGGCGCTCGCGGCGTTGATGCCGATCGTGGCGGGCATTGGCGGTAACTCGGGTAACCAGACAATCACCATGATCGTTCGGGCCATGGCGCTGGACCAGGTCAGTACCGGCAATACGTCGCGCTTGATGCGCAAAGAGCTCGCGGTCGGTTTGATCAATGGTTTGGTGTGGGGTGGTGTGATTGGTGTCGTCGCCTATCTGCTGTATGGCAGTTGGTCCCTGGGCGTGGTGATGACGGCGGCGATGACGCTGAACCTGCTGCTTGCGGCATTGGCCGGGGTTTTGATTCCTATGACACTTGCACGTATGGGGCGCGACCCGGCAATGGGTGCCAGCGTGATGATCACGGCCATGACCGACAGTGGCGGGTTCTTCATCTTCCTTGGGTTGGCGACAATCTTCCTGCTCTGATTCGTATCTCAAGACCCGCCAGATTGGCGGGTTTTTTTATGCCTCAAATTCAAGGCAAAAAAAAGCCAGCGATTATGCTGGCTTGAATTTTTTGGGGTAGATCAGGACGCGTCTGCGGCCATTTCGGCGTCATGGGCAATCAGCGAAACGAGGGCATTCTGCTGACGGTGGGAGAGTTGGCGGAAACGTTGCAGCAGTTCACGTTCGTGCAACGACAGCTCCGGGCTGTCCAGGCGCATGCTCAGCTCTTCGCCCAGTGCGCCTTCCTGAATAAGACTCTGCTCAAGGCGCGCAATGATCTCGGAGTTCATGCTGCGATGATGATTGCGAGCCACCTCGGCAATGCGTTCACGCATTCCGTCTGGCAGACGTACGACGAACTTGTCAGCCGTACGGCTGGAATAAATTGCCTGTTTCAATGGGCGCATATATTTAACCGGTTAGTTCAGGGGAGCGGTTCTCGGGATTGGCCGCAGGATGTCTGATAGGACAAGCACTCTGGCCAAATGTTCAACCTGAATTGATAGAGGCTCGCATCATGCCTCAAATTAGCCAGTTCATTGGCGTCAATTCTGTGACAAATATTGAACTGGATAAAGGCGTTATGCCAGCACCAATTATCAGAAATGCGGACTGGTTTGAAAAGTTTGCCCTGGTCCGCATCACTGGCCGCGTCCTCTTGCCCGACAGGTGATGTCCAGAGACGCCTGAAGGTGCATGCTATGCGGATTCGATTATCATTCCTTACCTTGTATAGGATAGTGGCAAATGGCCGATTTGCTAGAGGCGAACCACAGTGCGAGATGATTTCGGGATGGATGGCAGATTGATTTATCTGATGGGTCCTTCCGGGTCGGGCAAAGACAGCCTCATTCAAGCGGCTCGCGAACCTTTGCAAGCGCTGGGGTGCGAAGTGGTGCGGCGTGTGATCACGCGTTCGGCTGAATCCGTGGGTGAAGATGCCGTGGGGGTTTCTCCGGCAGAGTTCGAGCGACGCAGGGAGGAGGGGGGCTTTTCGCTTTCATGGCGTGCCAATGGTCTGGCTTATGGTATTCCCGTCGAAATTGATCAATGGCTCCGCGATGGTCGACATGTGCTGGTCAATGGCTCTCGAGGTCATCTGCCCGTCGCTCTGGAGCGTTATCCGGAGTTGGTGCCGGTATTGCTGACGGTCAAGGATGAAGTATTGCGTGAGCGGTTGTTGCGGCGAGGGCGCGAGAACCTGGAGGAGATCGACGCCAGGATCCAGCGCAATGGACTATTTGTAGCGGACGATTCGATTGGTCATGCACGTATCCATCGACTCGATAATTCCGGCGAATTGGTCGTCACGGTTAACAACCTCTTGAATCTGTTGAAGCTCAGCGTAAAACCGGATCAAATTTGATCCGTCGACCGGCGATCAGCGCCAACACGAACAGAGAAGCGAACACGCCGCAGGCAATCAACGGCGCGGTAAGCGTTGCTTCCTGAGTCAAACAAAGATGAAGAATGCCGCTCAACAAGGCCAGGATAAAAAATCCGGCGGCTGATTTGGACATGCGGTGCTCCTGATAGGGAATTCAAAATACCAATCGTTCGGAAGAGGTCGCCTGTAACAGAGTGCTCTCTTGGCTGACTTCCTGACTTACCCAAACCTGCTGATCACTCATGACTGCCAATTGAGGCGCTTTCTGAAGCTGGAGGTAATGGGGCATGCGTTTGGCTACCACTTCGGAGTCTCTTTCGGGAACGAATTGAAAGCCAAGCAGCAAGGCCAGGGCGATCGCGTTCGAGAGTAAAAGGGCGCCGTTCATGGGGTTATCCTCCATTGTTCTTGGAGAACAGCTAAAGCAGTCCGCATGCCAAGAGTCTAACGCCTATTAAATCCTTTAAAAACAATGAATTAGCGTTAAATCTCTGAGGGGCGGTAGTGCAATTTGCAATGATGGCGTTTTGAGGCGATGCAATTTGCACGGTAATCAATGCGGTGGGGGTGATAGGCGTTTGCCTACACTTAAAAAGCCTAAGGACGACATGACAAAAGCAGGCCTGCCCGTTAACATGCTCGCCGTCATCGTGCCGCGGTCCTCGCGGGCGATCTTGTGTCTCAGTAGCTCAATTGGATAGAGCATCCCCCTCCTAAGGGGAAGGTTGGCAGTTCGAACCTGCCCTGGGACACCACCTCCTTACAAATCCACTTCGTTCAATCCGAATTCTCTTTCTGGAATCCAATCGCATCCTGTGGGGATATTGGGTCTGGATGCGTTTCTGCGTCTGCTTTCGATAGGTTACGGATTCCTTCTATATAGAAGCGCTTCTTTATAGAGGGGATTGGGGCTGTTTTCGGGGCTTTTGCAGGTTCCTGATAGAAAAGCTGAATCAGGGGTTGACGGCAGATTCTGGAAGTCTATAATTCGCCCCACTTCCGGCGCAGTCGAAACGGAAAACTCCTTGGTAAACAAAGAGTTACGCAGGTTTCGGCAGTGAGTTGCTTCAGTTCATCGAAGCACGAAAGGAGTTGAAAAAGAGGTGTTGACAGCAGCGAGTAACGCTGTAGAATTCGCCTCCCGCTAACGAGAGATCGAAAGCGCAAGTGGTTGAAGTTACAAAGGAAACTTTGAAAACTTCTTAAAATAACCGCTTGACAGTAACTGGCGCTGCTGTAGAATGCGCGCCTCGGTTGAGACGAAAGAATCAACCCGCCGCTCTTTAACAACTGAATCAAGCAATTCGTGTGGGTGCTTGTGGAGTCAGACTGATAGTCAACAAGATTATCAGCATCACAAGTTACTCCGCGAGAAATCAAAGATGTAACCAACGATTGCTGAGCCAAGTTTAGGGTTTCTTAAAAACCCAAAGATGTTTGAACTGAAGAGTTTGATCATGGCTCAGATTGAACGCTGGCGGCAGGCCTAACACATGCAAGTCGAGCGGCAGCACGGGTACTTGTACCTGGTGGCGAGCGGCGGACGGGTGAGTAATGCCTAGGAATCTGCCTGGTAGTGGGGGATAACGCTCGGAAACGGACGCTAATACCGCATACGTCCTACGGGAGAAAGCAGGGGACCTTCGGGCCTTGCGCTATCAGATGAGCCTAGGTCGGATTAGCTAGTTGGTGAGGTAATGGCTCACCAAGGCGACGATCCGTAACTGGTCTGAGAGGATGATCAGTCACACTGGAACTGAGACACGGTCCAGACTCCTACGGGAGGCAGCAGTGGGGAATATTGGACAATGGGCGAAAGCCTGATCCAGCCATGCCGCGTGTGTGAAGAAGGTCTTCGGATTGTAAAGCACTTTAAGTTGGGAGGAAGGGCATTTACCTAATACGTAAGTGTTTTGACGTTACCGACAGAATAAGCACCGGCTAACTCTGTGCCAGCAGCCGCGGTAATACAGAGGGTGCAAGCGTTAATCGGAATTACTGGGCGTAAAGCGCGCGTAGGTGGTTTGTTAAGTTGGATGTGAAATCCCCGGGCTCAACCTGGGAACTGCATTCAAAACTGACAAGCTAGAGTATGGTAGAGGGTGGTGGAATTTCCTGTGTAGCGGTGAAATGCGTAGATATAGGAAGGAACACCAGTGGCGAAGGCGACCACCTGGACTGATACTGACACTGAGGTGCGAAAGCGTGGGGAGCAAACAGGATTAGATACCCTGGTAGTCCACGCCGTAAACGATGTCAACTAGCCGTTGGGAGCCTTGAGCTCTTAGTGGCGCAGCTAACGCATTAAGTTGACCGCCTGGGGAGTACGGCCGCAAGGTTAAAACTCAAATGAATTGACGGGGGCCCGCACAAGCGGTGGAGCATGTGGTTTAATTCGAAGCAACGCGAAGAACCTTACCAGGCCTTGACATCCAATGAACTTTCCAGAGATGGATTGGTGCCTTCGGGAACATTGAGACAGGTGCTGCATGGCTGTCGTCAGCTCGTGTCGTGAGATGTTGGGTTAAGTCCCGTAACGAGCGCAACCCTTGTCCTTAGTTACCAGCACGTTATGGTGGGCACTCTAAGGAGACTGCCGGTGACAAACCGGAGGAAGGTGGGGATGACGTCAAGTCATCATGGCCCTTACGGCCTGGGCTACACACGTGCTACAATGGTCGGTACAGAGGGTTGCCAAGCCGCGAGGTGGAGCTAATCCCAGAAAACCGATCGTAGTCCGGATCGCAGTCTGCAACTCGACTGCGTGAAGTCGGAATCGCTAGTAATCGCGAATCAGAATGTCGCGGTGAATACGTTCCCGGGCCTTGTACACACCGCCCGTCACACCATGGGAGTGGGTTGCACCAGAAGTAGCTAGTCTAACCTTCGGGAGGACGGTTACCACGGTGTGATTCATGACTGGGGTGAAGTCGTAACAAGGTAGCCGTAGGGGAACCTGCGGCTGGATCACCTCCTTAATCGACGACATCAGCTGCTCCATAAGTTCCCACACGAATTGCTTGATTCATTGAAGAAGACGATAAAGAAGCAGCCTGTATCAGGTTGTAGCTTGGTTGGTTAGAGCGCACCCCATGCTTTGCGGTAAAGAGCAGGGTGAGGTCGGCCTGAATAGCTCGAAATTGGGTCTGTAGCTCAGTTGGTTAGAGCGCACCCCTGATAAGGGTGAGGTCGGCAGTTCGAATCTGCCCAGACCCACCAATTTTGTTATGGGGCCATAGCTCAGCTGGGAGAGCGCCTGCCTTGCACGCAGGAGGTCAACGGTTCGATCCCGTTTGGCTCCACCACTACTGCTTCTGTTTGTTGAAAGCTTAGAAATGAGCATTCCAATGTGAATATTGATTTCTAGTCTTTGATTAGATCGTTCTTTAAAAATTTGGGTATGTGATAGAAAGATAGACTGAACGTTACTTTCACTGGTAACGGATCAGGCTAAGGTAAAATTTGTGAGTTCTCTTAATTGAGAAATTCGAATTTTCGGCGAATGTCGTCTTCACAGTATAACCAGATTGCTTGGGGTTATATGGTCAAGTGAAGAAGCGCATACGGTGGATGCCTTGGCAGTCAGAGGCGATGAAAGACGTGGTAGCCTGCGAAAAGCTTCGGGGAGTCGGCAAACAGACTTTGATCCGGAGATGTCTGAATGGGGGAACCCACCTAACATAAGTTAGGTATCTTAAGCTGAATACATAGGCTTAAGAAGCGAACCAGGGGAACTGAAACATCTAAGTACCCTGAGGAAAAGAAATCAACCGAGATTCCCTTAGTAGTGGCGAGCGAACGGGGACTAGCCCTTAAGTGGCTTTGAGATTAGCGGAACGCTCTGGAAAGTGCGGCCATAGTGGGTGATAGCCCTGTACGCGAAAATCTCTTAGTCATGAAATCGAGTAGGACGGAGCACGAGAAACTTTGTCTGAATATGGGGGGACCATCCTCCAAGGCTAAATACTACTGACTGACCGATAGTGAACTAGTACCGTGAGGGAAAGGCGAAAAGAACCCCGGAGAGGGGAGTGAAATAGATCCTGAAACCGTATGCGTACAAGCAGTGGGAGCCCACTTTGTTGGGTGACTGCGTACCTTTTGTATAATGGGTCAGCGACTTATTTTCAGTGGCGAGCTTAACCGAATAGGGGAGGCGTAGCGAAAGCGAGTCTTAATAGGGCGTCTAGTCGCTGGGAATAGACCCGAAACCGGGCGATCTATCCATGGGCAGGTTGAAGGTTGGGTAACACTAACTGGAGGACCGAACCGACTACCGTTGAAAAGTTAGCGGATGACCTGTGGATCGGAGTGAAAGGCTAATCAAGCTCGGAGATAGCTGGTTCTCCTCGAAAGCTATTTAGGTAGCGCCTCATGTATCACTGTAGGGGGTAGAGCACTGTTTCGGCTAGGGGGTCATCCCGACTTACCAAACCGATGCAAACTCCGAATACCTACAAGTGCCGAGCATGGGAGACACACGGCGGGTGCTAACGTCCGTCGTGAAAAGGGAAACAACCCAGACCGTCAGCTAAGGTCCCAAAGTTATGGTTAAGTGGGAAACGATGTGGGAAGGCTTAGACAGCTAGGAGGTTGGCTTAGAAGCAGCCACCCTTTAAAGAAAGCGTAATAGCTCACTAGTCGAGTCGGCCTGCGCGGAAGATGTAACGGGGCTCAAACCATACACCGAAGCTACGGGTATCACTTAGGTGATGCGGTAGAGGAGCGTTCTGTAAGCCTGTGAAGGTGAGTTGAGAAGCTTGCTGGAGGTATCAGAAGTGCGAATGCTGACATGAGTAACGACAATGGGTGTGAAAAACACCCACGCCGAAAGACCAAGGTTTCCTGCGCAACGTTAATCGACGCAGGGTTAGTCGGTCCCTAAGGCGAGGCTGAAAAGCGTAGTCGATGGAAAACAGGTTAATATTCCTGTACTTCTGGTTATTGCGATGGAGGGACGGAGAAGGCTAGGCCAGCTTGGCGTTGGTTGTCCAAGTTTAAGGTGGTAGGCTGGAATCTTAGGTAAATCCGGGATTCTAAGGCCGAGAGCTGATGACGAGTGTTCTTTTAGAACACGAAGTGGTTGATGCCATGCTTCCAAGAAAAGCTTCTAAGCTTCAGGTAACCAGGAACCGTACCCCAAACCGACACAGGTGGTTGGGTAGAGAATACCAAGGCGCTTGAGAGAACTCGGGTGAAGGAACTAGGCAAAATGGCACCGTAACTTCGGGAGAAGGTGCGCCGGTGAGGGTGAAGCATTTACTGCGTAAGCCCATGCCGGTCGAAGATACCAGGCCGCTGCGACTGTTTATTAAAAACACAGCACTCTGCAAACACGAAAGTGGACGTATAGGGTGTGACGCCTGCCCGGTGCCGGAAGGTTAATTGATGGGGTTAGCTAATGCGAAGCTCTTGATCGAAGCCCCGGTAAACGGCGGCCGTAACTATAACGGTCCTAAGGTAGCGAAATTCCTTGTCGGGTAAGTTCCGACCTGCACGAATGGCGTAACGATGGCGGCGCTGTCTCCACCCGAGACTCAGTGAAATTGAAATCGCTGTGAAGATGCAGTGTATCCGCGGCTAGACGGAAAGACCCCGTGAACCTTTACTATAGCTTTGCACTGGACTTTGAATTTGCTTGTGTAGGATAGGTGGGAGGCTTTGAAGCGTGGACGCCAGTTCGCGTGGAGCCAACCTTGAAATACCACCCTGGCAACTTTGAGGTTCTAACTCAGGTCCGTTATCCGGATCGAGGACAGTGTATGGTGGGTAGTTTGACTGGGGCGGTCTCCTCCTAAAGAGTAACGGAGGAGTACGAAGGTGCGCTCAGACCGGTCGGAAATCGGTCGTAGAGTATAAAGGCAAAAGCGCGCTTGACTGCGAGACAGACACGTCGAGCAGGTACGAAAGTAGGTCTTAGTGATCCGGTGGTTCTGTATGGAAGGGCCATCGCTCAACGGATAAAAGGTACTCCGGGGATAACAGGCTGATACCGCCCAAGAGTTCATATCGACGGCGGTGTTTGGCACCTCGATGTCGGCTCATCACATCCTGGGGCTGAAGCCGGTCCCAAGGGTATGGCTGTTCGCCATTTAAAGTGGTACGCGAGCTGGGTTTAGAACGTCGTGAGACAGTTCGGTCCCTATCTGCCGTGGACGTTTGAGATTTGAGAGGGGCTGCTCCTAGTACGAGAGGACCGGAGTGGACGAACCTCTGGTGTTCCGGTTGTCACGCCAGTGGCATTGCCGGGTAGCTATGTTCGGAATAGATAACCGCTGAAAGCATCTAAGCGGGAAACTAGCCTCAAGATGAGATCTCACTGGGACCTTGAGTCCCCTGAAGGGCCGTCGAAGACTACGACGTTGATAGGTTGGGTGTGTAAGCGCTGTGAGGCGTTGAGCTAACCAATACTAATTGCCCGTGAGGCTTGACCATATAACACCCAAGCAATTTGCGTCGAAAGGCCAGATTGCGGTGTGTGAAGACGAAACGAACCGAAAGTTCGAAGCTGCTCACAAAACACCGAGATCTATCACATACCCATTCGCTGGAGCGTAAACCCGCAAGGGCAAACGAGCCGGCTCCCGAATTTCTTGACGACCATAGAGCATTGGAACCACCTGATCCCATCCCGAACTCAGCAGTGAAACGATGCATCGCCGATGGTAGTGTGGGGTTTCCCCATGTGAGAGTAGGTCATCGTCAAGATTAAATTCCGAAACCCCTATCTGCGTATGCAGGTAGGGGTTTTGTTTTGTCCGCAGGAAAGTGCCTGGTAAAAGACAAAATAAAACGCCCCACCAGAATCAGCTGGTGGGGCTTTTTTGTGCCCGCAAACTACAACGTTCGCGGCAACTCGCTAGCCACCATTGTCTCCTTCAAACTTGCCAATCGAGGTGGTTACACCGGTCATACGACGTCGCCCGTTGACCGTATAACTGTGTTCGGCACTTTCCAGGTCTGGTTTTCGCACGTCGAGCTGCGCATACAGTCCATCCTTGGCGCTGTACCCACCAAACCAGTCCATCAATCTTCCGATATAGCACTGCCCTGCAATCACAACAGACGTATCTCCGACAATTTCGAAGCTGTAGTGCCCCGGGCCATAACTGTAGTAAGCACCATCACCCTCTCCTGCTGGAGGAATGGGGCACAGAGGAGTGCGCTGATCACCGACATCTTTCGCTTCGGTTGTGCTCACGTTGACCAATGCCTGAATCAGTGCTTTATGTAGCACCGCATCCAGCTTAATGCTGGTACCGCTGGCATCATCTTTTTGAGTCTTGGGCACAGACAGTTGATAGCGGTAATTGACGCTCACAATAGGAACCGCACCAGTAATCTTCAGCGGATCAAGAAGGTAGAGCTGATCAACACCGTAGTAGCTATTTCGGTAGGCGGCATAAACACGACCACGTACGTTTATCCAGTAGACGGACTGGTTCGCACCGCGACCATTGAGAGAAAAAAGAGAGCTCTCAGAACTGGAGTCAGAATCGGCAGTACCTGTTCTCCTGACAAATACGTCTCCAGTCCGGCGAAACGTTTCTATATAAGAAAACAATCCGGTGCCACCTGAGTAGGTGTCGACGACAAGATCGCGCAACCCATCACCGTCCAGGTCCATCAAGGTATATGAGCTATTTCCGTTCTCACCTGCGCTCTCAACTTTAGAGGCGGTGAGGGCCTGCCACTCGTCCTGGGCGACACCCACGGGAATAATCTTCGGGAAATGCGCTTCTTCAAAGGCGTTATCGTCATCCGCCACGTTTGAAAAAGTCGTGGTGCCCGTCTTAATGGCAAAAGAATCAAGTGCCCGTTCCAACGGAAACTCTGGATCAGTTTTGTTGGCCGTCTGTATAGCTTGTCTCAAGTCTTCTAGTACCAACCTGTCGATTTCAACTGGCTGGTAGGCGACCGTCTCACTCAATTGCTTTTGCAGTGACTGAAGACGCTCACGGTAACGCTGATCGAGACAATCCACATCGGCGGCACACTGATCACGCGTTTTCAGCCAGATGCGTTGGGCTGTCTTCAGTTCAGCCTGTGCCTGGGGAGTGGCCCTCACCAAACTGCGGTAAACCCCTCCCATCTGACTATCCAGTTCATACAGCGCCGCACTCGCGCAGATAGTTTTCTCAACGGTGCTTGCCGCTTTTGTACAGTCCATTCCAGTCGCCAATGCATGCTGAGTAGATAGCAGGGCACAAGCGGACAAAATACAGCGTCCTTTGATGTACACAGTAATAAGACCTTGAGTTCGTAGAGTAAGTACGTCGCGACGCGTTCAAGTGTGCATCAAGGTCAGCACCGATGCAGCCAAATGCACGTTTATACATCCGCCGCTTCAAGGTAACGCTACTCCTGGCCGATAACCCGAACGGTTAAGGTTCTCTTTGCTTGCGGCAACCTGCGGCTTGATGAGAAATCGCTTGATAGCCTTTTGCCGCCAGTTATCATCTGCGCGCCGAAACGGCAGTCACGCCACGTATTTGCCTTTGGGTTGTTCTTCTTAAATTGCCTGGAAATCTTCGATGCTGTCGTATCACCAAAAGAGTTTTCTGATCGTCGATGATTTCTCGGATTTCCGCAGTTCCGTCAGGTCCATGCTGCGGGAGCTGGGCATCAAGGATGTCGACACCGCTGATACCGGTGAGCAGGCGCTGCGCATGTGCGCGCAGAAGTCTTACGATTTTATCCTGCAGGATTTTCACCTGGGCGATGGCAAGAAGAACGGTCAGCAGGTGCTCGAAGACCTGATGATCGAGAAGCTGATCAGCCATGAAAGCGTGTTTGTCATGGTCACGGCCGAGACCAGTCAGGCAATGGTGCTCAGTGCCCTGGAGCACGAGCCCGATGCGTACCTGACCAAGCCGTTCAATCGTTCGGGCCTGGCCCAGCGACTGGAGCGACTGGTGCAGCGCAAGACGTTGCTCAAGCCGATCCTGCAGGCACTCGACCGCGGTAAACCGGTCGAAGTGCTCAACGCCTGTATCGCCTTGTGCAAGCAGGACATCCGCTATTCGCCGCTGTGCCTGCGTTATCGCGCCGATGCCCTGCGTGATCTGAATCAGAACGAGGCGCTGGAGCGTCTCTACGACAGCATCATCGCGGATCGTCCGCAGCCTTGGGCGTTTGCCGGGCTGGGCAAGCTGCTGTTCAAGCGCGGCCAGGTCACCCAGGCCAAAGAGGTCTACGAGAAGGCGCTGAAAGTATTCCCGATGATGCCCGCGCTTTATGACGGCATGGCCGATGTGCTGGTTGCCGGAGGCGATACCAAGGGTGCCCAGCGCGTGTTGGAGGAAGCCATTCGCCTGTCGCCACTGGCGGTTCGCCGGCAAGCGTTGCTGGGTAAGCTGGCGATGACCAACGAAGATTTTGAAACCGCCTCCAAAGCTTATCGTCAGGCGGTTTCGCAAGGTGCCCAGTCGCGTTTCAAGGATGCGGAAAGCAACCTGGGGCTGGCCCACGCCTTGATCAGCAAAGGCAGTGAAAAGGGCCTGGATACCCGGACCCGACTCGAAATCAACACGACGCTCAGCGCGGTGGCCAAGGAGAACCCTTCCGACCCCGGTCTGCAGATTCGTGCGCGGCTGATGAAGGCGACCAGCCTGTTGCTCAACGATGCCGAGACCGCCGAGAAGCTCACCGAGCAAGCGATGATGCGCCTCGATGGCATGGAGCAATTCATGAGTGCCGAAGCGGCGCTGTTGGTGGCCAAGCAACTGCAAATGCTCGGTCAGGCCAGCGCGGGTGCTTCGATGCTGAAAAACTGTGCGGAGATCTACGGTGATGACCCGACGGTGATGCAAGGCATTGCCAAGCTGACCGACGACCCGACTATTCTCAATGCCGGTAACGCCGCCGCCGACCTCAACCGTCAAGGCGTGCGCGTTTACAAGACCGGCAACCTGGTGGAAGCGCGGGACGTGTTCCGCAAAGCCCTGGCGCTGCAACCGAAGAACATCAGCATTGCGCTGAACATGGCGCAATCGCTACTGCATGGCACTGACACCAGTGTGCCGTCGGCGGAACTTGAGGAGTGCCGGGCCTGCCTGAAAACGGTTGGCCTGATGCCCGATACCGACGCGCGTTTTTCCCGTTATCAGAAGCTGCGAAGCAAGGCGTTTGGCGAATGAACGACAGCGAACAGGCACTCGATTTCTCCACGGTGATTGCCTCCACCGTGCACGACATGAAGAACTCTCTGGCGATGCTGATGCAGGCCCACAGCCAATGGCTGGCGCGCATGCCCGATCAGCAGCAATCCAAAGAGCAGGGCGTCATCGACTTCGAATTCGCCCACCTCAACGGCATGCTTGTGCAGTTGCTGGGGCTCTACAAACTCGGCGTCAACCAGATGCCGTTGCAGCCGGCTTACCATGAGTTGGACGACTTCATCGAAGCTCAATTGGCGGCGCATCAAGAGGTGTTCGCCAGTCGCGGCATCATGGCGACCTATGAAGTGGATCCCCTGAGCCCGTTGGGTTTTTTCGACCGTGAGCTGATTGCTTCGGTGCTGGCCAACTGCATCAACAATGCGATTCGCTATGCCAGGGACGCGCTGTTGATCACGGTCAGCGATGAGGCCGGCCAGTTGGTGATCACCATCAACGACGACGGCGAGGGTTATCCACCCGAGATGATCGAGCGCCAGGCCGATTATGTGCAAGGCATCAACCAAAGTTCTGGCAGCACTGGCCTGGGCTTGTACTTCGCCGGGCGGATTGCGGCGTTGCATCAGCGCAATGGCGTCGGCGGCTATACCCGCATCAGCAATGGCGGCCCGTTGGGCGGCGGAGTCTTTAGCCTGTACCTGCCGTGACGTGATCCCCCGACATCGGTTGGTTTTTTGTTCGGGAGTGCTTGATATTCCGAACGGCCGGAGCCTATTTTGTACGGGTCGCCGTTCGCGGCTCGCACAACAACAAGGATTGCGTCATGACAACCGATGGCCAGCGTTCACTCGCTCAGCGATTGACGGGCATTGATGAGATTGAATGTGTCACGCCGGATTTGAACGGCGTACCACGGGGCAAGGTAATGACCGCCGAGGGCTTCCTCGAAGGGCGACGGTTGCAGATGGCGCGGGGTGTGCTGCTGCAATGCATCATGGGCGGATATCCGCCAGCGCGTTTTTACGGCAGCGATGATGGCGACCTGGCGCTGGTGCCGGACCCGGCGCAGATTCATCGCCTGCCTTGGAGCAAGCACCCACGGGCATTCGCGATTTGCGATGCGGACGAACTGACCGGGGAGAGCTCTTCTCTATCGACTCGCGGCCAGCTCAAAGCGGTGATTGCGCGTTACGCCGCACGCGGCCTCGCGCCAGTGGTGGCGACCGAGTTGGAGTTCTTTGTCTTCGCGCCCAACACCGATCCGACGCAACCCTTCCAGCCGCCGTTGGGCCTGGATGGTCGTCGCGAGGACGGTCATTCGGCGTTCAGTGTCAGCTCCAATAACGGCTTACGGCCGTTCTTCAGTGAAGTCTATGAATGCATGGCGGCCCTGGGCTTGCCTCGCGATACCTTCATGCACGAAATGGGCGTCAGCCAGTTTGAGATCAATCTGCTGCACGGCGATCCACTGCTGCTGGCCGACCAGACCTTTTTGTTCAAGCACCTGCTCAAGGAAGTCGCGCTCAAACACGGCCTGACGGTGGTCTGCATGGCCAAGCCATTGGCACACACGCCGGGCAGTTCGATGCATATTCACCAGAGCATCATCGAGATCGCCAGCGGCCGAAACGTGTTTAGCGACAAGGCTGGGGAACCGACGGCGACCTTCCGTCATTTCATCGGCGGACAACAGGCCGGCATGGCCGACTTCACGGCGTTGTTTGCGCCGAACGTGAACTCCTATCAGCGCTTGTGCCATCCGTTTGCGTCACCGAATAATGCCTGCTGGTCCCACGACAACCGGGCGGCGGGTTTGCGCATTCCGGCCAGTTCGCCTGTGGCCCGTCGCGTGGAGAACCGCTTGCCAGGCGCCGATGCCAACCCGTACCTGGCGATCGCCGCCAGCCTCGCCGCCGGGCTGCACGGCATCGAAAACGAGCTGGAACCGAGCGAGTCCATTCAGGGTGAATTCGTGGTGCCGGATAATCTTTCGTTGCCATGTACCTTGCACGCTGCCCTCGAACGTCTGAAACGTAGCCAATTGGCGAAGGAACTGTTTGGCAAGGAGTTCATCGAAGGTTACATCGCTTCGAAGACCATGGAGTTGACCAGCTTCTTTGATGAAATTACTCCCTGGGAACGGCGTGTTTTAGCAGCCCAGGCCTGACGATTCTTCGTCTCCGGGCTATCGTTTTCGATAGCCCGATCCCACTGCAAGGAGCCGCTCGGAACGCCGATGCGCCAAATCTGGAAATCCTTTCGAGCGCTGTATTTTGCCTCGCTGATGATGTTGATCGGCTCGGGCCTGTTAAGTACCTATCTGGGCTTGCGCCTGGCCGCCGACAATGTCGACAGCTTGTGGGTCGGTGCGCTGATGGCGGCCAACTATTTCGGCCTGGTGCTGGGTGGCAAGATTGGCCACCGGCTGATCGCCCGGGTCGGGCATATCCGCGCCTATGCGGCGTGCGCCGGGATTGTCGGCGCCGCAGTGTTGGGCCACGGATTGATTGACTGGCTGCCTGCGTGGCTGTTTCTGCGGGTCATCGTCGGCCTTGGCATGATGTGCCAATACATGGTGATCGAGAGCTGGCTCAATGAGCAGGCGGAAGCCAAGCAGCGCGGGTTGGTGTTCAGCGGTTATATGATCGCCTCGTACCTGGGACTAGTCTTGGGTCAGCTGATTCTGGTCCTGCATCCGGCCTTGGGCCTGGAACTGCTGATGCTGGTCGCTCTGTGTTTTGCGCTGTGTCTGGTGCCGGTGGCCCTGACCCGACGCATTCACCCGGCACCTCTGCATCCGGCACCGATGGAGCCACGGTTCTTCATCAAGCGCGTGCCGCAGTCGTTGAGCACGGTGTTGGGTGCCGGGTTGATCGTCGGCTCGTTCTACGGTCTGGCGCCGCTGTATGCCTCGCAGCAGGGCTTGTCCACTGAGCAGGTCGGTCTGTTCATGGGTAGCTGCATTTTTGCCGGGCTGGTGGTGCAGTGGCCGCTGGGCTGGCTGTCCGATCGCTATGACCGGGCGCTGCTGATCCGTTGCTTTGCCTTGTGCCTGGCGGTGGCCGCGTTGCCATTGGCGATCATGACCGAAGTGCCGCTGGAGGTGCTATTCATCGCCGGGTTCCTCTGCTCACTCGTGCAGTTCTGCCTGTATCCGTTGGCCGTGGCGTTCTCCAATGACCACGTCGAGGGTGATCGCCGGGTGTCCCTGACGGCCATGCTGCTGGTGACCTACGGCGTTGGCGCCAGTATCGGGCCGTTGGTGGCCGGCGTACTGATGAAGCTGTTCGGCAGCCACATGTTGTATGCCTTCTTCAGTTTCTTCGCGCTGGTGCTGGTGTGGCGGATTCGCCCGAAAGCGGTGACTAATCTGCATGTGGTCGACGACGCGCCACTGCATCACGTGGCCATGCCCGACAGCATGTCGAGTTCACCGTTGGTGGCGGCCCTCGACCCACGGGTGGATGAACAAGTGGTACAGGATCAGATGCAAAATCCGATCGAGCCTGTACCAGAGCCCGAACCAGAACCTGAGCCCGATCCATCCCCAGAGGATCCGAACGATCCGGAAGACCCGGACGCCGGTCGCGAACAGAGCTTCACTGAGGCCAGGCCTTAAAATCGACGCATAAAAAAACGGGCAGTCTCCGCAAGGGACTGCCCGTTTTTATTGAAGCGCCTGCACTTAATCTCGAAAAATCACATGTCGTCTTTGTCGAAACGGCGGGCTTCGCGTTGCAATTGATAAACGAAGCGCTCGACCTGCCGTTGTACCAGGCCGCTCATGTTGTGAAAGCGCACACCGGCGAAGGTTGTGGAGATTCTTTCTTCGAAGTGCAGGTAACGCAATTCAACCGGCGCGGTCATGCTGCCGAAGGGCAGGGCAGCGATGAAACGGTCGTAGACCTGGCCCAGTTGCAGGCTGGAGGTGATATCACCCTCGAAGCGCAGCTTGCAGCCGGTGGCGGAGATGTCCAGCAACTTGCCGCTGATCGGCGACTTGAGCTTTTCACCGCCCAACTCGACACTGACCAGTTGCGCCAGCTTCAATGCCGCGCGAAAGGCATTGCGGCGCTGGTGATAAACCACTTCGGAAGGCAGCGCGCCACGGTAGCAACGACTGCCGCCGGATTCGTCGATGGTCAGCGGACCGTTACTTTCCCAGGCAATGCGCACGCCGTCGTGAAAGCCTTCGACCTTGAACGGTTCGCCAGCCAGCAGGAAGCGTTCACCGTCGCGGGGGATCATTTCATCCAGGGCAATCATGTTGCTTTCACGATCAAGGTCCACCAGATAACTCTGGAAGCGCTGGTTGCGCTCATGGAACGTGATGATCAGCGGGTCATGGCTGTCTTGCAGCTGCCGAAGGTTGCCGGAGATCTCCAGAGGTGTGGTAAGCACCTTGGGTGGTTGCGGAGCGTCTTCCGCGCTTGAGGCATTGAACACGGTTCATCAATCTCCAGACAAAATATGACTACTAGCGGGCATTCTGCCAGTATGTTTCGCGTCTTGATAGGGCGTGCTCATTGGCGGCGTATCAAGCCTGGCTGAGCGGACGTGGCTTGGCCATCTTCGCGGTCGATCCGCGGGCATCATAGAGTGCTGGAGGTTCGCCACCGGTGAGGATTTTCAGCTGATTGGCCGTGGCGGCCTGCTGCATCAGGATCGACTGGCCATTCTTGACGTTCGCTGCCTGGCATTGAGCCAGGAGGTCGGTCAGCACATCGCCTTGTTGCAGCAACTGATCGCCGATGCTCGAGTGGCTGGCGAGTTGCTCAAGGCCGTTGCGAGTCATGGGCAGGTTGAGGCTGGCGAGGATTTCGCTGCGCTTGCGGCCATGCTGTTCGAGCAAAATGATCAGTGCCTGTTTCTGCGCCAGAATTTCTTCGAGCAGAGGCATGTCGCGACCGTGCAAGGCGAGGGACTCGGTTTGCAGTAACTCCAGCAAGCGTTGCGCTGGAGCAAAGTCGTCGGTGATCAGTTGCAGTAGATTAGTGTCGTGCATGGCTGGCCTTGGGTTTTAAGCGTCCAAAAGCCTGGCGCAGGCGGTGGCCTAGCGCTGGGCTTCGAAGTTGAGCAGTTTGCTGGCTACACGGCTGCTGTCGACTTTATAGCTGCCATCGGCAATCGCTGCTTTCAACTCGGCCACACGGGCGTTGTCGACGGCAGGCTGATCGCGCAGCTTGTCAGTGACCTTCTGCAACTGTTGAGCCTCATTGCTGAGATGTACCGATTCCCCGCTTGCGACGGTACTGGCCTGTTCGGCCGGGGTATTCAGCGGCGCGGATTTGCCGGCGTCGGCGGTTTCCTTGGCAACGCTGGTACGTGTACTGCCCGTAAGTGACGAGGAGCTGTTTAAACGGCTGAAATCGATGACCATGATAAAAAAACCTCTGGGTATTTGGACGCTTGCCATGTTTTCGGCAATACCTGCGAAAACTTTAGGCTCATTTAAGCAATGAGCTGCATGCGCCAGCGCTGCATGGGCACAGTTTAGGTAACAGCCTGCCAGAGCGCCATAGTCTTACCCATCACAGAGCTCTACATGGACACTTCCACTTGCCCCGGCGCGGTGACTTGCGCCTTGATGACTCGCATCGAATTAAGGTTTTTAACCCGTATTTGCTCGGCCAAACCGCCATTGGAGAGGGCTTCGCCCGGCATGCGAACACTGAGCGTACCACTGCGTGCGGTAATCACCACCTGATCACCTTTGCGCACGACTTCCGCCTGTTCCAGGTGGACGAGGGTAATCACCTGATCGCCTACCGTTGGTCGGGTAAGTTTCTGTCCAATCGCCTGGTCAACCGAAGTGAAATATCCCTGGTTGATCAGGCTGATGTCGCGCTCGCGCATAGCGACATCGCCGGGTTCGATAATGCCCGCGCGCTTGAGTGGTCGAGTGGTGATCACAACGTCTCGAAACAGGCGCACTTGAGCGGGCACGAACACTGTCCACGGGGAGCTGCCCTCGCAGCGGACCTTGACCGTTACCCGACCGATCGGGGTGGCCGGGCTCTCCAGCGAGGCTGTCAATTCCTTGTCGCACATGGGCATACGCAGCCGCGGATCGAGCTGCTTGACCTCGATTTCGTAGCGGCCTTCCGTTTGACTGGTGGCCAGATAGTCTTCTACGGTGAATTCAAGAAAGCCCTGAGTGACGCCGATAAGCATGTCAGGCAAGGTAACCGCGTCAGCAACGGCAGGGCTGCCAAGAGGCAACAGGCAAACAGCCGACACCGCGCAAAGCAATTTGCGGTAGTTTGATGTCAGGTGTCGGAAAAATGTCGTTTGTTTGTTCATACGGGTTAAAAAGCAAGCGCCGTGCCGTTTAGTGATGAATGTGCGTCGCAACACAACTTAGCGTTGTTGGTGTAGGAGTCTGGGCATGGCTGGTGTAATGGATTCGGTAAACCAGCGCACGCAACTGGTAGGGCAGAATCGCCTTGAGCTGTTGTTGTTCCGTCTCGACGGCCAGCAGCTGTATGGGATCAACGTGTTCAAGGTTCGTGAGGTGCTGCAATGCCCCAAACTGACTCTGATGCCCAAGTCCAGTCCCGTCGTGTGCGGTGTGGCAAATATTCGTGGGGCGACCATCCCGATCCTTGATCTGGCGATGGCCACCGGTGCCGGTGCACTTAAAGATCAAAGCAATCCCTTCGTGATCATCACGGAGTACAACACCAAGACCCAAGGCTTCCTGGTCCGGTCGGTAGAGCGCATCGTCAACATGAACTGGGAGGAGATCCATCCGCCACCCAAGGGCACGGGACGCGATCATTACCTCACGGCTGTGACTCGGGTCGACAATCAGTTAGTCGAAATCATCGACGTCGAGAAGATCCTCGCGGAGGTGGCGCCGACGCCGGAAGCGATTTCGGTGGGTGTGGTCGATGTCGAAACCCAGCACAAGGCGTTGTCCTTGCGAGTGCTGACGGTCGATGACTCGTCGGTGGCGCGCAAGCAGGTCACGCGTTGCCTGCAAACGATCGGTGTCGAAGTGGTGGCGCTGAACGACGGTCGGCAAGCGCTGGAATACCTGCGCAAACTGGTCGATGAGGGCAAGAAGCCGGAAGAAGAGTTCCTGATGATGATCTCCGACATCGAGATGCCGGAGATGGACGGGTACACCCTGACGGCCGAGATCCGCGCTGACCCACGCATGCAAAAGCTTCATATCATCCTGCATACTTCGTTGTCGGGTGTATTCAATCAGGCGATGGTCAAGAAAGTCGGTGCCGATGACTTCCTTGCCAAATTCCGCCCTGATGACCTGGCATCCCGGGTAGTCGACCGGATCAAAGCAGCAGATATCAGCTAGGGGCCTTTTGCCCTTGGCGTTCAACACGATTTAAGAGGCGGTATCTTTGTCTACGGGTAATTTGGATTTCGAACAGTTCCGGGTCTTCCTGGAAAAAGCCTGTGGCATTTTGCTCGGTGAAAACAAGCAATACCTGGTCTCGAGCCGTCTCAACAAACTGATGGAACAGCAGGGCATCAAATCCCTGGGTGAGCTGGTCCAGCGCATCCAGACCCAGCCGCGCAGTGGTTTGCGCGAGATGGTGGTGGATGCCATGACGACCAACGAAACCCTGTGGTTTCGTGACACCTATCCGTTTGAAGTCTTGAAGAACAAGGTACTGCCCGAAGCGATCAAGGCTGCTCCCGGTCAACGGCTGCGCATCTGGTCGGCGGCGTGTTCGTCGGGTCAGGAACCGTATTCGCTGTCGATGTCGATCGACGAGTTCGAGCGGACCAACATGGGCCAGTTGAAGATGGGCGTGCAGATCGTTGCCACCGACCTGTCCGGCACCATGCTGACCAACTGCAAGACCGGCGAGTACGACAGCCTGGCAATCGGTCGCGGCCTGTCGCCCGAGCGTTTGCAACGTTTCTTCGATCCGAAAGGGCCTGGACGTTGGGCGATCAAGGCGCCGATCAAAAGCCGGGTCGAGTTCCGTTCGTTCAACCTGCTCGATAGCTACGCGGCGCTGGGCAAGTTCGACATCGTGTTCTGCCGCAACGTGCTGATCTACTTCTCCGCCGAGGTGAAGAAAGACATCCTGTTGCGCATCCACAGCACTTTGAAGCCAGGTGGCTATCTGTTCCTCGGCGCGTCCGAAGCGCTGAACGGTTTGCCGGATCACTACCAGATGGTCCAGTGCAGCCCGGGGATCATTTACCAGGCGAAGTGATTCGTTGACGGCATCACAAAAACGGGAGTCCTCAGGGGCTCCCGTTTTTTTATGCCTGCTGATTTCCCACAAACACCGCACTACCTGTAGGAGCGAGGCTTGCCCGCGAAAGCGGCGTGTCAGACAACATCATCATTGACTGTCCCGACGCTTTCGCGGGCAAGCCTCGCTCCTACAATTTGAAACGGTGTTGCCCGTGGGAAAGCGGCAGAAAAGCGGCAGACGGCGGAAACTCGTTGCCGCTTTTCTGGCATTGCCGCCTTGCCGATGCCCGCAAAGCCCCGGTTTACGGCGTTTTTTGAATTGGCACGCCGCTTGCTATGTTCAAGTTACGAAAAATCAGGTCACCCGAAGGTTTCCCGACATGAGCATCAGCTTCGATAAAGCGCTCGGTATCCACGAACAAGCCCTGGGCTTCCGCGCCCAGCGTGCCGAAGTCTTGGCCAACAACATCGCCAACGCCGACACCCCGAACTACAAGGCTCGGGATCTGGACTTCTCCAAAGTGCTTGCCGCACAGAACGAGAAAACCAAGGGCGGTACTTTCGCCTTGAACATGACCAACAGCCGTCATATCGAAGCTGAAGGCCTGGGCAATGGCGACGAGTCGCTGCTGTATCGCACGCCGATGCAACCGTCGATCGACCAGAACACCGTGGACGCTCAACTGGAACAGTCGAACTACGCGGAAAACGCGGTCGGCTTCCAGGCCAGCTTCACCCTGCTCAACAGCAAATTCAAAGGGCTGGTTTCAGCCCTGCGTGGAGAGTAAGTCATGTCCCTTGCCAGTGTTTTCAACATTGCCGGTAGCGGCATGAGTGCCCAGACCACGCGCCTCAACACCGTGGCCTCGAACATCGCCAACGCCGAAACCGTCTCGTCGAGCATCGACCAGACCTATCGCGCCCGTCACCCGGTATTCGCCACCATGTTCCAGGGCGGCCAGAACGGCGGCAGCGATTCGCTGTTCCAGAGCCAGGACGCCGCCGGTCAAGGCGTGCAAGTGCTCGGCGTGGTCGAAGACCAGAGCAACCTTGAAGCGCGTTACGAGCCGAACCATCCGGCGGCCGACGCCAAGGGCTACGTCTACTACCCGAACGTCAACGTCGTGGAAGAAATGGCCGACATGATTTCCGCGAGCCGTTCGTTCCAGACCAACGCCGAAATGATGAACACCGCCAAAACCATGATGCAGAAGGTCCTGACCCTCGGTCAGTGATAAGGGGCGACTCAGATGAGTGTTACCGATTCCACCAGCAGCCTCAGCCTCAACGACATCCTGGCGAACTCTTCCGTTAAATCCAGCAGCTCCACGTCCGGCGGCATTGCCTCCGCGACCAACAGCGCGACGGGCGGCCAGACGTTGGGCAAGGATGCGTTCCTGCAATTGCTGGTGACGCAGCTGAAAAACCAGAACCCGCTGGACCCGCAGGACAACAGTGCGTTCGTCGCCCAGTTGGCCCAGTTCAGCAGCCTGGAAGGCATCACCACGCTTAACAGCACGGTCAGCTCGATTGCCGGCAACTACAGCTCTTCGCAAGCGTTGCAGGCTTCGTCCCTGGTCGGCCGTTCCGTGATCGTGCAGACCAACAACATCCAGGTCGATGATCCGACCAAGGCTGTTACCGGCTCGGTGAACCTGACTTCGTCGATCAGCAGCGGCACGGTGACCATTGCCGACAAAGACGGCAAGACGGTCCGCACCATCGACCTGGGCACCCGCGCGGTCGGCAGTTCCAGCTTCACATGGGATGGCAAGGATTCGAGCGGCAACCCCGTTCCGGTCGGCGCCTACACCATTAAGGCCAGTGCACCGGTCAACGGCACGGCGACGGACCTGGCGGTTTACCTGCCGGCCACCGTCAACAGCGTGACCCTCAGCCAGACCGGCGGCGAGCTGATGCTCAACCTCGCGGGCCTGGGCCCGGTGGCGCTGTCCAAAGTTCAAACCATTGGTATATAGAGCCGACTAACCCGGCACAAAGGAGTGGAATATGTCTTTCAATATCGGCCTTAGCGGTCTCTATGCAGCCAATAAACAACTGGACGTGACCGGCAACAACATCGCCAACGTCGCGACCACCGGTTTCAAATCCTCCCGTACCGAATTTGAAGACGTCTACTCGGCGACCAAGCTCGGCAGCGGCAGCCAAGTGGTCGGCAGCGGTGTGCGCCTGGCCAACGTTTCCCAGCAGTTCACCCAAGGTGACATCAACAACACCGGTAACGTGCTGGACATGGGCATCAACGGCTCGGGTTTCTTCACCCTGAGCAACAACGGTGCGACGTCCTACACCCGTAACGGTACGTTCAAGGTCGACAAGGACGGTTTCATCACCAACACCGATTACACGTCCCGCCTGCAAGGCTACGGCGTGGATGCCAACGGCAAGATCATCAACGGCGTGTTGACTGACTTGAAACTCGACACCTCGAACCTGGCGCCGAAGACCACTTCGACCGTGACTTCGACAATCAACCTGAACTCGACGGCTCCGGTCATCGACGATACTGTCCCGGCTGGCAAGTTCAACCCGACCCTGACGGCGACCTATACCAAGTCGTTCAGCACCCCGATCTATGACAGCCAGGGCAACCAGCACACCATGGATCAGTACATGGTGAAAACCGGTTCCAACACCTGGAAGGTCTACACCCTGGTGGATGGTCGTAACCCGGATGCGACCGGCAGTGATCCAACCGCTGCAGCGACCCCGCCGGTAGCCTCGACGCTGTCGTTCGACACCAATGGTAAACTGACTCAGGTCAGCACTCCGGCACCACCTGGTGCACCGGTCATCAGCAGCGACCTGAAAATGACTAGCTGGGTACCGGGCACTGTGACCAACGGCGTCTGGAAGGCCAACGGCGCGGCAGCCAACCCGGCAGGCGTGACGATCTCCATGGCCAATACCACCCAGTACAACGCAGACACCGCGCGTTCCATCCCGACCCAGGACGGCTACGCCACTGGCCAGATCACCAACCTGACCATCGACGGCACCGGCACCCTGTTCGCCAACTTCAGCAACAACCAGAGCAAGGCCATCGGCCAGGTTGCGCTGGCCAGCTTCACCAACGAACAAGGCCTGCAAGCGATTGGCGGCACCAGCTGGAAAGAGACGTTCGCTTCGGGTATCCCGGGCTACGACGCGCCGGAAACCGGCACTCTGGGTTCTATCCAGTCCAACTCCCTGGAAGAGTCAAACGTCAACCTGACCAACGAACTGGTCAACCTGATCAAGGCGCAGAGCAACTACCAGGCGAACGCCAAGACCATCTCCACCCAGAGCACCATCATGCAGACCATCATTCAGATGACCTGATGCTGGTTGGGTTGTAGCGCTTCACCAAGAGCCCCTCGGAAGAGGGGCTTTTTTATGCCCGGGATTTTGTCCGGGTAAGGATTTTGTGGTGAGCGGGTGGGCCTCTTCGCGGGCAAGCCTCGCTCCTACGGGTTCTACGTCGTGAGCGACACAAACCCTGTAGGAGCGAGGCTCGCCCGCGAAGGCGTCATCCCGGCCAACCCTTTCCCCCAGACAAAAGAAAAACCCCCGACCCGCCAGAGGCGCATCGGGGGTTTCAGGTCAGCGCCTTGCAGCGCCTACCGGCTCAGCTTATTGGCAAGCTTCGCAATCCGGCTCATCGATGGCGCAAGCCTTCGGCACTGGAGCTGGACCGGCTGGAGCAGCCAGGACCGAATCTTCACCGTGGTTGCCGCCGCTGGAAACAGCGTTCAGCTTGCCGGTGTTGATGGTCGACTTCTCGGTGCTGGTCGCGGCCAGGGCACGGAGGTAGTAAGTGGTTTTCAGACCACGGTACCAAGCCATGCGGTAGGTCACGTCCAGCTTCTTGCCCGAGGCGCCGGCGATGTACAGGTTCAGGGACTGAGCCTGGTCGATCCACTTCTGACGACGGCTGGCCGCGTCAACGATCCACTTGGTGTCCACTTCGAAGGCAGTCGCGTAGAGCTCTTTGAGTTCTTGCGGGATGCGCTCGATCTGTTGCACCGAACCGTCGTAGTACTTCAGGTCGTTGATCATGACCGAGTCCCACAGACCGCGAGCCTTCAGGTCGCGAACCAGGTACGGGTTGATCACGGTGAATTCGCCCGACAGGTTCGATTTCACATAGAGGTTCTGGTAGGTCGGTTCGATCGACTGCGATACGCCAGTGATGTTGGCGATGGTGGCGGTCGGTGCGATGGCCATGATGTTGGAGTTACGAATGCCTTTCTGCACACGGGCACGAACCGGTGCCCAGTCCAGGGATTCTTTCAGGTCAACGTCGATGTACTTCTGGCCACGTTGCTCGATCAGGATCTGTTGCGAATCCAGCGGCAGGATGCCTTTGGACCACAGCGAACCCTGGAACGTCTCGTAGGCGCCGCGCTCGTCGGCCAGGTCGCAGGAAGCCTGGATCGCGTAGTAGCTGACCGCTTCCATCGACTTGTCGGCGAACTCGACGGCTGCATCGGAACCGTAAGGAATGTGCTGCAGATACAGCGCATCCTGGAAGCCCATGATGCCCAGGCCGACCGGACGGTGCTTGAAGTTGGAGTTCTTCGCTTGTGGCACCGAGTAGTAGTTGATGTCGATAACGTTATCGAGCATGCGAACGGCGGTGTTCACGGTGCGTTCCAGCTTGGCGGTGTCCAGCTTGCCGTTGGTGATGTGGTTCGGCAGGTTGATCGAGCCCAGGTTGCAAACAGCGATCTCGTCCTTGTTGGTGTTCAAGGTGATCTCGGTGCACAGGTTCGAGCTATGGACCACGCCCACGTGCTGCTGCGGGCTGCGCAGGTTGCACGGGTCTTTGAAGGTCAGCCATGGGTGGCCGGTTTCAAACAGCATGGACAGCATTTTGCGCCACAGGTCTTTGGCCTGGATGGTCTTGAACAGCTTGATCTTGCCCGGGTACTCGGACAGGGCTTCGTAGTACTCGTAACGCTCTTCGAAGGCCTTGCCGGTCAGGTCGTGCAGATCCGGTACTTCGGACGGCGAGAACAGGGTCCACTTGCCGTCATCGAAGACGCGCTTCATGAACAGGTCAGGGATCCAGTTGGCAGTGTTCATGTCGTGGGTACGACGACGATCATCACCGGTGTTCTTACGGAGCTCGATGAACTCCTCGATGTCCATGTGCCAGGTTTCCAGGTAAGCACACACAGCGCCTTTGCGCTTGCCACCCTGGTTAACGGCCACGGCGGTGTCGTTCACCACTTTCAGGAACGGAACAACGCCCTGGGATTTGCCGTTGGTGCCCTTGATGTACGAACCCAACGCACGAACCGGAGTCCAGTCGTTGCCCAGGCCGCCAGCGAATTTCGACAACATGGCGTTGTCGTGGATCGCGTGGTAGATGCCCGACAGGTCATCCGGCACGGTGGTCAAGTAGCAGCTGGACAGCTGTGGACGCAGGGTGCCGGCGTTGAACAGTGTCGGGGTCGACGACATGTAGTCGAAGGACGACAGCAGGTTGTAGAACTCGATCGCACGGTCTTCTTTGTGCTTCTCTTCGATCGCCAGGCCCATGGCCACGCGCATGAAGAAGATCTGCGGCAGTTCGAAGCGGATACCGTCCTTGTGGATGAAGTAACGGTCGTACAGGGTTTGCAGGCCCAGGTACGTGAACTGCTGATCGCGCTCGTGGTTGATCGCCTTGCCGAGTTTTTCCAGGTCAAAAGTGGCCAGGATCGGGTTCAGCAATTCGAATTCGATGCCCTTGGCGATGTAGGCCGGCAGCGCCTTGGCGTACAGGTCGACCATTTCGTGGTGAGTCGCGCTCTCGGCAACTTCCAGGAAGCTCAGGCCTTCGGCACGCAGGGTGTCCATCAGCAGGCGGGCGGTGACGAACGAGTAGTTCGGCTCACGCTCGACCAGCGTACGGGCGGTCATCACCAGAGCGGTGTTGACGTCGGTCAGGGCCACGCCGTCGTACAGGTTTTTCAGGGTTTCGCGCTGGATCAGGTCGCCGTCGACTTCTTCCAGGCCTTCGCACGCTTCGGTGACGATGGTGTTCAGGCGGCCCATGTCCAGAGGAGCAAAGGTGCCATCGGCGCGGGTGATGCGGATCGACGGGTGAGCGTTGACCGCTTCTTCGACCGGAGCGTGGGCGGCGCGTTGTTTCGAACGACCGTCACGGTAGATCACGTAGTCGCGAGCGACTTTCTGCTCGCCGGCACGCATCAGGGCCAGTTCGACCTGGTCCTGGATTTCTTCGATGTGGATAGTGCCGCCCGAAGGCATGCGACGCTTGAAGGTCGCGGTGACTTGTTCGGTCAGGCGGGCAACGGTGTCGTGGATTCGCGACGAGGCGGCAGCGGTGCCGCCCTCAACTGCGAGAAACGCTTTGGTGATGGCGACGGTGATTTTGTCATCGGTGTAAGGAACGACAGTCCCGTTACGCTTGATCACGCGCAGTTGACCAGGCGCGGTGGCGGACAGATCCGAAGACGAATCAGCAGCCTGCGGCAAGGTGCCCTGCGGGTTCTCGCGAGTTGTGTCGGTTTGCATGGGTGTCTCCACGTTCTCTATGTTTGTTTGGGCACCATCACGGTGCCCACCGTTCCGTCCTGAAGCACTACAACCGGCGAGCGCCGGGCATAACAACTTCGGGACAGTAGGAAGGGGGCTATAGGGCGCCGCTTCCATGCCGAAGTCTTTGGTCTCAAGCCAGAGGCTGAAGACCGAATTCGTGTCGGGTGACAGTTGGGGACTGCAACACCCGTACCGTTCTTGCCGTTTTGGGCTCAAAAACAGTAGCCATCCGCTCGAGCGGTTTGGGCTTCTTGAAATACGTTTGGTTCAACCAGACAAAGGCAATAAAAGCGCTTGAAATCGGTGTCTGGTTTGTGTTTGGTTTTTAGGCTAAAACCCTACATGTAGGGTTTTTTGAGCGCCGAGGTACAAGATAATGCGTTTTGGGGGGTGATTGCAACGTACTACCTGTGGATAAACCTGTGCGTAAATTGTGTGTGAAACGTGGAAACAGCGTGTAGGCCGCGACCCTACTGGAGTAGACCGTTTGTCATGGTATTTTCACAATTGAAAACAGTCCGGGCGGTTTTTTAAGGGCGCGAACCCTATCACAAAAAACCGGGTTGTCCGAACGCATTTGCCGACTTGTTTTCTCACCGGGCGACGTTTATACAATCGGCCGTACGCACGCATTCTTATCCTCCCCAATCATTACAAAAAGACGGGGGGATCCTTCCTTATTAGTGTTGTTGGCAAGCAGAGGTCACCGTGGAGCAGCAAGAAGCCTGGCAGGTATTGATTGTCGAAGACGACCAGCGTCTGGCCGAACTGACCCGCGATTACCTCGAAGCCAATGGCCTGCGCGTAGCGATCGAAGGCAACGGCGCATTGGCCGCCGCGCGGATCATCAAGGAGCAGCCGGACTTGGTGATACTTGATCTGATGCTCCCCGGCGAGGATGGGTTGAGCATTTGCCGCAAGGTGCGCGACAAGTACGACGGCCCGATCCTGATGCTCACGGCGCGCACCGACGACACCGATCAGATCCTCGGCCTGGACCTGGGCGCCGACGACTACGTGTGCAAACCGGTGCGCCCACGCTTGCTGCTGGCGCGGATCCAGGCCTTGTTGCGCCGCAGCGAAACGCCGGAAGTGGCCCCGGAAAAACTCCGGCGCTTGCAGTTCGGCCCATTGGTGGTGGACAACGCGCTGCGCGAAGCCTGGCTCAATGACCAAGGCATCGAACTGACCAGCGCCGAGTTCGATCTGCTGTGGCTGCTGGTGGCCAACGCCGGGCGCATTTTGTCCCGGGAAGAAATCTTTACCGCGTTGCGCGGCATCGGCTACGACGGCCAGGACCGCTCCATCGATGTGCGCATCTCGCGCATCCGGCCGAAAATCGGCGACGACCCGGACCATCCACGCCTGATCAAGACCGTGCGCAGCAAAGGTTACCTGTTCGTGCCGGAAGCCTGCGTAGACCTGCCCCTGTGAATTCGATCTTCCTGCGCATCTACGGCGGCATGTGCGCAGCGCTGATCCTCGTGGCCGTGCTCGGCGTGCTGGCGCTGCACCTGCTCAACCAAGTGCGCAGCGAGCAATACCGCGAGCGCCTGGCCCACGGCACGTTTTCGCTGATGGCCGACAACCTGCAACCGATGAACGAAACCGAGCGCCACCGCGCCTTGCTGGTGTGGGAGCGCCTGCTGGGGATTCCGCTGGCGTTACAGACCTTCGCCCAGACCGACCTCGACCTGACCCAGCGCACCCGCGTGCTACGAGGCCAGGCCCTGGTGGAGCAGACCGGCCCGCATGCGGCGAAGGTTTACCGCTTGGTCAGTGACAAGGAACAACTGGTGCTCACCGGCGAAGTGCAGCAGATCAGCGAGCAACTGGCCCGGGCGACCATTTACCTGCTGGCCGACGAACTGGTGCGCTACCCGGTGGCCGAGCAACCCAAGCGCCTGGCGCAGTTGAAGGAAGACAAAGGGTTTGGTTTCGACCTGCGACTGGTAAAGGTCGAACAGGCGGACATGGACGAAGACCAGAGTCGCCGGGTGTCCGAAGGCGACACGGTGATGGCGCTGGGCAAGGGTGGCGATTCGATCCGCGTGTTTGCCGGCATGGTCGGCACGCCGTGGGTGCTGGAAATCGGTCCGTTGTTTCAGATGAACCCGTATCCGCCGGAGTGGCTGGTGCTGATCGCCGCACTGGGGCTGACGTTGATCGGTTTGATCGTTTATTTGCTGGTGCGACAACTGGAGCGGCGTTTGCGCGGCCTCGAAGCCGCCGCCACGCGCATCGCCAAGGGCAGCCTGGAAACCCGCGTGCCGGCACGCGGCGCGGACTCGGTCGGGCGCCTGGCCTCGGCATTCAACGGCATGGCCGAGCACTTGCAGCAGTTGCTGGCGATCCAGCGTGAACTGGTGCGTGCGGTGTCCCACGAACTGCGCACACCTGTGGCGCGCTTGCGTTTTGGTCTGGAAATGATCGGCTCGGCCACCACGCCCCAGGCCCTGGAAAAGTACCGCGAAGGCATGGACCACGACATCGAGGACCTCGACAAACTGGTTGACGAGATGCTCACCTACGCGCGGTTGGAGCAGGGCTCGCCGGCCCTGAATTTCCAGCGGGTCGATCTGGATGCGCTGGTCAATCAGGTGATCGAGGAACTGGCGCCGCTGCGCGCGGAAGTGACGGTGCAGCGCGGGTTGTGCCTGTCCGCCGCCGATTGCGACGATGCCTGGGTCGAAGCCGAACCGCGTTACCTGCACCGCGCCTTGCAGAACCTGGTCAGCAATGCGATGCGCCATGCGCAGTCGCGGGTGACCGTGAGTTATCAGGTCGGGCAGTTGCGCTGTCGGGTGGACGTCGAAGATGACGGGCCGGGCGTGCCGGAAATTGCCTGGGAGAAAATCTTCACCCCGTTCCTGCGCCTCGATGACAGCCGCACCCGCGCGTCGGGCGGACATGGATTGGGCTTGTCCATCGTGCGGCGAATTGTGCACTGGCACGGCGGGCGGGCGCTGATCAGCAAGAGCAAAAGCCTGGGCGGGGCGTGTTTCAGTTTGAGCTGGCCGAGGAATCAGGAGAAGCGTTGAGATGTGTGGTGGCGGCTCTATCGCCTTCGCGAGCAAGCCCGCTCCCACATTTTGAAATGCATTCTAATGTGGGAGCGGGCTTGCTCGCGAAGAGGCCCTCCCAGGCGCTACAAATCTTCAGGCCTTGATACTGACCAAACTCAACAACTGCCCATCCTGCACCCCAAACTGCGCCTCCAGCTCCGTGCCGTTGCGCCATTCGCTGGACAAATCCGTCAGCAAGCGCAATCGCACCTGACCATCCACCGTCCACTCCAGCACTTCAGCGTGTTCAAAATAAAACCGCTGCTGAACGATCGGGTACAGCGCTTTGAACAGGCTTTCCTTCACCGAAAAGGTCAGCGTCACCAACAACGCCAACTGATCTTTCGCCCCGGCGGCCATGCGCTGCAACTCCGGCGGCGTGAGGATTTCCCCGGCCAGGCGTTCGGCCCGTTCGAAGTTGAGCAGGTTTTCCAGGTCCATGCCCAGCCCGCGCCAGTGCGCCTTGTTCGCGACAATCGCCGCGGCGCGGCCGGTGCTGTGGGTGATTGAACCGGTGATGTGCGCAGGCCACACCGGGGCACGGTCTTCGCCAATGGCTGGGATAAAACTCAACCCTTCCAGTTGCTGCAACGCGGCCCGGGCGCAAACCCGCCCGGCGAGAAACTCCGCCTGACGCTTGGCCACTGAACGCTGGATGCTCGCCGGCGGCGCGATGGCGCTGCGCTGAAAGTCATCGCTGGCCAGTTGCGAAGTGTCGAAGTGAGTGCTCAACAGCACGCAATCGGGCAGCACGAAAGGCAACGGCCAGTGAGGCTCGAGTGGGGTGCAACAGGCGGGAAGGGCTGGATTCATGTCAGGCATTTTGCCGGGTTGTCCGGGGGCTGGGTAGTGCAAAGGTTAGATCGGTGGCGTGGCGGCGATTCGCGAGCAGGCTCGCTCCCACAGGGGGACGCATTCCAATGTGGGAGCGAGCCTGCTCGCGAATCGCCGCCGCGCCGCGGTCTACCTGCTCAAGCAAAGATCTTCTTGAAGAACGCCTTCATATCCGCCCACGAACTCTCATCCGCCGCTTTGTTGTAGCCAATATCCGGCCCGCCATGATCGCCATGGCCCAACCGATCCGCATCCGGATTGCTGAACCCATGCTTGGCGTCTTTCAGGCTGACAAACTTATAGTCCGCGCCAGCCTTGTCCATTTCCGACTTGAACGCCGCCACGTTGTCCGGGGTGATCATGCTGTCCTTGGCGCCATGCTCGACGAGGATTTTCGCCTTCACACTGCCCGGCGCTGCTGGCGTATTGGTCGCCAGCGCCCCGTGGAAACTCACCACGCCTTTCAACGGCAAGCCCTGACGTGCCGCATTCAGCACCACGCCACCACCGAAGCAATAACCGATGGCCGCGAGTTTGTTCGGGTCGGTCTGCGGTTGTTGCTTCAACAGATCGAGCCCGGCCTGGAAGCGTGCGCTGGCCACCGCACTGTCCTTCAGCACTTCTTGCATGAACGCCATGGCGTCCTTGGGATGCTCGGTGTTCTTGCCGCCGCCATACATGTCGATGGCCAACGCGCTGTAACCCAACCCGGCCAGATCCCGGGCACGACGCTTGGCGTAATCGTTGAGGCCCCAGAATTCATGCACCACCACCACGCCTGGACGCGGGCCTTTAATGGCGTCGTCGTAGGCGTAGTAGCCAATCATTTTCGTCCCGTCGGTGCTCTGGTATGGGATTTCCTGGGTCTTGATTGCAGCCTGGGTCAGCCCGCTCAAGGCCAGCAATACGAGGGCGAGGAACATGCGCATGGTCGGATCTCCTGCAAAGAAAGTCGTCAAATCAGCCTAGTCGATTTGATTCAGCTTAGGTTCAGAGTGCGTTCAGGGGGAGTTCAGGGCTGGGTCAGTAACCTTGCCCCGTACCCAAAAAGCGATAGCGCATAAGGAAACTTCCTATGACTGGATTGAAAAAACTGCTTCTGGCTTTCACTGTTTTGAGCGCCAGCGCCGCTGCCCACGCCACCGACGAAACCTTCGCCGGCCTGACGCTCGGCCAAACCAGCGACAAGGTTAAAAAGTCCCACGCCTTGAACGATAACCTCAACAGCCCGAACGCCGACGGCGTGATTGGCAAGGACACCACTTGGGGTGTGCGCCTGGGCCAGCAAAACAGCCAGGGCCGCTACTACGCCACCTACGACAACGTGTCGGGCTCGCACAATGGCATTAAACTGCGTCAGGAAAACCTGCTGGGCAGCTACGATCTGTTCTACCCGGTGGGCGGCAGCACCAAATTGTTCGGCGGTGCCACGGCCGGTATCACCAAGATGACTCAAGAGTCCCCAGGCTTCAGCCGCGACAGCGACATCGGTTACGCCCTCGGCGGCCAGGTCGGTGTGTTGCAGCAAGTTTCCCAGAACACCTCGGTCGAGCTGGGTTACCGTTACCTGCGCAGCAATGCCAGCACCGAAATGAGCGAGCGCGGTGGTAGCAAACAAGGGTCGCTGGCCTTGAACAGCAGCGCCCAGACGTACCTGTCTGCCAACTACGCTTTTTAATCAGCGGTTCGTGACAGACCTGCGCCGGGTCACCCAAAACGGGTGATCCGGCGTTGCCATGTTGACCATCGAGGCATCTGCGCATGCCTCTGGAGATGTTGTTTTGCCCGGGAGAGCGTTATGAAACTGCTGGTCGTCGAAGATGAAGCGCTGTTGCGCCATCACCTGCAAACCCGCCTGACGGATAGCGGCCACGTGGTCGAGTCCGTGGCCAACGCCGAAGAGGCGCTGTATCAGACCGAGCAGTTCAACCATGACCTGGCGGTGATCGACCTCGGCCTGCCGGGCATGGGCGGGCTCGACCTGATTCGTCAGCTGCGCTCCCGGGGCAAGACCTTTCCGATCCTGATCCTCACCGCGCGCGGCAACTGGCAGGACAAGGTCGAAGGCCTGGCCGCCGGCGCCGACGACTACGTGGTCAAGCCGTTCCAGTTCGAGGAGCTGGACGCCCGGCTCAATGCCTTGTTGCGTCGCTCCAGCGGTTTCACCCAGTCGACGATTGTCGCCGGGCCGCTGCTGCTCGACCTCAATCGCAAGCAGGCGTCCCTCGACGACCAGCCGCTGGCACTGACCGCTTACGAGTACCGGATCCTCGAGTACCTGATGCGCCATCACCAGCAAGTGGTGGCCAAGGACCGCTTGATGGAACAGCTGTACCCGGACGACGACGAGCGCGATCCGAATGTGATCGAAGTGCTGGTCGGCCGCTTGCGCCGCAAACTCGAAGGCCCGGCTGGGTTCAAGCCGATCGACACCGTGCGCGGCCTCGGTTACCTGTTCAATGAGCGCTGCACTTGATTCGTTCCCTTCGCGTCCGCCTGATGCTCGCCGCCACACTGTTGGCGGTGTTGTTCATGTTGGCGTTGTTGCCGGCGATGCAGGGAGCGTTCAGCCTGGCGCTGCAGGATTCCATCGAGCAACGTCTGGCCTCGGACGTCACCACGTTGATCTCCGCCGCGCGGGTGGAAGGCAACCGCTTGCAGATGCCGTTGCAGCTGCCCGACGAGCGTTTCAACCTGACTGACAGCCGTTTGCTCGGCTACATCTACGACCGCGAAGGGCATCTGGTCTGGCGTTCGAAAGCCACTCAGGAAGAGAACATCAACTACAAGCCGCGCTATGACGGGCGCGGTAACGAATTTGCGCGGATTCGCGAAGCCAACGGCCAGGAATTTTTCGTCTACGACGTCGAGGTCAAGTTGCTCGGCGGCAAAAGCGCGGCGTTCAGCATCGTCGCCCTGCAACCGGTGCGCGAGTACGAAGTCACCGTTGAAGGCCTGCGGGAAAATCTCTACCTCGGCTTCGGTGCCGCGTTGCTGGTGCTGTTGGCGTTGCTGTGGATCGGTCTGACCTGGGGCTTGCAGGCGTTGCGCCGCTTGAGCCAGGAACTCGATGAGATCGAAAGCGGCACTCGCGAGAGCCTCACGGAAGAACACCCCCGTGAACTGCTGCGCCTGACCGGCTCGCTCAACCGTTTGCTGCACAGCGAACGTGAACAACGCAGTCGCTATCGCGATTCCCTCGACGACCTGGCCCACAGCCTGAAAACCCCGTTGACCGTGTTGCAAAGCGTCAGCGAAGACATGGCCCAGCGCCCCGAGGATCGTGATCAGGCGTGGGTCCTGCAATCGCAGATCGAACGCATGAGCCAGCAGATCAGCTATCAATTGCAGCGCGCGAGCCTGCGCAAAAGCGGCCTGGTACGCCATCAGGTGCGCCTGCGCCCGGTGCTGCAAAGCCTGTGCGATACGCTGGACAAGGTTTATCGCGACAAGCGCGTGCGGGTGGCTTTCGATTTGCCGGAGCAGTGTTACGTGCCGATCGAGCAGGGCGCCTTGCTGGAAATGATGGGCAACCTGCTGGAAAACGCCTATCGCCTGTGCCTGAGTGAAGTGCGCATCAGCGTGCGCGAAACCCTGAGCGGAATTGAGTTGTGCGTGGAAGATGATGGGCCGGGCGTGCCGCCGGATCAGCGTGCGCGGATTCTGCAACGCGGCGAACGCTTGGATCGTCAGCATCCGGGGCAGGGGATTGGCTTGGCGGTGGTCAAGGACATCATCGAGAGCTACAGCGCCAAATTGACCCTGGGGGATTCGGCGTTGGGCGGGGCGGCGTTCCGGATTCATTTTCCGGCGGTTTGATCGGATTGATGGTGTTCTTTCGGGCCTCTTCGCGAGCAAGCCCGCTCCCACATTGGATCTTGGGTGTACAAAATTATGTGCTCCCAACAGATCCCCTGTGGGAGCGGGCTTGCTCGCGAAGAGGTCGGCATATCCACCACAAAGTCTGAAGGTGCCTTCAGCTCTCCTGCGCCCGATAAGCCCCCGGCGTCAATCCAGTCCACTTCTTGAACGCCCGGTGAAACGCCGAAGGCTCGGAAAACCCCAACTGCTCGGCAATTTGCTGCAACGACAGATCCGCCCGTCCCAGGTGATAAATCGCAATGTCCCTACGCAACTGGTCCTTCAACTCCTGAAAACTGCTGCCTTCTTCACGCAAATGCCGGCGCAACGTCTGCGGGCTGATGTGCAGGTGCGCGGCCACGGCTTCGAGGTCTGGCCAGCGTGCACTGTCGCGGCTGAGCAAACGGCGCAACTGGCTGCTCAAACTGTCGCCGTCGTCCGGGCGTGACAGCAGGTCGGCGGGGGAGCGTTCGAGAAAATGCTTGAGGGTTCGCTCGTCCTGCAACAACGGCATGCTCAGGTAGCGGCTGTGAAACAGCAGGCTGCTTTGGGCCGTCGAAAAGGCCTGTGGGCAGGGAAACAGCAGATCGTATTCGGCGCCGTGATCGGGTTTCGGGTAGCTGAACGTGGCCTCCTCCAAACGGATGCGCTGGCCAATCAGCCAACTGCCGAGTCGATGCCAGATCACCAGCAGGCATTCACTGAGAAAGTGATCCGGGTCCCACAACTGCGAATCGTCGAGGCTCAAGCGGATCATTTCGCCCTCGCGGCTCAGGGTCAGGCGCGGAGCCTCGGGGAATAGGCTATAAAACAATAAGCCGCGATGCAGTGCTTTTTCCAGGTTGCGGCAATGGATGATGGCATGGCACATCATGGCGAAACTGCCGGGTTTGCTCGCTGCCTGGCCGAAACCCAGGTATTCGTCGTCCAGCGCCAGCCACAGGCCCTGGATCAGGCGAGTGAACTGCTCCGGCGCGATGCGTGCCCGCGGCTCGTCGAGCAACTCGGGGCTGATCCCCAGTTGTGACAACAGGCCGGAATAATCATAGCCACGCCGACGCGCACCACCGAGGGCGGCACGGGCGAAATGACTGGCGATGGTGCGTTCGCGCATAACAGGCAGGTCCATCCATTAAGCGGCCGATGGTAGCCGCAGGACTTGGCGATGAACAAGGCGGATATCCGCCATATTGTAGGACGAGGTCGGGGCGATAGGCGGAAATCCGCCACATTGGCGTAACCGACCGGTGACAAAGAAAACCCTGCAGCCCTTGATGTCAAAAGGCTTGCAGGGAATTCGGCGAAGGTGGCACGGGCTTTGCGATACAACCGGCAGATGCCTGCCGTTGCGCAGCTCGACAAAACAAATCCCTCCAGTGCAGGAGGGTTCGCAAATGAAGTGTCACGGGCAACAGATGGATGTTGTGATGGGGCACTCTTGAGGAACTTTGCAATGACGACTCGTCAGCCACTGTACAAATCCCTGTATTTCCAGGTAATCGTTGCCATCATCATCGGTATCCTGATCGGTCACTTCTATCCGCAGACCGGTGTGGCCCTCAAGCCGCTGGGTGACGGGTTCATCAAACTGATCAAAATGATCATCGCCCCGATCATCTTCTGCACCGTCGTCAGCGGTATCGCGGGCATGCAGAGCATGAAATCGGTCGGCAAGACCGGCGGTTACGCGCTGCTGTACTTCGAAATCGTTTCGACCATCGCACTGCTGGTCGGCCTGGTGGTGGTCAACATCGTCCAGCCGGGTGCCGGCATGCACATCGACGTGACCACGCTGGATGCCTCCAAAGTCGCTCAATACGTTGCCGCCGGTGCTGATCAAAGCGTCGTTGGCTTCCTGCTGAACGTGATCCCGAACACCATCTTCGGCGCGTTCGCCACTGGCGATATCCTGCAAGTATTGATGTTCTCGGTGATCTTCGGTTTCGCCCTGCATCGCCTGGGTGCCTACGGCAAGCCGATCCTGGACTTCATCGATCGCTTCGCTCACGTGATGTTCAACATCATCAACATGATCATGAAGCTCGCCCCTGTCGGCGCCTTCGGTGCCATGGCGTTCACCATCGGTGCCTACGGTGTGGGTTCGCTGGTGCAACTCGGTCAGTTGATGGCGTGCTTCTACATCACTTGCCTGCTGTTCATCCTGATCGTGCTGGGCGGTATCGCTCGCGCTCACGGCTTCAGCGTGCTGAAAGTGATTCGCTACATCCGTGAAGAACTGCTGATCGTGCTGGGTACTTCTTCTTCGGAATCGGTACTGCCACGCATGCTGATCAAAATGGAGCGTCTGGGTGCGCAGAAATCTGTCGTAGGCCTGGTGATTCCAACCGGTTACTCGTTCAACCTCGACGGTACCGCGATCTACCTGACCATGGCGGCCGTGTTTATCGCTCAAGCGACCGACACCCACATGGACATCACCCACCAGATCACCCTGTTGGTGGTGTTGCTGCTGTCCTCCAAAGGCGCTGCCGGCGTGACCGGTTCGGGCTTCATCGTACTGGCCGCCACCTTGTCGGCTGTAGGCCACTTGCCGGTTGCCGGTCTGGCGCTGATCCTCGGCATCGACCGCTTCATGTCCGAAGCCCGCGCACTGACCAACCTGGTCGGTAACGCTGTTGCGACCCTGGTCGTGGCCAAGTGGGTCAAGGAACTGGACACCGACGTGATGCAAGCCGAGCTGGCTTCTGGCGGTCGCGGTATCTCCGACGAGCGCGTTGAAGACGACCTGGGCGTGGCCGAAGGCCCAACCCCAAGCAACGTCAAATAAGACACGCTGCAATGAAAAACCCGCTTCGGCGGGTTTTTTCATGCCTGCGGTTTGAGCGAAACGGTCATTTTTGCTGACCCATCAGGTGATTGCGGCAATGCCCTCGGCTGCCTAGTCTGAAGGCATCGCTCACGGAGTATTCCCATGCTTGGTCCACTGGCATCACTCAAGGTTCTGGATTTCTCGACACTGCTGCCGGGGCCGTTCGCCTCCTTGTTGCTGGCGGACATGGGCGCCGAAGTATTGCGCATCGAATCGCCGACTCGCATGGACCTGCTGCGGGTACTGCCGCCCCACGATCAAGGTGTCTCCGCCAGCCACGCTTACCTCAACCGCAACAAGCGCAGTCTCGCCCTGGACCTCAAGCAGCCCGAGGCGCTGGAGGTGATCAAGCAACTGCTGCAGGACCACGACATCGTGCTGGAGCAGTTCCGCCCCGGCGTGATGGAGCGCCTGGGCCTGGGTTATGAAGCGCTGAAGGCGATCAATCCGAAGCTGATCTACGTCTCGATCACCGGTTACGGCCAGACCGGACCCTACAAGGACCGCGCCGGCCACGACCTCAACTACCTGGCGCTGGCGGGGCTGTCGAGCTACACCGGCCGCGCCGACAGCGGTCCGGTGCCGTTGGGCATGCAGGTGGCGGATATCGCCGGTGGTTCGTTGCACGGGGTGATCGGCCTGCTGGCGGCGGTGATTGCCCGGCAGCAAACGGGGCAGGGGCAGCACATCGACGTGAGCATGACCGACTGCGCCTTCAGCCTCAACGCCATGGCCGGCGCCGGATACCTGGCCTGCGGCGTGGAGCCGGGGCGCGAAGAGCAGATGCTCAACGGCGGCAGCTTCTATGACTATTACCGTTCGCGGGATGGCCGCTGGTTATCGGTCGGCAGCCTGGAACCGGCCTTCATGCAGCAACTGTGTTCGGCGCTGGGACGTCCGGAACTGGCGGCCCAGGGTTTGTCGCTCAAACCCGAACAGCAACAGGCGCTGAAGAATGAGTTGAAGATGGAATTCGAGAAGCACGACTTTGCCGAACTGTGCGAGTTGTTTGCCGGGGTCGATGCGTGTGTCGAGCCAGTGTTGAGTTTGGGCGAGGCGGTACGGCATCCGCAGTTAAAGGCGCGGGGCGTGGTGACTGAGGTTCCTCGCGGTGACGGGACGAATCAAGCGCAGATGGCGTGTCCGTTGAAGTTTTCCGAGGGGTTGCCCGAGCCGCGGTTTATTGGGGCTGCGGTGGGTGAGCATACGGATCAGGTGTTGGGGGAGTTGGGGTTTAGCGTTGAGCGGATTGCAGAATTGCGGCGTGCCAAGGTGGTTGTGTAGCGCTTGATAAGACGCCTTCGCGAGCAAGCCCGCTCCCACAGGGGATCTTCAGTGCGACACAGATCCAATGTGGGAGCGGGCTTGCTCGCGAAGAGGCCGACCCCGGCGCCACAAATCCGACTATTCGACCCGCATCTCCCCACTAAACACCAACGTGCTCCGGCACCGCCGGCACAAATACCGCCGCCCCTGCCGCACCAGACTGTGCCGCTGCGCCGAGAACGGGAAATCGCTGTCGGCGCACGGGCATTTGTAGATGTAGCGGGTCACGCTGCGGCGTTTGACGTCGTAGGTGTGGCAACGATTGGGCGGCAGTTCGTACACGCCGCGCATGATCAACTGCCACTCTTCGCCGTGGGGCTGGATGCTGTCGCCGAACAGTTGATGGGCGATCAGGTGCGCGACTTCGTGGGCCACGGTCTGCTTGAGGAAGTCTTCGGTGTTTTCCCGGTACAGCTGCGGGTTGAAGCGCAGCAGGTTCTCGTGCAAATGCGCGACACCGGCTTTTTGCCCGCGCAGCTTGAGGCTCACCACGGGGCGTTTGAAAGGTCGTTTGAAAAAGGATTCAGCTTGTTGGAAACAGTCTTCGACGCGGGTATTGAGTTGCTCGGGCATGCTTGATGGATCTCCAGAGACGTCGAGTATGCCGCAACCCCCGGGACTTGCGAATCAGTGAGGCGCCGAATGGTCGTCGCCGCACATTAGAAGGCCGCCTTGCGGCGGCCTGTGTTGGCAGATCTTGTTCTGTGAAAAGACTAGTTCGTATAGACCGGTCCCACGCCGAGTCCCCAGACAATCACGGTAAACGCCATGATCGCCACCAGCACTACCAGCCCGACGGCGAGCACCGAGCTTGAAAACAGAAATCCTTCGTCCGATGGAATGTTCATGAAAGTCGGCAATCCCACATACAGCAGGTACACCGTGTAGCAGATCGCGGCAGTGCCAACGATCATCCCCAGCCACATGTGTGGATACAAAGCCGCCAGACCGCCGACGAACAGCGGTGTCGCGGTATAAGTGGCAAATGCGACGCAACGGGCAAGGCTCGGGTTGGCGTCATAGGTACGGGCCATCCAGTGGATGAAGGCGCCCATCACGGCCACGCCGCCGAGCATCGCCACGTACGACATGATCGTCATCCATAGCGCGCTTTCTGTGGTCAGCATCACCGGCGCCCGACTGCCGATGACCCAGCCGACCTGGGTGGTGCCGATAAACGCGGACACAGCCGGGATCGCCGCCAGGATCAGCGTGTGGGTGAGGTACATGTGGCTGATGCTTTCCTCCTGGTCGCCACGGATTTCTTTCCATTCCTGGTCGGGGTGGGTGAAAAGCCCCACTACGTGATGGATCATGCCAGTCACTCCTCTTGTTATTACCATCGCCCCCCAGCGGAGCGCCTACGGGCCAAAGTGGCCAAGTAAGTAAAGGTCTGGATATGTGTGCGACCTTATGTCGCAGTATAGAAAGGTCTTAACGGCGCAGGTTGCAGGGCGTTAGAGCAAATCGCGCTGTAAACAGGACTGTTAATCGCAACAGGGTCTGTCACCAAATTCCCCTGTAGGAGCTGTCGAGTGAAACGAGGCTGCGATCTTTTGACTTTGATTTTTAAAAACAAGATCAAAAGATCGCAGCCTCGTTTCACTCGACAGCTCCTACGGGGATGGTGGGGATGGTGGGGATGGTGGGGATGGCGGGGATGGTGGGTACTTCGCCGATGGCAGGTTTTTGCGTAAAATGCCGGCCTTTCGTCACACCTCACGGATTCGCGTCATGGGCACTCTCACGGTCAACCAGAACAAACTGCAAAAGCGCCTTCGCCGCCAGGCCGGTGAGGCTGTTGCCGATTTCAACATGATTGAAGACGGCGACAAGGTCATGGTCTGCCTGTCCGGTGGCAAGGACAGTTACACCCTGCTCGACGTGCTGATGCACTTTCAGAAGGTCGCCCCGATCAAGTTCGATATCGTGGCCGTGAACATGGACCAAAAGCAGCCGGGCTTTCCCGAGCACGTGCTGCCGGCCTACCTGAAAGCACTGGGCGTCGAGTACCACATCGTCGAGAAAGACACTTACTCGGTGGTCAAGGAACTGATCCCGGAAGGCAAGACCACTTGCTCGCTTTGCTCGCGCCTGCGTCGCGGCACGCTGTACACCTTCGCCGATGAAATTGGCGCGACCAAGATGGCCCTCGGTCACCACCGCGACGACATCGTCGAGACGTTTTTCCTAAACATGTTCTTCAATGGCACGCTCAAGGCAATGCCGCCGAAACTGCGTGCCGACGACGGGCGCAACGTGGTGATCCGCCCGTTGGCCTACTGCAACGAAAAAGACATCCAGGCCTACTCGGACTTCAAGCAATTCCCGATCATCCCGTGCAACCTTTGCGGCTCCCAGGAAAACCTGCAACGCCAGGTGGTCAAGGACATGCTGCAAGAGTGGGATCGCAAGACCCCGGGCCGAACCGAAAGCATTTTCCGCAGTCTGCAAAATGTGCAGCCGTCGCAACTGGCGGACCGCAACCTGTTTGACTTCACCAGTTTGAAGATCGACGAAACCGCGGCCTCGCGCTTCGTCAATGTCGTCAATCTCTGAACAAACCCCTGTGGGAGCGGGCTTGCTCGCGAAAGCGGTGTGTCATTCAGCATAGATATTGGCTGATACACCGCCTTCGCGAGCAAGCCCGCTCCCACATTAGTTTTTCGTTTTAATCCTCAGGAGAGGGCATGCGCGATTACAAGTGGCTACACGAGTACTGTCTGAACCGTTTCGGTTCGGCGGCTGAACTGGAAGCCCATCTGCCGGTTCCCAATACCCCGGCACAATTGCGCAAGATCAGCGATGACCGTTACCTCTCGACTATGGCGCTGCGGGTGTTCCGCGCCGGGCTCAAGCACAGCCTGGTAGACGCCAAGTGGCCGTCCTTCGAAGAGGTGTTCTTCAAATTCGACCCGGAAAAAGTCGTGCTGATGAGCGCCGAGCACCTCGAGCGCTTGATGCAGGACGCGCGGATCATCCGCCACTTGGGCAAGCTCAAGAGCGTGCCGCGCAATGCGCAGTTCATTCTGGATGTGGCCCATGAAAAGGGTAGCTTCGGCGAACTGATCGCCGAGTGGCCGGTGACCGACATCGTCGGTTTGTGGACCTTCCTGAAAAAACGCGGTCATCAATTGGGCGGGCTGTCGGCGCCACGCTTCCTGCGCATGGTCGGCAAGGACACGTTCGTGCCGAGCTACGACGTGGTGGCAGGGTTGAATGCACAGAAGATCGTCGACAAAGTGCCGACCAGCCAGCGAGACCTGGCGTTGGTGCAGGATGTGTTCAACCAGTGGCATGAACAGAGTGGCGGGCGGGCGATGAGTCAGATTTCGATGATGCTGGCGTATACAGTGAATCATTGAGACCGAGTCGCGCCCTTCGCGAGCAAGCCCGCTTCCACAGGGGATCTGTGGTGTTCACAAATAATGTGTCCACTGAAGACCCAATGTAGGAGCGAGGCTTGCCCGCGAAGGCGTCAGATCAGGCGACCGAAATCTCGCCTTCACCCGCCAACTTGCGATTCAACTGAAACCGCCACCGCACATACAGCAGCGCCGAGCAAAACACCGCCAGGCTCGCGCCCATCTCCAGCAATCCGAACAGCTGCCGGTTCGGGTCATACGCGGCCAATGCGCCCTTGATGAAATACAAATTCACCACAAAGCACATCCACGAATGCCCGCGCGCGCTGCCGACAATCATCCCCGGCGCGAGCAACAGCAGCGGCACCAGTTCGATCAGCAAAATCACCCACGGTCGCGCGCCATGCAGGTCGGCGACCAGCAGGTAGTAGGCGCACAGCAACCCCACCAAACCGAAATAGCACAACAGGCTGACCGCTCGCATTGCCTTGACGCGCGGTTCGAGCCATTCGATCGAGGGCAGAATCTTTGGCTTCTTCGCCATGTCAGCTCCCCAGCTTCTGCGCAGTCTTCCCTAGACGCAGGCCCAAGGCCCGGCACAGCGCGACTTCATGCTCGTTCAAACCCTGTTTGCCATCGGCCCCGGCGTGATGGCTGGCGCCGTATGGCGTGCCGCCGCCACGGGTTTCCAGCAACGCCGACTCGCTGTAGGGCAGGCCGGTGATCAACATTCCATGGTGCAGCAACGGCAACATCATCGACAGCAGAGTGGTTTCCTGACCACCGTGCAGGCTGGCGGTGGAGGTGAACACGCCGGCCGGTTTACCGACGAGAGCGCCGGTCAGCCACAGGTTGCTGGTGCCGTCGAGGAAATACTTGAGCGGCGCCGCCATGTTGCCAAAGCGAGTCGGGCTGCCGAGGGCCAGGCCTGAACAGTTCTTCAGGTCGTCGAGGCTGGCGTACAGCGCGCCTTCGTCCGGGATGTCCGGCGACACCGCTTCGCACTCGGTGGAGATCGCCGGCACGGTGCGCAAACGCGCTTCCATTCCCGACTGCTCAACACCCCGGGCAATCTGCCGGGCCATTTCATTGGTCGAGCCGCTGCGGCTGTAATACAGAACCAGAATGTACGGCGCGCTCACGGCAACAGCTCCAGCACTTTCTCCGGCGGACGGCCGATGACGGCTTTATCGCCGACTTCCAGGATCGGCCGCTCCATGAGTTTCGGGTGCGCCGCGATGGCCGCGATCAATTGCGCCTCGCTGAGGGTGGCGTCGGCCAGGTTGAGGGTTTTGTATTCGTCCTCACCGGTGCGCAGCAATTGCCGGGCGTTGATGCCGAGCTTTTTCAGCAGGGCCTGGAGTTGCGCGGCGTCCAGTGGCGTTTCGAGGTAGCGGACCACAGTCGGGGTCAGGCCACGGGCTTCGAGCAGTTCGAGCGCACCGCGGGATTTCGAGCAGCGCGGGTTGTGATAAAGCGTCAGATCGGTCATGTGCGGGTCGCATCTTGCGTAAGGTGACGGCTATTCTAACTGTGCAGCGCCCAATCCAGAACCTCGGGAGGCGATGGGTCGCAGGCGCATTCAATTTTGAACAAGGAACATGACATGACAAGGCGATTGGCGGCGGCATTGGCGATCATCGGGGCGCTGATGCTGGGGGGCTGCGGCAACGACTATGGCATCGATCAGGATGGCCACAAAGTGTCGGCCGGGCGTCTCGATCAACAGTGGGTCGTGCTTAATTACTGGGCTGAATGGTGTGGCCCTTGCCGAACGGAGATCCCGCAGCTGAATACCCTGGCCGAAGAGCTCAAGGCCAAGAAGATCGGGGTGTTCGGGGTCAACTTCGACAATGTGCAGGGTGAAGAGCTGAAGAGCGCCAGCGAGAAACTGGGGATCAAGTTCACCGTGCTGGCGCAGGATCCGGCCGAGCTGTTTGATTTGCCGCGTAGTGAAGCGTTGCCGGTGACCTACATCATCGATAACAAGGGCAAGGTGCGCGAACAGTTGATGGGCGAGCAGACAGCGGCGGGGGTGATGGCGAAGCTGGAAGAGTTGAAGGCCACGAATTGAGCATATACACGATGTAGCAGCTGGCGAAGCCTGCGTTCGGCTGCGAAGCAGTCGTGAAGTCAGCGCATGCGGTTTTACAGAAAGACCGCGAGCTCAAGGTTTACGACTGCTGCGCAGCCGAACGCAGGCTTCGCCAGCTGCTACAAGGGCTGCGCTTCGCTGCGAAGCAGTCGTGAAGTCAGCGCATGCGGTCTTACAGGAAGACCGCGAGCTCAGGATTTACGACTGCTGCGCAGCCGAACGCAGGCTTCGCCAGCTGCTACAAGGGCTGCGGCGCGTCAATCAACCCTCTTCAAGCCACCAACGCAACGGCTTGCCTTCGGCCGGCCAGAAGCGCATCTGGTCTATCGGGGAGATGTCCCAGCGCTGGACGTTTTCCAGGGCCTGCAGGAAACGCTTTTCCTGCTCCATCAACGCCGGCGCGCAGAGTTTGCGGGTGCTGCCGACTTTGCCGAAAGTCAGCTTGTCGCCGTCCAGGGTGTACGGCGCGAACCAATGGTTGCAGCCGCCGTTGCCGTAGGCCCGACCGTCGTCACCGAGGGTGATGGTCAGGTGGCTGTAATCCATCAATGGCCGTTCACCGATCCATTCCAGAATGTAGCTGCGGTTCTGTTGCAGTTGAACCGGTTCGGCGGCGCAGCCCATCAGACTGGCGCCAACCACGGCCGCCAGAGCAAGGTGTTTCATCACGCAGGCTCCTGGCATTTCGGGCACAGGTGTTTCTCGCCGGCGGTGGTCCAGCCCAACTCGGCAATCCGCGCAGTGGCGGCAGGCTTTTCGGCCTTGTTGCCCAGCTTGGCGTCGACCGCGAACTCGAAGCTCAGTTCTTTGGCGCAGCTGTCGCAGTTGACCTTCCAGGTGTGGATCGCCAGTTCGCCGAACACCGGACCACTGGCCACCGCGACCCATTGGCCGGGCGGGTTGATCAGGTGGCGAACGGTTTCGACGGTCAGGCGCATGGATAAGTCCTTGCTGCCTTTGAGGGTGACCACCAGGACGTCATTATTGCGAATCGAGCCGCCGTTGCCGGTGACTTGATAACGCCCCGGCACCAGGGCGCGGCATTCAGTCAGGGTGTGCTGCGGGTTCATCAGGCTGTAGCGGAAATCGTGTTCGACCATGGGTCCTCCAAATATGCGCGGTATGCTAGCACGGGCATCAACGCAGCATGGCGCGGGCATGCGACCTTCGATCAGGTTCAAATCATCCACCCACTCATGGCACACTGCCGCTTTTACCCCTCTAAGGAATGGAAATGGCCTTGACCGAATGTTTTGAATGCAAACAGAGCATCAGCTCTGAAGTAATTTCGTGCATTCACTGCGGCGCGCCGGTCGCGGCAAGGCGAGCAACTCCCTCCCAGGCTGCAGCGATCTCCTTCGGACATCGGCCGCGTGATGAGCAGGTGCCTGAAGTTTCGATCGTCGATCCCGAGCCACAACCGCAAGTCGAGCCAATCCCCGAAATTCCGGCTGCGCCCGTTTCCCGGCACCGACGTCGGGGAGCGCCGGTGAATGTGCCGGCGACCGATGCGTGGGCAGATACGGCGCGTCCAGTGGAAGGTTGGCTGAAAATCATGGCATTTTTACTGCCACCGTTTTTCGTCTGGTTTCTGCTGCGTCCCGGACATTCCCTGCAACAGCGCCTGATCGGTTTCGGCTGGCTGGCACTGTTGATCCTGGCGTCCTCGATCAGCCCCAAACCCTGACGTTGATCAGCCTTCGACCTGATTCTGCGGTGCACCGGTCGCCCACGCTGCAATGTTCTGCAACGTAGTCGCGGCAATCGCGCCCAGGGCTTCGCGGGTCAGGAAGGCTTGGTGCGCAGTGATGATCACGTTGGGGAACGTCAGCAGCCGCGCCAGCACATCGTCTTGCAGCGGCAGGTCCGAGCGATCTTCGAAAAACAGCTGCGCCTCTTCTTCATACACATCCAGCCCCAGATAACCCAATTGGCCGTCCTTCAACGCATCGATCAGCGCCGGAGTGTCCACCAGGCCGCCGCGCCCGGTATTGATCAGCATCGCCCCCGGTTGCATGTGCGCCAGTGATTGACGGTTGATCAGGTGTTTGCTCTGCTCGTTGAGTGGGCAATGCAGGCTGATGATCTGCGACTCGGCCAGCAGCTGCGGCAAACTCAAATAACGCGCACCGAGGGCTTCGACCTGAGGATTGGGGTAGGGGTCGTAGGCCAATAACTTGCAGCCAAAGCCGCTCATGATTTTTGCGAAGGTCGCGCCGATCTGCCCGGTGCCGACCACGCCGACGGTCTTGCCCACCAGATCGAAACCGGTCAGCCCGTGCAGGCTGAAATCCCCTTCGCGGGTGCGGTTGTAGGCGCGGTGCAAGCGCCGGTTCAATGCGAGGATCAGCGCCACTGCGTGCTCGGCCACGGCGTGAGGCGAGTAGGCGGGCACGCGCACGATGGACAGGCCCAGGCGTTTTGCCGCGATCAGGTCGACGTGGTTGTAACCGGCCGAGCGCAGGGCAATCAGGCGCGTGCCGCCGGCAGCCAAATGTTCGAGCACCGGCGCGCTGAGGTCATCATTGATGAAGGCGCACACCACTTCGTGATGCTCGGCCAGTGCCACAGTGTCGAGGCTCAGGCGCGCCGCTTGAAACTGCAACTCGATGTCGGCCGGCAAGTCGGCGGCGAGAAAGCTCTCGCGGTCGTAGGTCTGGCTGCTGAAAAGAATCGTGCGCATCATCCTGTTCTCCTTGAAGAGCCTTTGTAGCAGCTGGCGAAGCCTGCGTTCGGCGGCGAAGCCGTCGCCAATCCAGCCTACGCGGTTTGCCTGAAAAACCGAGGTGGCTGATTTTACGACGGCTGCGCCGCCGAACGCAGGCTTCGCCAGCTGCTACACGATCGTAGCGCTTGGGGCGACGGATGTTATTGCGCTGGGTCAGGCACTGATACGCGCTTGTGCAGCCAGGCGATTGATCGAGCGTTCCAGTTCTTCGAGGGCCGCCGCAGCTTTCGGGTCCTGTTGCTTGAGCAGGGTTTCACTGCGCTGGCAGGCAGCGCGCAGTTGTGGGACGCCGCAATAACGCGTGGCGCCGTGCAGACGATGGACCCGTTCGATCAGGGCATTTTGGTCGTTGGCTTCCCGGGCGACACGAATCGCCTCGCGGTCGGCTTCCAGCGAGGCCAACAGCATCGCCAACATGTCCGCCGCCAGATCGGCTTTGCCCGCGGCCAGACGCAAACCTTCTTCGTGATCGAGCACCAACAAATCGCTACCGCCGTGGCTTTCGCTGGAGCGATCCGGCACCTGATTGCGCAGGGCCAGGCCGGTCCACTTCAACACCACTTGGGCCAGTTGCCGTTCGCTGATGGGTTTGGTCAGGTAATCGTCCATGCCGCTTTGCAGCAGCGCGCGTTTTTCATTGGCCATGGCGTGGGCGGTGAGGGCCACGATCGGCAGCGGCGTGCAATGCCGTTCACTTTCCCACTGACGAATCGCTTCGGTACTTTGACGCCCGTCCATACCGGGCATTTGCACGTCCATCAGCACCAGGTCGAAGGTTTCGTTCTGCACCGCTTTGACGGCGGCGTAACCGCTTTCCACGGCGAGAACCTTGGCGCCCATGTCTTCGAGCAGGGTTTGCACCAGCAACAGGTTGGCCGGGTTGTCGTCGACGCAAAGTACCTTCGGCGCACGGCTCGACACTGGTTCGCCGGGTTCGCTGCGCTGCTGGCGCGGGTTGACCAGATCGGACAAGGCCCGGCGCAATTTGCGCGTGCAGGCCGGTTTGGCTTGCAGCTGACTGTGCGGATTAGGCACCGAGAGGTGGAACAGCGTCTGCTCGGTGGTCGGGCACAGCACCAGGACTTTGCAGCCCAGGTGTTCAAGGTCCCAGATGTGCTGGTTGAGGCGCTCCGGTGGCATGTCGTTGCTGGTGATGCCGAGCACCGCAAGGTCGATTGCCTGCTCGGTCTGATGCGCACCGGTGACCCCATTGGTCAGGCTTTCCAGGGTGTTGAACGGCGTGACTTCCAGACCGCAATCTTCCAGTTGATGCTGCAAGGCCTGACGCGCCAGTTCGTGGTTTTCCAGCACCGCTACCCGGCGCCCGAGCAACGGCGGGCCGGGCAGGTCCTCGGCGTCGTCGCGGGTTTTCGGCAGGCTCAGGCTGATCCAGAATTCCGAACCTTCCCCCGGCGTGCTGTCGACGCCAATCTCGCCGCCCATCTGCTCGATCAAACGCTTGGAAATCACCAGCCCCAGACCGGTGCCGCCGGGTTGACGCGACAGCGAATTATCGGCCTGGCTGAAGGCTTGGAACAGAGCGCGCACGTCTTGGCTCGACAAACCGATGCCGGTGTCCTGAATGCTGATGCGCAGTTGCACGCTGTCTTCGTGCTCTTCTTCGAGCATGGCCCGGGCGACGATGGTGCCCTCGCGGGTGAACTTGATCGCGTTGCTGACCAGGTTGGTCAGGATCTGCTTGAGTCGCAGCGGATCACCGACCAGCGACAGCGGCGTGTCGCGGTACACCAGGCTCACCAGTTCCAGCTGTTTGGCGTGGGCAGCCGGGGCGAGGATGGTCAGGGTGTCCTGCAGCAAGTCGCGCAGGTTGAATGGAATGTTGTCGAGCACCAGTTTGCCGGCCTCGATTTTCGAGAAGTCGAGGATCTCGTTGATGATCCCCAGCAGGCTGTCGGCGGATTTTTCGATGGTGCCCAAGTAGTCGAGCTGGCGCGGGGTCAGCTCGCTTTTTTGCAGCAGATGGGTGAAGCCGAGGATGCCGTTGAGCGGCGTGCGGATTTCATGGCTCATGTTGGCCAGGAACTCGGATTTGATCCGGCTCGCTTCCAGGGCTTCCTTGCGTGCCAGGTCCAGCTCGATGTTCTGGATCTCGATGGTTTCGAGGTTCTGGCGCACGTCTTCGGTGGCTTGATCGACGCTGTGTTGCAATTCTTCCTGGGCGTTCTGCAACGTGCCGGCCATGCGGTTGATGCCGGACGCCAGCTCATCCAGTTCCTGACTGCCGAGGGGCGGCAGGCGGGTTTCCAGATGACCGTCCTTGAGTTGCGCCACCGCCAGTTTGATCTGGCTGATCGGCCGGTTGATCGTGCGACCCATGCGCAACGCCAGCAGCGCCGCGCCGGCCAGTCCCGCGAAAATCAGCAGCAGGCTGGCGAACAGGCTGCGGTAACCGCGCAGCAGCATGCCGTTGTGGGACAGTTCGATTTCGACCCAGCCGAGCAGGCGATCGGCTTCATCGGGAATCAGGTCACCGGCCATGTTGCGATGCTTGCCGAACACCGGCAGCAAGTAGCGAGTCGCGTCATTGCCGCTGCGCCGCAGCATCTGCGAGCTGTTGCCGATCGGCGCCGCATTGAGCATGGTCGGGCCGGCGTGGGCCAAGGGAGTGCGGTCGGGGGCGAGGAAAGTCACGGCACGCACGTCCGTCTGTTCCAGCGACTGGGTGGCGATGCGCTCCAGCAGTTCGGTGTTCTTGTGACCCATGGCCGGGGCCACCAGCGGTGCGAGCTGCTCGGCGATCATTTCGCCGCGCTGCATGAGTTGGGCTTGCAGGTCCGATTGCTGCATCCAGGTGAAATAGCCGCCCAGGACCAACGCCATCAGGCTGGTCGGAAGCAAGGTCAGCAACAGCACGCGGCCTTTAATTCCCAGTTTCTTGAGCACGCATTTCTCCTGCATCCCGCTATTTATTGGACCCGCACGTGCATCCGGCACGCACCACTTGCGCAGTGTAGCGATTTGCTTGCGGGCAATCTTCGTAAATTGATGTCGTCATTCGTCGGCTGGATGGCAGGTTTTGCCTGACGGGCAAACCTTGGGTTGCCCCTGGCGAGGCAATCTTGAATAATCGCCAACTGAGAATTATTTGCAGATAGTCATGACTCCCATCACTGCTGGCCATCCTCGTATCCTGTCTATAGAAGACGACCTCGTGCTCGGTGCTTATGTTCACGAGCACCTGGGGCGTTGCGGCTTTCAGGTGACCTGGTGCCAGAACGGCCAGGAAGGCCTGGCCATCGCCCGTGGGCAAACCTTTGATGTGGTGCTGATGGACATTCTGCTGCCGGGGCTGGACGGGCTGAATGTCCTGACTCAACTGCGCCAGAGCCATGCGACCCCGGTGGTGCTGATGTCGGCGCTGGGTGCCGAGGCGGATCGCATCAGCGGTTTTCGCCTCGGTGCCGACGATTACCTGCCCAAGCCGTTCAGCATGGCCGAGTTGCGGGTGCGCATCGAAGCCATTCTGCGGCGGGTGGCGTTTGATCGTCGGCCAGAGCCCTTCGCGGTGGTGAGCCCGGTGCATAACCTGTTGTTCGACGATGACCGGTGCGAAGTCTTCTATCGCGAGCAAGCCGCCGGCCTGACCCGCAGCGAGTATCGCTTGCTGGAAACCCTCAATCGCAATAACGACGAAGTGCTGAGCAAGGCTTTCCTTTATCAGCAGGTGTTGCAGCGCGGGTACGCGGCCCATGATCGCAGCCTCGACATGCACATCAGCCAGATCCGCCGCAAGCTCAAGGCCATCGGCTACACCGAGCGGGAAGTGCGCACGGTGTGGGGCAAGGGTTACGTCTTGAGTGCCATCGATGAAATGGTCTGACCTGCCGGGTCGGCACTCGCTGTTCTGGAAACTCGCGTGCCTGTTGGTAGCGTTCTGTCTGCTGATGATCTGGTTGAGCTGGTCCTGGGGCCGTTACATGGAACAGCGCAACCAGTTTCTGTCGGACGACGCCCGAGGCACGCTGACGCGCTACGCCGCCGAGGCCGAGCAAGCATGGAAAGAACGCCAGCGCGCGGGCGTCGATGCTTGGCTGGAAGGTATGAAGCAGCGTGAAACCGGTTGGGTCGGGGTCATCGGTGGCGATCTGCAATCGTTGAGCAGCCGTGCGCTGACGGATCAGGAAATCGAACACCTGACCTTTCTCCGGGGCCTGGACTGGCCGATTCACAAGAAAAACCTGCCGTGGCTGCGTGTGCCGTTTCCCGGCAATCCCTATGCGGGCAACCTGGTGATCGAACTGCCGCAACGTTTCATGCCTGGGCAATATCGGGTGTTCTGGCGCGTCATCACCAACGGCGTGATTCCCGGTCTCTTCACTTTGCTGCTGTGCGTCGGTTTATACCGCTTGCTGGTAGTGCCGTTGAACAGCCTGCGCGAACAGGCCAATGCCTGGCGCGCCGACCAGTTGAACGTGCGCCTGTCGAGCCACACCACCAATCGTTCGGATGAACTGGGCGAACTCGGCCGGGCTTTCGATCACATGTCCGAACGCCTGCAAAGCACCGTCGCCCTGCAGCAACAACTGCTGCGCGACCTGTCCCACGAACTGCGCACGCCGTTGAGCCGTCTGCGGGTGGCCAGCGAAAGTGAGCAGGACGTGGTGCAATTGCGCGAGCGCATTGGTCGCGAAGTCGATGGCATGCAGCGTCTGGTGGAAGACACCCTGCAACTGGCCTGGCTCGACACCGAACGCTCGCGACTGCCCGACGAATCGATCCAGATCCAGGCGCTGTGGGACATGCTTACGGAAAATGCCTGCTATGAAAGTGGCTGGCCGGCGAGTCAATTGCACTGCGCCGTGGATTCCTCCTGCTGGGTGCGCGGTCATCTGAACACCCTGGCCCAGGCGCTGGAAAACATTGTGCGCAATGCTATTCGGCATTCGCCTGATGGCGGGATTGTCAGCCTCGGCGGACGGCGTGATGGCGATTACTGGCATCTATGGCTGGAGGACCAGGGCGGCGGGGTGGCTGAAACCGACCTCGAACGGATCTTCTCGCCGTTCATTCGCCTCGACGGTTCACGGCCGGGAAATGGCGGGTTTGGATTGGGGCTGAGCATTGCCCGCAATGCGGTGCAGCGTCAGGGCGGGGCGCTGTGGGCGGAAAACACCGCGACGGGGTTGCGACTGAATATGCGGTTAGTGGCGGATGTGTGTGGCGCGAGTGACAACGCCTTCGCGAGCAAGCCCGCTCCCACAGTGGACCTGAGCCGCCCACAAATTGTATGAACATCACCGAACCCCCTGTGGGAGCGGGCTTGCTCGCGAAGAGGCCCTCCGAGTCGCCACCCTCATTGCAGATGAAATAGTCTCACCACTGGTGAGACATTTGCCTAGGTCACACATCTCCAGCCAACACTGGAATTGTGGAAGCCACAAAAATCGTGCGACCAACCCCACCCCCTGTGGGAGCGAGCTTGCTCGCGATGAGGCCCTCCCATCCGCTGAAAAAGTATCAGCACTGCCGACACAATTGCTCTGTACCTATTGTGCTGTTCGAGCGCCACTTCCAATGGCATCAATCCGCCCCTTATTCCCATAAGCCATAAGCACCACACTTTGCGTGATATGGCCTGTCAACGTTTGCCGGTATGATAGGCGCCCCCGCAGTCTGGATTGCGAATACGCCATGACCTTGCAGTACCCAACCATCGCCGATTGCGTCGGCAACACTCCGCTGGTTCGTTTGCAGCGCCTGCCTGGCGCCACCAGCAACACCCTTTTGCTCAAGCTCGAAGGGAATAACCCGGCGGGTTCGGTCAAGGACCGTCCGGCGCTGTCGATGATTACTCGCGCCGAGTTGCGTGGGCAGATTCACGCCGGCGATACGCTGATTGAAGCGACGTCGGGTAACACCGGGATTGCGCTGGCCATGGCCGCCGCAATCAAGGGTTACAAGATGATCCTGATCATGCCGGACAACTCCAGTGCCGAACGTAAGGCCGCCATGACTGCTTATGGCGCCGAACTGATCCTGGTCACCCAGGAAGAAGGCATGGAAGGCGCCCGCGACCTCGCTCAGCGAATGGAAGCCGAAGGCCGTGGCAAGGTGCTGGATCAGTTCGCCAACGGGGACAACCCGGAAGCGCACTACACCACCACCGGCCCGGAAATCTGGCGTCAGACCGAGGGCACCATCACTCACTTCGTCAGTTCGATGGGCACCACCGGGACCATCATGGGCGTGTCGCGCTACTTGAAAGAGCAGAGTGACAACGTGCAGATCATTGGCCTGCAACCGATGGAAGGCTCGGCGATTCCGGGCATCCGTCGCTGGCCGCAGGAATACCTGCCGAAGATTTACCAGGCCGATCGTGTCGACCGCATCGTCGACATGGCCCAAAGCGAAGCCGAAGACGTGACCCGTCGTCTGGCCCGCGAAGAAGGGATCTTCTGTGGCGTGTCCTCGGGCGGAGCGGTGGCAGCGATGCTGCGCCTGTCCAAAGAAGTTGAAAACGCGGTGATCGTCGCGATCATCTGCGACCGTGGCGACCGTTACTTGTCGACCGGCATTTTCGACGCGCCCAACTGATGGCCAAGCAAGAGAGAGGCCTGCGCTTCCAACCCACGGGCGGCAGCAAGGCCCCACAAATTCCGACCGGCAAAAAGCAGCGCTTGAGCATCGAGCGCCTGGCGAATGACGGTCGCGGTATCGCGTTTTTCGAAGGTCGCACCTGGTTCGTCATCGGCGCATTGGCCGGTGAAGAGATCGAGGCGCGCGTACTCAATGCCCACGGCAAAGTGGTCGAGGCGCGCACCGAACGGGTGTTCCAGGCCAGCGAACTGCGTCGCCCGGCACCGTGCCCACACGCCGGTCGCTGTGGCGGTTGCAGCGTGCAACATCTGCCGCACAACGAACAACTTGCCCTGAAACAGCGCATGCTCGCCGAGCAATTGTCCAAGGTCGCCGGTGTCGAACCGCAAGAGTGGGCAGCGCCGTTGAGCGGTCCGGAATTCGGTTACCGCCGTCGCGCCCGGGTGGCGGTGCGCTGGGACATGAAAGCGAAAAAACTCGAAGTCGGTTTCCGCGCGGCGGGCAGTCAGGACATCGTCGCAATCACTGAATGCACGGTGCTGGTACAGCCCTTGCAACCGATCATGACCCGCTTGCCGGAAATGCTCCGCCGTTTGAGCAAACCTCAAGCATTGGGGCATGTGGAATTGTTCAGTGGCTCGTCGCTCGCAGTATTGCTGCGGCACATGGCGCCGTTGTCCGAGGCTGACCTGACGATCCTCACGGATTTCTGTGCGTTCCATGAAGCCCAGTTGTGGCTGCATGGCGATGGCGAACCGCAACCGGTCGATGCCACGCAAAATCTGGGTTATCGCCTGGAACAGTGGGGCCTGGACCTGGCGTATCGGCCGGGGGATTTCATCCAGGTCAACGCCGGGGTCAACGAAGCGATGGTTGCCCAGGCGCTGGACTGGCTCAAACCGCAAGCGGATGAACGCGTGCTGGATCTGTTCTGCGGGCTGGGCAACTTTGCCTTGCCGCTGGCCAAAGCCGTTCGCGAAGTGGTGGCGGTCGAAGGTGTTCAGGCCATGGTCGAGCGGGCAGCTGCGAATGCCGCTAGCAACAATCTGCATAACACTAAGTTTTTTCAGGCCGATTTATCCCAGCCTTTGACCGAAGCCGAATGGGCGCGCGAAGGCTTTTGTGCGGTACTCTTGGACCCACCACGGGACGGTGCTTTCGAGGTGGTGCGCAAGCTGGCATCCCTGGGCGCCAAACGGTTGGTGTATGTGTCGTGCAACCCGGCAACTCTGGCGCGCGATACAGTCGAATTGATCAAGCAGGGCTACCGGTTAAAACGTGCCGGGATTCTCGATATGTTTCCTCAGACGGCACATGTCGAGGCCATGGCGTTATTTGAAGCGAGCTAGGATGGCTCGTCTGGTCCGACTGGCCGCCCGTGCAGCCGCCGCGCACCAGCCCGGCGCGGGCTCACGGGCAATGAAGGTCAGCGATTTGACGCATTGAATCTGCGTCGTAGGGAAGGTAAAGCAAGATGGTACAGGTGAGAGCACACCAGCCGATCAACACCGACGGCAGTATCAATCTCGAGGCTTGGCTCGATCACGCGGTCACTGTCGATCAGGCACTGGATCGCGAAGCCTTGAAGGAAGCCTGCGAGTTCGCTCGACAGGCCGAACAGCAAGCCAATGCGGCGAAGAATCTCTGGTCCGAAGGGACCTCGAGTTTCCGCACGGGCCTTGAGATCGCCGAGATTCTCGCCGACCTCAAACTCGATCAGGATTCGTTGGTAGCCGCGATCCTGTATCGCGGCGTGCGCGAAGGTCAGATCGAATTACCGTCGATCAGCCAGCGCTTCGGTCCGGTGGTCGCCAAACTCATCGACGGCGTGTTGCGCATGGCGGCGATCAGCGCCAGTCTGAGCCCCCGCCAATCTCTGGTGCTGGGCACTCAGGGCCAGGTGGAAAACCTGCGCAAGATGCTGGTGGCCATGGTCGACGACGTACGCGTCGCGCTGATCAAACTGGCCGAACGCACCTGCGCGATCCGTGCGGTGAAAACCGCTGACGACGAAAAGCGCAACCGCGTCGCCCGTGAAGTCTTCGACATTTACGCGCCGCTGGCTCACCGTCTCGGTATCGGTCATATCAAGTGGGAACTGGAGGACTTGTCCTTCCGTTACCTTGAGCCCGACCAATACAAGCAGATCGCCAAGTTGCTGCACGAACGGCGTCTGGATCGCGAGCGCTTCATCGCCGACGTGATGAGCCAACTGAAGAATGAACTGACCGCCACCGGCGTCGATGCCGACATCAGCGGCCGGGCCAAACACATCTATTCGATCTGGCGCAAAATGCAGCGCAAGGGTCTGGAGTTCAGCCAGATCTACGACGTGCGCGCCGTTCGCGTGCTGGTGCCGGAAATGCGCGACTGCTATACCGCGCTCGGCATCGTCCACACCTTGTGGCGACACATCCCGAAAGAGTTCGACGACTACATCGCCAACCCGAAAGAGAACGGCTACCGCTCGCTGCACACCGCAGTAATTGGCCCGGAAGGCAAAGTGCTGGAAGTGCAGATCCGCACCCACGCGATGCACGAAGAAGCCGAGCTGGGGGTATGCGCGCACTGGCGCTACAAGGGCACCGACGTCAAGGCCGGTTCCAACCAGTACGAAGAGAAAATCTCCTGGCTGCGTCAGGTACTCGAGTGGCACGAAGAGCTCGGTGACATCGGCGGCCTGGCGGATCAGTTGCGAGTCGATATCGAGCCGGACCGGGTCTACATCTTCACCCCCGACGGTCACGCCATCGATTTGCCGAAAGGCTCGACGCCGCTGGACTTTGCCTACCGCGTGCACACCGAGATCGGTCACAACTGCCGTGGCGCCAAGATCAACGGGCGCATCGTACCGCTCAACTACAGCCTGCAAACCGGTGAGCAAGTCGAGATCATCACCAGCAAGCACGGCACTCCGAGCCGCGACTGGCTGAACTCGAACCTGGGTTACGTCACTACCTCGCGAGCTCGGGCGAAGATCGTTCACTGGTTCAAATTGCAGGCTCGGGACCAGAACGTTGCGGCGGGCAAAACCTTGCTCGAACGCGAACTGGCTCGTCTCGGTTTGCCAGCGGTGGATTTCGACAAGTTGGCCGAAAAAGCCAACATGAAAACCGCCGAGGACATGTTTGCCGCCCTCGGTGCCGGCGATTTGCGCCTGGCGCAATTGGTCAATCTGGCCCAGCAACTGGTCGAGCCGGAACGCGGCAACGAACAGCTGGAACTGATCCCGCGCAAAGCCACCGGCTACAAGCCAGGCAAGCGCGGCGATATCCAGATCCAGGGCGTCGGCAACCTGATGACCCAGATGGCCGGCTGCTGCCAGCCGCTGCCGGGGGATGCAATCGTCGGTTACATCACCCAGGGGCGCGGTGTGAGCATTCACCGCCAGGACTGCGCCTCGGTGCTGCAACTGGGCGGGCGCGAGCCGGAGCGGATCATCCAGGTCAGCTGGGGCCCGGTGCCGGTGCTCACCTACCCGGTGGACATCATCATCCGTGCCTACGACCGTTCCGGTCTGCTGCGTGACGTTTCGCAAGTGCTGCTCAACGAGCGGATCAACGTGCTGGCGGTCAACACCCGCTCGAACAAAGAGGACAACACTGCGTTGATGTCCCTGACCATCGAGATTCCGGGGCTGGACGCGTTGGGTCGGTTGCTGGGGCGGATTTCCCAGTTGCCGAACATCATCGAAACCCGGCGTAACCGTACGCCGTGATGATCCCCCGATCCACTGTGGGAGCGGGCTTGCTCGCGAAGAGGGTGTGTCAGTCGACAACAATGTTGTCTGACACACCGCTTTCGCGAGCAAGCCCGCTCCCACAATGGGTTTTGCAGTGAGAAAAATTGATGTACAGCCTTGAAGACTTATTGCACCTGATGAACCGCCTGCGCGATCCGCAGTTCGGCTGCCCGTGGGATATCAGGCAAACCTACGCCACGATCGTCCCGCACACCCTGGAAGAAGCCTACGAAGTCGCTGACGCTATCGAGCGCGGTGACTTCGATCACTTGCAGGGCGAATTGGGCGACTTGTTGTTCCAGGTGGTTTATTACAGCCAACTGGCCAAGGAAGAAGGGCGTTTCGAATTCGCCGGGGTCATCGACAGCATCACGCGCAAACTGATTCGGCGTCATCCTCACGTGTTCCCCAGCGGCGATCTGTACGCGCCGCTGGACGTCCCGCGCCTGAATGAAGAACAGGTCAAGCAGCGTTGGGAAGAGATCAAGGCCGAAGAACGCGCCGAGAAATCTTCCGCGCCGCAGCAACTGTCCTTGCTCGATGATGTACCCGCCGCGCTGCCGGCATTGTCCCGTTCGGCGAAGTTGCAGAAGCGCGCCGGGCAGGTCGGTTTCGACTGGCCGGATGCCTTGCCGGTGCTGGACAAAGTCCGCGAAGAGCTCGATGAAGTGCTCGAAGCCATGGCCGACAACGACGCGGCAGCGATTGCCGACGAGGTCGGTGATCTGCTGTTTTCCGTGGTCAATCTGGCGCGTCATCTGAAGGTCGATCCGGAAACCGCCTTGCGCGGCGCCAACAGTAAATTCGAAAGACGCTTCCGTTTTATCGAACAGGCATTGCGCGACACCCACCGTCCCATAGAAGATTGCACCCTCGAAGAGTTGGACGCCCTGTGGGGCGAAGCCAAACGTCAGGAAAAGAATTTGCCCAGCTGCGGTTGAGCAGTTGCCTAAGTGAGAAATAAGCACCATGAGCATTTCCCTTCGCGACCAGTTGCTCAAAGCAGGGCTGGTCAACCAAAAGCAGGCCAAACAGGTCGGCAAAGAGAAGCAGAAGCAGCAACGCCTGGTCCATAAAGGCCAGATCGAACAGGACGACACCCAGCAGCGTCTGGCTCAGGAAGCACTGGCCGAAAAGGTCAAGCGTGACCAGGAGCTGAATCGCCTGCAGCAGGAGAAGGTCGAGGCCAAGGCCCGCGCCGCCCAGATCAAGCAATTGATCGAAGTCTCGCGCCTGCCGAAGCTGACCACCGAGGACTACTACAACTTCGTGGACGACAAGAAGGTCAAGCGCATCTCCGTCAACACCCTGATGCGCAACCAGCTCAGCAATGGCTTCCTGGCGATCGTGCACCATGCCGGTGGTTATGAAGTGATCCCGCGTGAGGCCGCCCTGAAGATTCAAGAGCGCGATCCACAGCGCATCGTGCAGTTGAACGTCAAGAAAGAAGAAGTCGCTGCCGAAGACGATCCGTACGCGGCCTATCAGATTCCTGATGATTTGATGTGGTAGTTGCAGAAGTGTAGTTGTTAATAACTACACATTCGCTAGTACTTCAGCTTGTAAAACAACTTGAGCCCGAAAGAGTGGTTGGATACGCTCTTTCGGGTTCTTCTTTATGGGCGTATTAAATATTAAAGGAAATGTTCGGTTTCGGGTTTTCATTCCGGTGTCTGTTATTTCATCCTGTATTCAATGGTTCATCAAGAGGAGGTTCTTAATTAATTACACTTGAGGTTTTTGATGTTAGTTACTATTGCTTCTTTGCAACAACCTACCTTTCATTCCGAGTTTTCCTGGCCGCGCAAGTCTGGCCAGTCCATGACGGAGTATGTGAGCCAGGAACTCGATAGAAGGATGCAGTTCGTCGGTGACCGGCTCGAAGTGGCCGCCAAGGCTGCCATTGATCAGCGTCCGGACAGCGAGTGCCTGTTCTTCACTTTGCCCGAGTTCTTCTGGAACGTGCCGTGGAGCAGTGCACGGCGCGAAGAGGAGCTATTGGAACTCAGCATGGCGTACATGGAGAGAATGTCCGAATGCATGGAGATCCTGATGAACTGGCTGCCTGTGGACCGATACGGGAAAGTGGTATTGCTGGCAGGCACCTGTGCCACCTTGATCAAAGTAGGAGAGGGGCCGGACGCTTACTTTGATGTGATCAACTACGTGATGACCACCAGTAACTTCAGGTTTCGCACGGATGGACTACCGGAAATGTCGATGTGGCCAAAACGTTATGTGTCCGGTATTGATTTTGGAAAATACGTTGATAGTGCAGCCGGTTACTGGTTCTTCAAACTTTCAGATAACTTGACGATCAAGGTCAAGGGTGTCAGCTCTACCGTGGCTGAACATAACTCTGCAGACGGTTACGGTGCGATCTTTTCCAATACGCTAATTGCGCAATGTCCATTCAGCATCAATGTGTGCCTGGACTATGCGGTTCTGGAAAAGGGTCAGCGGGATGAGGAGTTGGAGAAAATCGATTCGAAAATTGATTTCCTGATTGCCTGTGGAATGTCTTTCGAAGATGGCAAGCGTTATCCGGACAGTGTCCGCTTTGCAGTCAGGAACGACGGGATGGACGCGGGGCGTTGTCAGTTCGCTGAAGTGAAGGCCGGCAGGATTACGCGTCTGGTGCCTTCTGTGATCGTCGAGGACAGCCTGCACTTTGCGACCCTGGAACTGAGCTGATCAAAAGTCGCCTGCCCCGGCAAGAGGCCGGGCAGGCGCCTCATCCGTCATGCCGGTTCAGCCGGCCGACGCTTCGCGTTTCTGTTCCAGTGTTTCCAGTTCGGCCTTGTAGCTGTGGGCGTCATTCTCGGAATGAAACATCCCCACCAGCATGTCTTGTTGATGTACGTCCCAGATGCGGATACCGGCGGCGATGCCTTCGTGGGATTTATGTGAATCGTCGCGTTCAGTTACTTTTACAGTCATCTGCTAGCTCCAATCTCTGTTATCTGCAGCAAGGCGTGTGCAGGACTCTGTTATATGTTTGGTTAGGTTGCTAAGTAAATGCTTTCGTTCGGTAACGAATATTTGCGAAATCTGCAAAAGTCCTGCAGCCCGCCAAACACGCGACATTCGGTCGCAGGCCGCTGAGTTTTATGACAAAAGTTTCATGTTCGCATTGAAGAAAACCGCTGTTGGAGCCTGACCAAAATCCCCTTGTGGGAGCGGGCTTGCTCGCGAAGACGGAGTGTCAGTCGCATCATTTCTGTGTGACACACCGCCTTCGCGAGCAAGCCCGCTCCCACAGGATTTGTGTAGTTGCTGATACTTTTTCCAGGCACAAAAAAAACGCCCCGAACCAGTCGGGGCGTTTTTGTGTGCAGCTAGCGGTGCGGTATTACTTACCCGCCCAGCGCTTCAGTACCAGCGTGGCGTTGGTGCCGCCGAAGCCGAAGCTGTTGCTCATCACGGTGTTGATGGTGGCGTCTTCGCGAGTCTTGGTCAGGATCGGCATGTCAGCCACTTCCGGGTCCAGTTCGTCGATGTTGGCGGAACCCGCCATGAAGTTGCCTTCCATCATCAGCATGCAGTAGATCGCTTCGTGAACGCCGGCGGCGCCCAGGGAGTGACCCGACAGGCTCTTGGTAGAGCTGATGGCCGGAGCGTTGGCGCCGAACACTTCACGCACACCTTTCATTTCCGCGACGTCGCCGACCGGAGTCGAGGTGCCGTGGGTGTTCAGGTAGTCGATCGGGGTATCAACGGTGGACATGGCCATCTGCATGCAGCGGATGGCGCCTTCGCCGCTTGGGGCGACCATGTCGTAGCCGTCGGACGTTGCGCCGTAGCCAACGATTTCCGCGTAGATCTTCGCGCCGCGGGCCAGAGCGTGTTCCAGCTCTTCGACCACGACCATGCCGCCACCGCCGGCAATGACGAAACCGTCACGCTTGGCGTCGTAGGCACGGGAAGCTTTTTCCGGGGTTTCGTTGTACTGGCTGGACAGTGCGCCCATGGCGTCGAACAGGAACGATTGGCTCCAATGCTCTTCTTCACCGCCGCCGGCGAATACGATGTCCTGCTTGCCCATCTGGATCTGTTCCATGGCGGTACCGATGCAGTGAGCACTGGTGGCGCAGGCAGAAGCGATGGAATAGTTCAGGCCCTTGATCTTGAACGGCGTGGCCAGGCAAGCGGAAACGGTGCTGCTCATGGTCCGCGTTACACGGTATGGGCCAACGCGCTTCACGCCTTTCTCGCGCAGGATGTCCAGCGCTTCCATCTGGTTCAGCGTGGAGGCGCCACCGGAACCGGCGATCAGGCCGGTACGCGGGTTGGAGACTTGCTCATCGGTCAGACCGGAGTCAGTGATGGCGTCTTTCATGGCCAGGTAGGCGTAAGCCGCCGCGTGGCCGACGAAGCGATAGATCTTGCGATCGATCAGCTCTTCGAGGGGAAGGTCAATGGAGCCGGAAACCTGGCTACGCAGACCCATTTCAGCATATTCCGGGTTGAACCGGATGCCAGGGCGGCTTGCACGCAGGTTAGCGGAGACGGTCTCTTTGTCATTGCCCAGGCACGAAACGATGCCCAGACCAGTGATAACGACGCGGCGCATGCGGATAACCCTTAGAAGTTTTCAGTGGAGGTGAACACGCCGACCCGGAGGCCTTCGGCGGTGTAGATTTCGCGGCCGTCGACACTGACCGAACCATCGGCGATAGCGAGGTTCAGCTTGCCTTTGAGGACGCGCTTGATCTGAATGTTATACGTAACTTTCTTGGCGGTCGGCAGGACCTGACCAAAGAACTTCACTTCACCCGAACCCAGTGCGCGACCACGGCCCGGCAGACCTTGCCAGCCGAGGAAGAAGCCGACCAGTTGCCACATGGCATCGAGGCCCAGGCAGCCCGGCATCACCGGATCGCCTTCGAAGTGACAGGCGAAGAACCACAGGTCCGGAGTGATATCCAGCTCGGCGACCAATTCACCTTTGCCGTACTTGCCACCCTCTTCACTGATATGGGTGATGCGATCCACCATCAGCATGTTCGGGGCGGGCAGTTGCGCGTTACCTGGGCCGAACAGCTCACCGCGACTGCAGCGCAGCAGATCTTCCCGAGTAAAGGCGTTTTGTTTGGTCATGCGAGCTCCTCAATAGTCCCGTGCGGCAGGGTGGGGCAAATCTTCCCGGCCGATCGAAGCGTTCATGCCTCGAGTCGACAGCCTACTCATAGACTATTGCGTTGTGGTGAAAGTCACAGCACCAAGGACATGAATGTACACTTGTGCACTGAAATTATTATTCAAGCCCCTTTTCGGGCCTGTTCGGGTGCCTAAGACTGCCGCACTTTCGCCTTTCACGCCAGTCGCAGATAGCCGAAAGGACAGCACTACTGCACCCAACGCTGCAGAATTTGCTGCAGATCAGTCCGTTTGAAGGGCTTGGCCAGGTAATCGTTCATGCCCGCCGACAAACAGGCTTCGCGGTCGCCCTGCAAGGCATTGGCCGTCAGGGCGATGATCGGCAGGTCCAGGCAGCCGGGCAGTTGGCGAATCTGGCGGGTGGCTTCATAGCCGTCGATGATCGGCAACCGGCAGTCCATCAGAATCGCCTCGAAAATCAGGCTCTCGGCACTGCGTACCGCCTGCGCCCCATCGGTGGCGACGCTGACAGTAAAGCCCAGGCTGCGCAACATTGCTTCGATCACCGTCTGATTGACCGGGTTGTCCTCCACCAGCAGCACATTGCGTCCTTCGCCATGGCCATTGCCCATCGGCGCCCGTGGCGGCGCCAGTTCCGGCAGCGCCTGCTTATAAAGAGCCAAGGGGATTTCCAGGGTGAACACCGAGCCGCGACCTTCTTCGCTCTGGGCGCGCAGCGTGCCGCCCATGCGCTCGGCCAGGGTGCGGGCAATCGGCAAACCCAGCCCGGTGCCGCCGTAACGTCTTGAAATGGAACTGTCGGCCTGCTGGAACGCGTTGAACATCAACTCCAGGCTTTCAGGCGAGATCCCGATACCGCTGTCGCGCACGCTGCAGGTGAACCACAGCAACTCGTGATCCAGGGATTGCCACTGCGGTTCGATGGTCACGCGGCCCTGTTCGGTAAATTTCAGCGCGTTGCCGATCAGGTTGACCAGAATCTGCCGGATCCGCGTCGGATCGCCCTGAACCTGCAAGGCGCGCATGTCGTCGGGAATCAGCAACTGCAGGTCGAGTTTGCGTTGCACCGCACTGTGCTGGAACGACTGGGCGCAACTGCTGATCAGGTCCGCGAGGTTGAACGGAATATGCTCCAGCTCCAGTTCCGATCGCTCGATGCGCGAGAAGTCGAGGATGTCGTTGATCACCTTCAACAGGTGTTCGGTGGACTCCGAGGCCAGCGCCGCGTATTCGACCTGCTCCTCGGTCATGTCGGTTGTTTCGAGCAATTGCAGCATGCCCAGCACGCCATTCATCGGTGTGCGCAGTTCATGGCTCATCATCGCCAGGAAATCGGATTTGGCGTTGTTGGCTTTTTCCGCTTCCTCGCGGGTCTGGATCAACTGCGACATGGCTTGATGCTGTTCGCGGCTGGCCTGTTCGAGACCTTCGGCGAGGTTGTTGATGTGTTGCGACAAGGCCCCCAGTTCGGTGTCATCGACGATCGGCAGCGGCGTGGTGTAGTCGCCTTTCTGGATCGCCTTGACCGCGTTGCCGATGTCGCGGATCGGTTGCGACAGGCTGCCCGCCAGACGCCGGGCCAGCAGGAAAGTGAACAGCAGCGCGAACAGCGCGAGGATCCCGGCCTTGAACAGGATTTCTTGCTGGCGCTGGCTGAAGGCGTCGTTGGACAGGCCGACGATCACCCGGCCCAAATAATCTTCGCTCGGCGCACTGATCGACGTGCGGGTGTTCTGGAAAAAGTCATTGTTCAGCGCAATCCGTTGCAGCCGCACCGGCGCCTGGAACACCTCAACCTGCTGCGAGCGGTTGTGGGATTCCGACGGTTGTTCGACGTACACCAGAATCCGGTTGGCGTTGTCCTGCACTTCGAGGAAGCGCACGTTGGGCGTGGCCAGCGTGGCTTTGAGCAAACTTTCGAGCACGTCGTTGTTGCCCGAAATCACCCCGTACTCGGTGGCCGGCGCCAGTTGGTTGGCGATCAGTTGACCGGTGTGGTTGAGCTCCTGGCGCAGGTCCTGGATTCGCACGAACGTAAAGAAACTGATCAGCAGCAAGGTCAGCAACAGGGCAGGGCCGAGGCTGATAATTTGAGTGCGAGTGTTGATGTCCCAACGGCGTCGGAAGGTCATGGGCGGCTTTCTCCTTCGGCCAACTGTGTTGCGACAGATGCTTCATTCATCTGTTCAATACCTAATGAACGAGCCACCTGTGGATTGCTTAAGACTTTGAATTGTCTGGGGTAGAGCGAACGTGGCCAACTGGCCGGCGGCCGGTCGAGCAGATCATCGAGAATCGCCAGCCAGTCGCTTTGGTCGCTGTAGGTGCTGGCCAGGCTGCCGGCCTTGACGAACGCGGCGTTGGGGCCGATCAGCGCCATCTGCCGGGCATAGCTGCTGAGCAGCAGGTTTTTCGCGGTTTTCGGGTTGTAAAGGTCGGGGTCGTCGAGGCCCAGCAGCACGTCGCTGTTTTTCAGCAGTGTCTGCAACGGGCGGCTGTCATTGGTGTCGTCCCAAGGCTCGGTGACAATCTCAAGGCCTAGGGGCACGGCGGCCAGGCGCAGTTCTTTCAGTAGAAACTCGCTGTGCCGGTCATACAGCACGCCGACGCGGCGGACCTGCGGCAGGATCAACCGGGTCAGGCGCAATTGCCGCTCCAATGGCGGATCGCTCCACAGCAGGCTCAGGTGGTTTGGCAGTTCATTGTTCAAACGTTGCCGTGCTTGCAGGCGGCTGATGCGCAGCACCAGCGTTGCCGGGCCCTGGCTGTCTTGCAGGCGCCAGTCGAGGCTCGGCAGGTCAAGCAGGATCAGGCGCGTGCCGCTGGGCAATTTGCCCGGCGCCGGCAGACTGGCCAGCGCCTGGAAACGCACGCTGTCAGTGGGGCGCAACTCGCTCAGGGCCTGGGTGAAAGATTGCACGCCGGGGCTGTCTTCGGCGCCGGTCAACAGAATCTCCACGGCACTGGACGACAGACTGCACAGCAGACCGAAGACCAGGCACACCCCGGCCAGCAGGCGGCCAAAGGTTGGCGTCTTCCGTGACTGAGGCTGCATCTAGAACGCCAGCTCCGCGCTGAAGTAAAGCACCCGGCGTTCGTCATAATTATTGTCGACGAAGGTGGTGGGCTGATTGTCGAGACGCTGTTGCAGCACGCCGGCCAGTTCCAGGTTGGCCTTGCCCAGGCCAATGTGCTTGGCGATGCGTGTGTCGATCCGTTCGAAGCGGTAGCCGTTCAGCGCGTCGTCTCCATAGTAGAAGAGCGCGCTGTTCCAGCCCTGGCCCCAATTGCGCAGCCAACCGGCAGAGCCGCTGTTGCGCGCGGTCTGTTGTTGATCCAGCGGATTGCTGGCCTTGGCGTCGACGTAGGCATAGGTCAGGCGCAGGCGATCGACGCTGCTGACATGCCAGTCCAGCTGGGTTTCAGTCCCGGTGAACCGCGAATTGTTGGCGTTGCTGGCGATGTATTGGTTGTTGCGCAACGGCTCGCTGATCATGCCGGTGATCTCGTCGTAGAACAGCTTCACGTCCACCGCCAGGCCAAGCTCGGCGAAGAAACCGTTGTAGCCCAGTTCCCGGGAACGCATGTGCTCTTTATCGAGGTCGCCGGGGCCACGGGTCTTGACGAAGTAGCGGGCGCTGGTCTGGCCATAGGCGCTGGGCCGCAGGTTGGTCACCTGATAGCTCCAGTTCACATTGTTCTCGAACATGTCCGGCGAGCGAATGGCTTCGGAATACACCGCGCGCAGGCCATGGCGCGGGTTGATCAGGTAATTGACAGCCACCCGTGGGGTCAGCGAACTGCCGGTCAATTGCGTGTCTTCGAACATGGCGCCGCCCTGCAGCAGCCAGTGTTCGCTGGCGCGCCACTCGAGTTGGCCGAACGTGCGCCATGTGGTGTCGTCGAGCGTGCCATTGAAGTAGGTCTCGGAATCTGCCCGGTCGTAACGATAGTTCATACCGCTGACCAGTCGCAGACTATCGGACAGGCTCAAGGTGTCCTGCAATTCGAGGTCGTAGCGCGATTCCCGGGCACTCTGGTCGATGTCGCCGCACAGGGTTTGCCGGGCGCCGTTTTTCCATTGCTCCAGCACTTGATTGCCCAACGCCTGTTCCGCCGGGGTGCCGGCCGGTGCGCCGGAACCGGTGTAGCGCTCCATATTGCGCGCCAGGCGTTCGGCGTAGTTCGGGTTGAGTTGCCACAAATCGGTGAGTTGCGGGCTGAACGAGACTTCGGCATCACAGGCGCGCCAGGTCTGCTGGCGATCCCAGTGTTGCGCCGAGCCCTGGATATACAGGCTGTGATCGGGATTGATGTCCAGATTCCAACGCAGGGAACCGGCGTAATCCTTGGCGACAACGTCGGAATTGTTCCCGGCGGCAGTAATCCCCGAGAACACCGGACGGTAGGTGTAGGGCCGCTGATTGGTGCCGTCCTTGGCATTCAATTGCCAGTCGATGCTCTGGCTTTCGTTGAGTGTCTGGCTGACGGCGAGGTTGAAACGATCCAGGCGCCGACTGTCACGGTAATCGGCGCCGTTGCGGTCGGAATCGAAGCCATCGTCTTGCTGCCCTGACAACGACAAACGCAGATCGCCACCGTCCCAACCGGTGCCCTGGCTGGCATAGAAATCATTGATGCCGCGCTGGCCCCGGGTGACTTTGAGCCGCGTGCCGTGGCTGTCCGCCGGGTTGCGCGTGATGATGTTGACCACCGCCATCAGCGCGTTGGCGCCGTAGCTGACGGTGTTCGGGCCGCGAAAGACTTCGATGCGCTCGATGTCTTCCATGGCCACCGGAATATCGCTCCAGTCAACCGTGGCCAGGCCGGCCCGGTACACCGAGCGGCCATCGATCAACACCTGCATGCGCCGCGCTTCGCTGGCGTTGGTGCCGTGGTAGTTCACCGCCGCCTGGTTGCCATTGATGTTGCCGACCATCATCCCCGGCACCAGTCGCAGCAATTCGCTGATGTCTCGAGCGCCGCTGGCGTTGATCAGTTCGCTGTCGATCACCGTCATGCTCCCCGGCACGGCGGCCGGCGACTGTTTCAGCCGCGTGGCCGTCAGCACTTGGGGCAGCGGATCGTTGTCGAGGAACAGATCGTCAGCCAGCAAGGCCGGGCTGAAGATCAGCGCCAGGACCAGCGACGAGCGAGGTGAGGGAGAGCCAAAAGACACGACACAGCCTTGGTAGCGATTAAGTGGCGCGCATGTTAACCGAGCTCAGTGACTTTTCCAGTCACGTTACGGGCATTTTCCTAGGATTTGTTGGTCTTCTTCCTACAAGTGCCGGTAATTGATGCAGGGGCTGGCCGCGACTGGGCCGCTCCGTATAATGCCGGCATCGCCACTGGTATGGATTAACGGATTGCATATGACTGAACAGCGCCCTATTGCGGTCCTGGGAGGCGGAAGTTTTGGTACCGCCGTGGCAAATCTTCTGGCCGAGAACGGGCTTCAGGTCCGGCAGTGGATGCGTGATCCTGAACAGGCCGAGGCCATCCGGGTCAATCGCGAGAACCCGCGTTACCTCAAAGGCATCAAGATTTTGCCGGGCGTGGAAGCCGTCACTGACCTGCAAGCGACATTGGAAGCCTGCGACCTGTGCTTCGTCGCGCTGCCGTCCAGCGCGTTGCGCTCGGTATTGGCCCCGCACGCCGAACGCTTGAGCGGCAAATTGCTGGTGAGCCTGACCAAGGGCATCGAAGCCCACACCTTCAAGCTGATGAGCGAAATTCTCGAAGAAATCGCCCCGCAAGCCCGCATCGGCGTGCTGTCCGGGCCGAACCTGGCCCGGGAAATCGCCGAGCACGCGCTGACCGCCACGGTGGTTGCCAGCGAAGACGAAGAGTTGTGCTCGCGGGTCCAGGAAGCGCTGCACGGCCGCACCTTTCGCGTGTACGCCAGCGCCGACCGTTACGGCGTGGAGTTGGGCGGGGCGCTGAAAAACGTCTACGCGATCATCGCCGGCATGGCGGTGGCGCTGGGCATGGGTGAAAACACCAAGAGCATGCTGATCACCCGGGCGTTGGCCGAAATGACCCGCTTCGCGGTGAATCAGGGCGCCAACCCGATGACCTTCCTCGGCCTGGCGGGCGTCGGCGATTTGATCGTCACCTGCTCGTCGCCGAAAAGCCGCAACTATCAGGTCGGGTTCGCCCTCGGCCAAGGCCTGAGCCTGGAAGACGCGGTGACGCGCCTGGGCGAAGTCGCCGAAGGCGTGAACACGCTGAAAGTGCTCAAGGCCAAGTCTCAGGAAGCGGGGGTGTACATGCCGCTGGTCGCCGGGCTGCACGCGATTCTGTTTGAAGGGCGCACGCTTGAGCAGGTGATCGAACTGCTAATGCGTGCCGAGCCGAAGACCGACGTCGACTTTATCTCCACAAGCGGTTTCAACTGATTATTTAATCCAAGGGCAGGGAGAACGGGATATGAACGATCCGAAAGTGGAAGCCAAGTACGAATCCATCCTGCTGCGGGTGCTGTGGATGATCGTGTTCTTGCTAGTCTGGCAAGTGGCGCAATTCATCCTCGGCGCGGTGGTGCTGGTGCAGTTGATCTATCGTTTGATCTATGGCGCCCCGAGCGCCAGCCTGATGAACTTCGGCGACAGCCTGAGCCAGTTCCTGGCGCAGATCGGTCGTTTCGGCACGTTTCACAGCGACCAGAAGCCTTGGCCGTTCGCCGACTGGCCGGCGCCGCGTACACCGGAAGGTGAAGCACCGCACGCGGTGGCGCCTGCTCCGCATCCGGTTCGAGATGAGGAACCCAAGCTATGAAACTCTGGGTATTGCGTCATGGTGAAGCCGAGCCTTATGGCTCGCGTCCCGACTCCGAACGGGCACTGACCCCGCACGGCTGTGAGGAAGTGCTGCGCAGCGCTGCCGAGTTGATCGGCCAGCCGATCACGGCTATCTACGCCAGCCCCTATTTGCGAGCGCAGCAGACTGCGCAACTGGTTCGTGAAGCCCTGGGTTTCCAGCCGGACATTCGCACCGTCGAATGGCTGACCCCCGGTTTCAGCCCGCAAGCGGTGTCGGAGCAGTTGGTGTCGGTGGATTACGCGTTGCTGGTCAGCCATAACCCCCTGGTGGGCAACCTGTTGGGCTACTTGCAGCACGGTCATGTGCAGCAACCGGAAGCGGTCAAAACCGCCGGCCTGGCCGAACTCGAAGGCGACCTGCCATTGGCGGGAGCGATGAAGCTCAACGGCATCAAGCATCCATAGCCCTGAAGGAACCGGATCAATGTGGGAGCGGGCTTGCTCGCGAAAGCGGTGTGCCAGACAACATTGATGTCGACTGACACAACGCTTTCGCGAGCAAGCCCGCTCCCACAGGAGACCGCGTCGGACCTTATTTTTGTGTGAAATAATTAACCAAGCACTTGCTTGGTTGACTACGCTTGCTCCAGACCAAAAACACAGGAGCAAGCCGCATGTCTGCTGCCTTTCGTTTGCCGCTGGACGTGTTCTACGAGCGTGAAGCCCGCCATCCCCGCCAACGGTTCCTGGTCCAGCCGCTGGGTGGTGGCCAGGTCGAAACCCTGACCTGGGCGGACGTCGGTCATCAGGCCCGTTGCGCCGCGCACTGGTTGCGCGCTCGGGAACTGCCCCAAGGCAGCCACATCGCCCTGATCTCGAAAAACTGTGCCCACTGGATCATCGCCGACCTGGCGATCTGGATGGCTGGCCACGTGTCAGTGCCGCTGTACCCCAACCTCACCGCTGAATCCGTGGCCCAGGTGCTCGGGCACTCCGAAGCCGCACTGGCGTTCATCGGCAAACTCGATGACTGGCCCGGCATGTCGCGCGGGGTCAGCCCGGACTTGCCGACCATCAGCCTGCCACTGCATCCGCCCGGCACCTTCACCTTCAGCTGGGACGATTTGCAAAAGAGCTCGCCGATTCAGGATGACCCGAAACCGACCGCCGACCAGTTGGCGACCATTATCTACACCTCTGGCACCACCGGCCTGCCCAAAGGCGTGATGCACAGTTTCGGCAACCTCGGTTTCGCCACCACCCGTGGCACGCAGTTGTTCGGTCTTAACGAGTCGGACCGACTGCTGTCCTACCTGCCGCTGTGCCACGTCGCCGAGCGGATGTTCGTTGAACTCGCTTCGATCTATACCGGGCAAACCGTGTTTTTTGCCGAGAGCCTCGACACCTTTCTCACCGATCTGCAACGCGCCCGGCCGACCGCGATGTTCGGCGTACCGCGGATCTGGACCAAATTCCAGATGGGCGTGTACAGCAAGATCCCGGCGAAGCGTCTGGATTTCCTGCTCGGCCTGCCGATCATCGGCAAGCGGGTCGGCCATAAAGTCCTCGCCGGGCTGGGGCTGGATGCGTTGCGCATCGCCTTGTCCGGCGCCGCCCCGGTGCCGCAGACCTTGCTGCTGTGGTATCGCAAACTGGGGCTGGACGTGCTGGAGGTGTACGGCATGACCGAAAGCTGTGGTTACTCACACATCGGTCGGCCGGGGGACGATAAACCCGGCTGGATCGGCAAGCCCTGTCCGGAAGTCGAGGTGCAGATCGCCGAGACGGGCGAGGTGATGGTGCGCAGCGGTGCGACCATGCTCGGCTATTTCAAGGACCCGGAGAAAACCGCCGAGACCATCACCGTGGACGGCTTCCTGCGCACCGGCGACAAGGGCGAACAAGACGCCGAAGGCAACCTGCGCCTGACCGGGCGCCTGAAGGAAATCTTCAAGACCAGCAAAGGCAAATACGTGGCCCCTGCGCCGATCGAGAATCGCCTGGCGGTGCATTCGCGGATCGAACAAGTGTGCGTGGTCGGCGATGGCTTGAGTGCGCCTTTGGGGCTTTGCGTGTTGTCGGCGGTCGGTTTGCAGGACGCGGCCAGTTCGGCCCGTAACGCCTTGCATTCCAGCCTGGAAAAACTCCTGGAAGAGGTCAACGGCGCCCTCGACAAGCACGAGCGCTTGCGCCGGCTGGTGGTGGTCAAGGACAGCTGGGCGGTGGAAAACGGCTTTCTCACACCGACCCTGAAGATCAAGCGCAACGTGATCGAAGCCGCGTATGGCGCGCGTTTCGAAGAATGGAGCGAGCGCAACGAAGCAGTGCTGTGGCAGGATTGAGTGACGAACAACATCAATAAAGGAAGTCAGCGATGAGTCTGTGGCGTACCGCTCCGAACATTGAACAATTGAATGCCATCCAGAAAAACACCATCGGCGAAGTGCTGGATATCCGCTTCGAAGCCTTCGATGACGAGTCCCTGACCGCGAGTATGGTCATCGACCATCGCACGCACCAGCCTTACGGCCTGCTACACGGCGGCGCCTCGGTGGTGCTGGCGGAAACTGTCGGTTCGATGGCCAGTTACCTGTGCATCGATGCCAGCAAGTTTTACTGCGTGGGCCTGGAAATCAACGCCAACCACTTGCGCGGTTTGCGCAGTGGGCGGGTGACGGCGGTGGCCAAGGCGATTCATATCGGGCGTACCACGCATGTATGGGATATCCGCTTGACCAGCGACGAAGGCAAGGCCAGTTGTATTTCGCGGTTGACCATGGCGGTGGTGCCGTTGGGGGAAACACCGCCCTCCCGTTGATACGCTGCCCTGCGTAGCAGCTGGCGCAACCTGCGTATTGCTCATGAAGCAGCCGGCGAAGCCTGGGTTTTGCTCATGTAGCAGCTGGCGAAGCCTGCGTTCGGCTGCGAAGCAGTCGCCAATTAAGATTACTCGGTGTATCTGATGCACCGCGTACTCAGGTTTTATGACTGCTTCGCAGCCGGACGCAGGCTTCGCCAGCTGCTACATGAGCCGAACGCCAGCTGCTACAGGGGCGTGCGCCATGGCCAGACTGTCACCCTTCCTGTCAGTTACAGTCATTGCTGTAGTCCACCGTCTTACGGACAATCAACACACGTTTCCCGCCCATGGATTGACCGGTATGTCGCAGCAGATCTTTTTCGCCCACGCCAATGGTTTTCCTTCGGGGACCTACGGCAAGTTGTTCGCGGCGTTGGCGCCTGAATATCAGGTGACGCATCTGGAGCAGCACGCCCACGACCCGCGTTTTCCGGCCGATGACAACTGGCGCAACCTGGTGGACGAACTGATCCATCACCTCAAGCGCCAACCGGAACCGGTCTGGGGCGTCGGCCATTCTTTTGGTGGCGTGCTGCACTTGCACGCGGCCCTGCGTTGCCCCGAGTTGTATCGCGGCGTGGTGATGCTCGATTCGCCCGTGCTGACCCGCGCCGATCAATGGGTGATCCTCGCCGCCAAGCGCTTCGGTTTCATTGATCGCCTGACGCCGGCCGGTCGTACCTTGGGCCGGCGCGAAGAGTTCGCCGACCTGGACAGCGCCCGCCGCTATTTCGCCGGCAAAACCCTGTTTCGCGGTTTCGATCCGGAATGCTTCGACGCCTACTTGCAACACGGTTTGCACAAGGTCGGCGACAAGCTGCGCCTGCGCTTCGACCCGGCCACGGAAATCAGCATCTATCGCGGCGTGCCCCACACCAGCCCCGGTCGCGCACGGCAGTTGAAAGTACCGCTGGCGGTGGTGCGCGGGAACAACAGCCGCGTGGTCATGCGCCACCACGCCAGCTCCGTCGGGCGCATGCCGTTGGGCGAATCCCTGACCATGCCCGGCGGCCACATGTTTCCTCTCGAACGTCCGCAAGACACCGCCACGCTGCTGAAGAACCTTTTCAGCCGCTGGGAAGGTCGTCGCCAGCAGGATTGCGCATGAGCAGCGTCGTCGAAGAAGTCCGCCTGAGCCTGCCGCACATCGAGTTGGCGGCGCATCTGTTTGGTCCCGAAGATGGCTTGCCGGTGATTGCCCTGCACGGCTGGCTCGACAACGCCAACAGCTTTGCCCGCTTGGCGCCCAAGCTCAAAGGCTTGCGCATCATCGCCCTGGACATGGCCGGTCACGGTCACTCCGGGCATCGGCCGATCGGTGCCGGCTACGCGATGTGGGATTACGCTCACGACGTGCTGCAAGTTGCCGAACAACTTGGGCTGAAGAAGTTCGCGCTGCTGGGCCACTCCATGGGCGCGATTGCTTCGTTGATCATCGCCGGGTCGATGCCGGAGCGAGTCACGCATCTGGCTTTGATCGATGGTGTCATTCCTCCTACAGACAAAGGCGAAAATGCGGCCGAGCGCATGGGCATGGCCCTGCAAGCGCAACTGGACCTGCGGGAGAAACGCAAACCGGTGTACAACACGCTGGACCGGGCCATCGAGGCGCGGATGAAAGGCCTGGTGGCAGTCAGTCGCGAAGCCGCCGAACTGTTGGCACAACGGGGCCTGATGCCAGTGCCGGGCGGTTACACCTGGCGCACCGACAGCCGTCTGACGCTGCCATCGCCGCTGCGTCTTACACAAGAACAAGCCATGGCCTTCGTCCAGCGCATCACTTGTCCTGCGCTGCTGGTGGTGGCGGCTGACGGCATGCTCGCCAAACATCCCGAGTTGCTGGAGCGTCTACCCTTTAGCCGTGAACAGCTGCCTGGCGGCCATCATTTGCACCTGAATGATGAGGCCGGCGCCGACCTTGTCGCAGACTGTTTCAATCGGTTCTTCGCCGTTCCTTGACTTGCGTCGGGCAACTGTCGAGGCTGGGCGGGTTGAAAAGGGAGACAACCATGATAAATCTCTATACCGCTGCGACCCCGAATGGCCTCGCGGTCGCCCAGGCCATGCTGATCCGATGAGCCTGCCTAAGCGTTCACTCAGCCTGTTGGCGTTGTGTTGTTTCAGTCCTTTATTGTTTGCTGCCGATGTTCCGGGCAGCCAGGACCTGCCGATCGTGCCGCGTCTGGCCGATGCGCAGATTGTCGACTATCGCCCACCGGTAGAGCTTGAACGGATCTATCCGCTGGGCTCGATCCGCAAGATCAGCGGCCAGTTGCGCTTCGACGGCCAGGTCAGCGCCCGTGGGCAAACCACTTCGGTGACCTACGAGCTGCCGCCGGAACATTCCTCCACCGAAGCCTTTACCGCCGCCCGCGAAGCCTTGCAGAAGCAGGGCGCCGAGTTGCTGTTCTGGTGCCAGGCCCGTGATTGCGGCGAAAGCAGCCTGTGGGCCAACGAAGTCTTTGGCAATTCCAAGCTCTACGGCGCTGACGATCAACAGGCGTATTTGCTGTTAAGGCTGGCGGCGCCCAAGGACAACTCGCTGGTGGCGCTCTACAGCATCACCCGCGGTAATCGCAAAGCCTACCTGCACGTCGAGCAGTTTGAAGCCGCTACGCCGTTGGGGGATTTGCTGCCGACTTCAGCAACCTTGCTGCGCCAGCTCAAAAGCACCGGCGAGCTGGATTTTCCGAAACTGAATGCTGATCCTGATGACACCTGGCTGCGCTTGATCTCTCGTGGCCTTAACCTGGACACCACGCTGCGGGTCAGTGTTTCCGGGGCTAAAGCCGAAGCGTGGCGCCAGTCGCTGATCGCTCAAGGCGTGCGTGCGGCGCGCATGGAAACCGGCAGCGCCGAAGGCTCTGGTCTGCACATCGAACTGTTGCGGTAAGCTGCATCCGGCGAACGCGTCCCGCGCGTTCGCCTACTCTTTGGCTGACTGACTTTTTTCGAGATTTGCATGATCAATAACGATCGGCTGTTGGTGCAGATTCTGCTCCTGGTGCTGTTTGGCGCGAGCTTCTGGGTGATGGCGCCGTTCTGGTCGGCATTGTTCTGGGGCGCGGTGTTGGCGTTTGCCAGTTGGCCGCTGATGCGTTTGCTGACCCGTTGGCTCAATGGCCGGGAATCTCTCGCCGCCGCCTTGCTGACCCTGGGCTGGATGTTGCTGGTGGCGGTGCCGTTGGTGTGGCTGGGGTTCAATCTGGCGGACCATGTGCGCGATGCCACGGCGTTCATCAAGGATGTGCAGGTCGATGGCCTGCCGGAAGCGCCGGTGTGGCTGGGCAGTGTTCCTCTGGTCGGTGAACGGCTTATCGGGATCTGGAACAGCATCGACGAGCAGGGCGCGGCAATGATGCTCGCGGTCAAACCTTATCTGGGGCAGGTCGGCAACTGGTTGCTGGCGCGCAGTGCGCAGATCGGCGGCGGCATTCTCGAACTGACCCTGAGCATTGTCTTCGTGTTCTTTTTCTACCGCGACGGTCCGCGCCTGGCGGCGTTTGTCCATAGCTTGCTGTCACGCCTGATCGGTGACCGCGCCGGGTATTACATCGAACTGGTCGCCGGCACGGTGCAACGGGTGGTGAACGGTGTAATCGGCACGGCGGCAGCCCAGGCGATCCTGGCCCTGATCGGCTTCCTGATTGCCGGGGTTCCCGGGGCGCTGGTACTGGGGATCGTGACGTTCCTGTTGAGCCTGATCCCGATGGGGCCGCCGCTGATCTGGATTCCGGCCACGGCCTGGCTGGCCTGGAAGGGCGAATACGGAATGGCGGTGTTCCTCGGCATCTGGGGCACCTTCATCATCAGCGGCGTGGACAACGTGCTGAAGCCGTACCTGATCAGTCGCGGCGGGAATCTGCCGTTGGTGATTGTGCTGCTCGGGGTGTTTGGCGGGTTGATTGCGTTCGGGTTTATCGGGTTGTTCATCGGGCCGACGTTGTTGGCGGTGGCTTACAGCTTGTTGACTGACTGGAGCAACAGCCAGGCGCGGGTTGAAGATCGCCGCTGAAATTCCCCTGCTTGTATAAATCCCACTGAACCGGCGACGGTCAGTGGGATTTTTTGTTGGGGCGTATGGCCTCTTCGCGGGCAAGCCTCGCTCCTACAGGATTGATGTCGATCACGGTATTTCGACTCCACGCAACCCTGTAGGAGCGAGGCTTGCCCGCGAAGCTTTTGCCTCAGCTCGTAACGTTCAGGTACTTGCCCACGCTCGCCACGTTATCCAGCGAATACTGCTTGCTCAAATTGGCGATCATTTTCTGCAGCGCTTCGCTGACATTCGATTGATCAGTAGAGCTGTCGCTGTTCTTCTCGCGACCCGCCTGCAGCGCAGCTTTGAGTTCATCGCTGCTGACGCCACCGCTGCTGTCGCTGTCGAGCACCTTCAGCAACGCGGCGCTGGTGTCGGTCGAGGTCGATGAACTACTGGTGCTGGCCTGCAACGCACTGCTCAGTTCGGTAGCGCTGACGCTGCCGTCGCTATCCGTGTCGAGTTGGCTGAACAACTGGTCACTGGACGCCTGTTGCGGCGGCGGTGGCGGTGGGCTCATCGCAGCGGCGAGCTCGTCCTTGCTGACGGTGCCGTCCTGGTTTTTGTCCAGCGCCGAGAAGATTTCCTTGCTGTCGGCAGTGCTGCCGGCGGCGGTTAGGCCAGTGCTCAACTCATCGCTGCTGAGATTGCCGTCACTGTCGGCGTCCAGTGCGCCAAGGAGTGCGTCGGCCAGATCAGTATTCGGCGCCTGATCCTGCGGGGGAGAGGGCGGCGCCATCGCGGCCATTTCTTCACTGCTCAGGCTGCCACTGTCGTCGCTGTCCAGGTCGGTAAAGTTCTTGCTCAGGTCGGCCAACAGGCGATTGTCGGGTTTCTCGGTCTGGGCGGTTTTCAACTCGTCCTGACTCACCGAGCCGTCGCCATTGCTGTCGAGCTTGGTTAACAGTTGTTTCTGGAACTCTGCACGGCGGGCGGCGTTGGCCGCCGTGTTGCTGGTGCTCGTGCTGGTATAGCTCGTGTAGTTACTGCTGACGCTACCGATCATTGGGCTCACTCCTTTGGACGGAAAACCGGTGAGTGCACCGGCTTATGCAGCCTCAAGGGGCAAGTTGTCGTGGGTATGTGGCGTTTGTACCGGTGGGTACACAAAGTCAGCAGGCCAATCCGAGATCCCCTGTGGGAGCGGGCTTGCTCGCGAAGAGGGAGTGTCAGTCGACATTATTGTTGACTGATATACCGCTTTCGCGAGCAAGCCCGCTCCCACAGGGGGATCTGTGTTTCACAGGGGATTTATTTGGGGCTTCAGGTGCGAGGCAATTTGATGACAGCAGTCAAACCACCACCCGGCGTCTCTTCCAGGCTCAATTGCCCACCCAGACGTTCCGCCGCTTCCCGGGCGATGGTCATGCCGAGGCCCACCCCGCCGGAGTTGCGATTGCGCGAACCCTCAAGCCGGAAGAACGGTTCGAACACCGCTTCGCGTTTGTCCGGCGCAATCCCAGGACCATGGTCAATCACCCGAATCACCAGGTTTTCACGGCTGTCTTCGAGGCTGATCAGCGCTTCCCCGGCATAACGCAGGGCGTTGTCCATCAGGTTATTGATGCACGAGCGCAAGGCCATCGGCTGCACTTGTAATGGCGAGCAATGCCCAGTGGCTTGCACGTCAGCCCCTTGGTCCTGGGCGTTTTCGCTCAAGGATTCGACCAGCGCCTGCACGTCCATCCATTGCAGCGCTTCGCTGGTGCGTTGTTCGTGCAGGTAGGTAAGGGTGGCGTCGAGCATGCCGATCATGTCGTCCAGATCCTGGCGCATCTGGCCTTGCAGCTTGTCGTCGTCGATCTGTTCCAGGCGCAACTTGAGCCGCGACAGCGGCGTGCGCAGGTCGTGGGACACCGCACCGAGCATCCGCGAACGCTGCTGCACTTGTTCGATGATTCGGCGCTGCATCTTGTTGAAGGTGTGGGCCGCTTGCCGCGCCTCCCGTGGACCGGACTCGTCCAGCGGTGGGCTGTCGAGGTTTTCGCTCAAGCGCTCGGCGGCATCGCTCAGACGCTGGATCGGCCGACTCAACAGTTTGGCGCCGTACCACGCGGCAATGATCAGCGAGACCAGTTGAAAGGTCAGTGGCACCAACGGCCCGCCGAACCATGGCCGCGGCGGACGTTTTTCGAAGCGCGGGTCCATCGGTGGGTGCGGGCCCTCGAAGTCCTCGGAAAACCCGGGCGGCGGAGGAGGGGGAGGCGGGCCGTAATGATGAAACCAGAAAAACGCCAGCAGGTGCGCCAGGATGATCGCGATCAGCAGCACGCCAAACAGACGGCCGAACAGCGTATCGAAGCGCGCACGCATCAGCCGATGTCTCTCGCGTCGAACAGATAACCCTCACCGCGAACGGTCTTGATCAACTGTGGGTTCTTCGGGTCATCCCCGAGTTTCTGGCGCAGGCGCGACACCAGCAAGTCGATGCTGCGATCAAACGCTTCGATCGAGCGACCCCGGGCGGCATCCAGCAATTGTTCGCGGCTGAGCACCCGGCGCGGACGTTCGATGAATACCCAGAGCAGGCGGAATTCGGCGTTGGACAGCGGCACCACCAGGCCGTCGGCGGCGATCAACTGGCGCAGCACGCTGTTCAGGCGCCAGTTGTCGAAGCGAATATTCGCACGCTGTTCGGTGCGATCATCGCGCACCCGCCGCAGAATCGTCTGAATCCGCGCCACCAGTTCCCGTGGCTCGAACGGCTTGGCCATGTAGTCGTCGGCGCCCAGTTCGAGGCCGATGATCCGGTCGGTGGGTTCGCAGCGCGCGGTGAGCATCAGGATCGGGATGTCCGACTCGGCGCGCAGCCAGCGGCACAGCGACAAGCCGTCTTCGCCGGGCAGCATCAGGTCGAGCACCACCACGTCGAAATGTTCCGCTTGCAGGGCCAGACGCATGGCCGCGCCATCGGTGACGCCGCTGGCGTGGATATTGAACCGGGCTAGGTAGTCGATCATCAATTCGCGGATCGGGACGTCATCGTCGACGATCAGGGCGCGAATGCTCCAGCGTTTGTCGTCGCCGGGCGCTTTTTGATCGTCGTTCACAGGTGCAGGGGTGTTGTGCATGCGTGCGTTCATCTGCCAGGTAGGCTGCCAACCACAAAGATGGGCTGCGAGGTTGTGGCTTCAGCATAGGCGTCCAGCCCGAAGGCGGGAAGTGCTGTAAGGACGTGTTGCGGCTGCCGAGGGTAGCGACGCCCTTTGTTGGGGGCGTGTCCTGTGTGTATCGGGCTCGACACAATTGGCGCACCCGCTAGGCTTGCCGGAGTATGCGGGACGATTTACCGATCATCGGGTCCCGCATCGGCGCTGGTTCCGCTACAATGCGCGCCGATTTCGTCCTGCCTGAGAGCCCGCACATGTCCGTCTGCCAGACTCCTATCATCGTCGCCCTGGATTTCCCCACCCGTGACGCCGCACTGAAGCTGGCCGACCAGTTGGACCCGAAACTGTGCCGGGTCAAAGTCGGCAAGGAACTGTTCACCAGTTGCGCCGCGGAAATCGTCGGCACCCTGCGCGACAAGGGTTTCGAAGTGTTCCTGGACCTCAAGTTCCACGACATCCCGAACACCACCGCCATGGCGGTCAAAGCGGCGGCGGAGATGGGTGTGTGGATGGTCAACGTGCACTGCTCCGGCGGTCTGCGCATGATGGCGGCGTGCCGCGAAGTGCTCGACCAGCGTACCGGCCCCAAGCCGCTGCTGATCGGCGTGACCGTGCTGACCAGCATGGAACGTGAAGATCTGGCGGGCATCGGCCTGGACATCGAGCCACAGGAGCAAGTACTGCGCCTGGCCGCACTGGCGGAGAAAGCCGGGATGGATGGTCTGGTGTGCTCGGCCCTGGAAGCCCAGGCCCTGAAAACCGCCCACCCGTCGCTGCAACTGGTGACCCCGGGGATTCGTCCGGCGGGCAGCGCCCAGGACGACCAACGCCGCATCCTGACCCCGCGCCAGGCGCTGGATGCCGGTTCCGACTATCTGGTGATCGGCCGTCCGATCAGCCAGGCGGCGGATCCTGCGAAGGCGTTGGCCGAAGTCGTAGCCGAAATCGCTTAACCAGACACACTGAAGATCCAAAAATGTGGGAGCGGGCTTGCTCGCGAAGAGGGAGTGTCAGTCGACAACAGTGTTGACTGATACACCGCTTTCGCGAGCAAGCCCGCTCCCACAGTGATTTTGGGGTGTGTTGAAAAAACAGGTTAAACCTTCAACACCAACTTCCCGAAATTCTCGCCGCTGAACAATTTCATCAGCGTCTCCGGGAACGTCTCCAAGCCTTCGACAATATCTTCGCGGCTCTGCAATTGCCCCTTGGCCATCCAGCCAGCCATTTCCTGCCCGGCGGCGGCGAATTGCGCGGCGTAGTCCATCACCACAAAACCTTCCATGCGTGCGCGGTTGACCAGCAGTGACAGGTAGTTGGCCGGGCCTTTGACCGCCTCCTTATTGTTGTACTGGCTGATCGCGCCGCAGATCACCACCCGGGCTTTCTGGGCCAGGCGACTCAGCACCGCGTCGAGGATATCGCCGCCGACGTTATCGAAATACACGTCCACGCCCTTCGGGCATTCGCGCTTGAGCCCGGCGGCGACGTCTTCGTTTTTGTAGTCGATGACCCCGTCAAAACCCAGTTCATCGATCAGGAACTTGCACTTGTCCGCGCCGCCGGCGATGCCGATCACGCGGCAGCCTTTGATCTTGGCGATCTGACCGGCAATGCTGCCCACCGCACCGGCCGCGCCCGACAGCACCACGGTGTCGCCGGCCTTCGGTGCGCCGACGTCGAGCAGGGCGAAGTAAGCGGTCATCCCGGTCATGCCCAGTGCGGACAAGTAGCGCGGGAGCGGCGCCAGTTTCGGATCGACTTTGTAGAAACCTCGTGGCTCGCCGAGGAAATAATCCTGCACGCCCAGGGCACCGTTGACGTAGTCCCCGACCGCAAAGCCTGGATTATTCGATGCCACGACTTTGCCTACGCCCAATGCGCGCATCACCTCGCCGATACCGACCGGCGGGATGTAGGACTTGCCCTCATTCATCCAGCCACGCATGGCCGGGTCCAGGGACAGGTATTCGTTCTTGACCAGGATCTGACCCGCCGCCGGCTCGCCGACCGGTACTTCTTGAAAGGTAAACGTTTCGCGGGTCGCCGCGCCGACCGGGCGTTTGGCAAGCAGGAATTGGCGATTGGTCTGGGTAGTCATGACAGGCACTCAAGATGAATGAAGCCTTGTTGATAGACCTTCAGGGCCGATGCCGCAAGGTTGGCTGATGCGGCGAATGCAGGTCGATCCAGTGCAGTGATAGTCGGTTGGGCGGTTCTATCACTGTGAGTCATGGGCACTCAACCGGCCTTCTGATAGTGCTGCCGCACGTAACGCCCCGTGGATAGACTGCAAACACGCGATCCCCCGCCATCTTCTCTTCGAGGACAGAACAATGAGCATGACGTTTTCCGGCCAGGTAGCCGTTGTGACCGGTGCCGCCAATGGTATTGGCCGCGCCACCGCCCAGGCTTTTGCGGCTGAAGGGTTGAAGGTAGTGGTCGCCGATCTGGACACGGCGGGGGGCGAGGGCACGGTAGCGCTGATTCGTACGGCGGGCGGCGAAGCGACCTTCGTGCGTTGTAACGTTACCGTGGAGAGCGAGGTAAAACATCTGATGGACGAGGTGATCAATACCTACGGCCGTCTCGACTATGCCTTCAACAACGCCGGAATCGAAATCGAAAAAGGCAAACTCGCCGACGGCACCCTCGATGAGTTCGACGCGATCATGGGCGTCAACGTCAAAGGCGTCTGGCTGTGCATGAAGTACCAGTTGCCGTTGCTGCTGGCCCAGGGCGGCGGCGCGATCGTCAATACCGCGTCGGTGGCCGGCCTCGGTGCGGCACCGAAGATGAGCATCTACGCGGCCTCCAAGCACGCAGTGATCGGCCTGACCAAATCGGCGGCCATCGAATACGCCAAGAAGAAAATCCGTGTGAACGCGGTGTGCCCGGCGGTGATCGACACCGACATGTTCCGCCGCGCCTATGAAGCCGACCCGAAGAAGGCTGAGTTCGCCAACGCCATGCACCCGGTCGGCCGCATCGGCAAGGTCGAGGAAATCGCCAGCGCGGTGTTGTACCTGTGCAGCGACGGTGCGGCCTTCACCACCGGGCATTCGCTGGCCGTGGACGGTGGCGTTACCGCGTTCTAAAAGTCGATAACGCAATTACCCCTGTGGGAGCGGGCTTGCTCGCGAAGAGGGAGTGTCAGTCGATATCAATGTTGACTGACATACCGCCTTCGCGAGCAAGCCCGCTCCCACATTGGTTTGTGGCTAGTCTTGGGGAATGTGTTTCAAATGGTTAGAACCGCCGCTTTTGGCGGTGTTGTCGCACAGCCTGATGTGCGCGCCTGTGATTAACTGCTGTCAGCAAAATGGACAGGAGTTTGCTTACTCATGGAATTGAGAATTGATCGACAGGCAATGGTGCCCGTCGTACAGCAAATCGTCGACGGACTGGCGAGCTGGATCCGTCAAAGCGAAGTGCCGCCCGCGACGCGTTTGCCTTCCGTGCGACAAATGGCACGGCTCAATTTGCTCAGCCAATCCAGCGTCATCGAAGCCTGTGAGCGCCTTGTCGCCCAGGGGATTCTGGCGTCGCGTCCCGGGTCAGGATTCTGTGTCGCCGCGGCGGCACCCGCGACGCCGCACGCATGGGAGCTTCCCGGGTTAGAAGGCGCAGAGCTGATGCAAAGGGGATGCACCGACAGCTTGTCGGGTGAACTGATGCTGGGGTATGGCGGTTTGCCCGAAAGCTGGCGCGAGACGGACGACCTCAGCTACGCCATTCGCCAGGTGGCCCGCACCGATATGGCCGGACTGTTCAACTACAGCACGCCGCTGGGCCTGCTGCCGTTGCGCCAGCAGATTCTCAAACGCTTGAAACCGCTCAATATCGAGGCGGACGAAAACCGCGTCCTGACCACTGCCGGCGCCAGCCAAGGACTCGACCTGATCGTGCGCACGCTGTTCAGGCCGGGAGACTGCGTGGTGGTGGAAAATCCCGGTTTTTCGCATCTGTTCGATTTGCTCAGGCTGCACGGCATTCAGATGCTTGAGGTGCCACGCACCGCGCAAGGCCCCGACACGCAAGCGCTCGAACGTGTACTGATCACGCACCGTCCGCGTGCGTTATTCATCAATAGCTTTCACCACAACCCCACGGGCAGTTGCATGACCCCCGTGGTAGCGCAACGGGTTCTGGAGTTGAGCAAGACGCATGGCGTGCTGGTGATCGAAGACGATGTTTATGCGGACTTTCACAATGCTCCCGGTACACGCCTCGCGGCGCTGGATGACGACGCCCGCGTGATCTACGTCGGCAGTTTCTCGAAGACCCTCAGCAGCTCACTGCGCGTCGGGTTTGTAGTGGCTAGCGCTGAGCTCATTGCGCGGCTGGCCGAGGTCAAGATGATCAGCAGCATGGGTGGGTCACGGTTTTGCGAGTCGGTGCTGGCCAGCCTGTTGGCCAACGGCGCCTATCGCAAATTGGTGCAACGCCAGCGCCAGCGCCTGAACGTGGACCGGGCCGCGGCATTGCAGGTGCTTGAAGATGCCGATTGGGAGGTGTTCGGCAAGCCGGCCGGCGGCTTGTTCATCTGGGCGCGATCGCCAATGTCCGACTACGCTCAGTTGCGCACGCATGCACAACGTTTCGGTGTCCTGCTGTCTTCCCCGACGGCATTCAGCCCGACTGGCGAAACCAACGACTGGCAGCGAATCAATGTGGCTTATGCCTGTGATCCGCGGGCCCGCCGGTTTTTCCAGGCCACTGCTTTGAATCGACCTAAAACGTTCTGAAAACGACGTGGGCGTAGCTTTTTGCCATTATTCCGACGCCAGAGACTTGTGTTGACACAGGCCCGTTGCGAATCTCCATCTACAGACTTTGGCAGGGGACTACGAGCAATGATTTCGGCCGTGCAAGGACGTTTTGCCAACCTCGGTATGGCGAAAAAACTGGGTATCGGGTTTGTCCTGGTCCTGTTGTTGACAGCCTTGGTGGCAGCCATTGGCGTATGGTCCCTGCAAACCATCAGTCAGCGCTTCGACGGGCTCAAGCAGATGTCGTTGCTTAACAGCGGCCTGCTCAAGGTGCGCTTGCTGGAACAGGAATACGCCTTGCACGGCAACCCGAAAACCGCCGACGCCCTGCGACAGGGGGTTGATGCTCTGGTTGCGCTGGCGGACCAGTTGAAGGCGCAGTCGGCGGCCAACGTGCCGGTGATGAACGATGTCGAGCAATCGCTGGCAGCCTATCGCAAGGCCTTCGACGAATTCGTTTCGCTGACCCAGGCCAAGGACCTGGCGCTGGAAATGGCCAGTTGGTCGGTGTCCAGCGTGGCGAATAACCTCGACGTGTTGCAGGCCGGTCTGGCGGACGATGGCGCTTATACCTTGAAGGATTCCGAAGGCAAGGACGGCGCTCAATTCATCGAACAGGCCAACCAGGTCAGCCAGGTGTCGCGTTTGATGTTACAGGCCATGAACGAAGCCCGTGTGCGCCTCGACCAGAGCCGCAAGGGCGACGACGACAGCGCCGGCAAAGGCAAGATCGAACAGGCCGATCAGGCGTTGGCCCAGGCCGAACAGCTGAAAACCACGGTGAAAGACGAGGGCTATCAGACCGTCCTCAATGAAGTCGCCGGCCACATCGCCAGTTTCAGCGAAAAACTGGCTGAGTACACCGGGCTGCTGGCCCAGGAAAAAACCGTCTACGAGCAACTGCATCAGCGCGCCGCCCAGGTCGTGGAGCGAGTGGATCAAGCCTATGTGGCCGAAGACGGGGCGATGCAGGCCGAGTTGAAAAAGAATTCGCTGTTGATCGTCGGCTCTTCGGCGCTGGCGCTGCTGGTCGGCCTGATCGCGGCGTGGGTGATTACCCGGTTGATCGTGGCGCCGCTGCGCAGTGTGATCCGTGTTGCCCAGCAAATTGCCGCGGGTGATTTGAGTGCGACGGTGGAAGTGACCCGCCGTGATGAAATCGGCCAGTTGATGTTGGCGATGCAACAGATGGGCGCAGGCCTGAGCAGTATTGTCAGTGGTTTGCAGGCGGGTATTGAGCAGTTGGCCAGTTCTGCGCAATCGCTGTCGGCGGTGACTGAGCAGACCAATCTGGAGGTCAGTAGCCAGAAGGAAGAAACCGAGCAGGTCGCCACGGCGATGAATCAGATGACCGCTACCGTGCACGATGTGGCGCGCAATGCTGAAGAGGCGGCTACGGCGGCGCAGACGGCGGATGACAAGGTTGAGAGTGGTCAGCAGGTGGTGCGTCAGAGTATGGCGCGGATCGAGCAATTGGCGGATTCGGCGACCTCGGCCAGTTCCAGCATCGAGAGCTTGAGTGCGGAGATTCAGAATATCGGCACGGTGCTGAGTGTGATTAAGAGTGTGGCTGAGCAGACTAACTTGTTGGCGCTCAACGCGGCCATCGAGGCGGCGCGGGCGGGTGAGCAGGGCAGGGGGTTTGCGGTGGTGGCTGATGAGGTGCGGGCGTTGGCCAAGCGTACTCAGCAGTCGACTGAGGAGATTGAGCGGTTGGTCAGTGCTTTGCGTTCGGCGGCGCAGTCGTCGGTGCAGCAGATTCAGAACAGTGGTGAGTTGGTGAAGCTGGCGGTGAGTGATGCTCTGCAGACTGAGAGTGCGTTGGGGAGTATTGCGGCGGCGGTGTCGTTGATTCAGCAGATGAATCAGCAGATTGCGGCGGCGGCTGAGGAGCAGAGTTCGGTGGCTGAGGAGATTAATCGTAGTGTGACGAGTATTCGTGCGAGTGCGGATCAGTCTTCGTTGGCGATGCAGGGGAATGCGGCTTCGAGTATTGAGTTGGCGCAGTTGGGGGTTGAGCTGAAGGGGATGGTTGGGCATTTTCGGCTTTGACGCTTTGACTTGGCGGCCTTTGGGCCGACCATGCTCTTTGTGATTTGGGTGTATATCCGTTTCTTCGGTAACGGCTGCTTGAGGTTTCGCCCTTACGGCGAGTCCCTTTTGGCAGACGCCCCAAAAGGAACCAAAAGGTCTCGCCCCGGCGTCCGGCCCCTCGCTTAGGCTCGGCGTGCCTTCGTTCCGGTGTCCATCTGGGGGCATCGCCTACGGTCGGCTTCGCTTCGACCTCCTCTCGATGTGTGCGGCTTCGCCGCACGGCGCTACGCGCCCACCCCCAGATGAACACCTCCACTCAGCCTCCCGAAGGGGCGGGTAGAGCAAGATCAAAGGCAGGCGAGCTAACGCTCGGCCTTGAGTGGTTAGAAGCGGGGCGGTGTGCGCTGGGCTGCTTCTGTAGGAGCGTGGCTTGCCCGCGAAGCCGTCCTGACAGACGACCAATCTCTCCCGAATGTACCCGGCCAAACTGTAGGAGCGAGGCTTGCCCGCGAAGGCGCCCCAACAGCCGACCAATCCCTCCCGGATGCCCTCGGTCAAAATTGTGGGAGCTGGCTTGCCTGCGAAGGCGCCCTGCCAGCCGACCAATCCCTCCCGGATGCACTCGATCAATTTGTAGGAGCGAGGCTTGCCCGCGAAGGCGGCCTGACAGCCGACCCATTTCTTCCGGCTGTACTCGGTCAAATTTGTGGGAGCTGGCTTGCCTGCGAATGCGCCCTGCCAGCCGACCAATCCCTCCCGGATACACTCAATCAAATTGTAGGAGCTGCCGAAGGCTGCGATCTTTTGATCTTCAAATCCAAGGCCAAAAAAAACCACCTCTCGGTGGCTTTTCCTGACTGTTTTGATCAGTCGTAAATCGCTTTTTTCTTCCAGTCGGCATCTGCCTCGACGTCTTTCAGGCCTTCGGTCAGTTGGTTGACTTCGCCTTCAGCCGGGGCTGTCTGGTCCATGACTTGGGCGTTGGCGCGGGCCAGGAGTTTTTCCAGGTATTCGAGTTGTTCGGCGTAGACCTGGGGTTCCTGTTGTTTGCGCAGGTATTGCACGCCGCGTTCGAACGCGAGGCGAGCCTGGCCGGGTTGGTTTTGTTGCAGGGAGTGCTGGCCGAGGTTGTTGAAGAACTCGATGTGCAGCAGTACCAGGATGTGGCGAACTTCGCGGATCCAGCGTTTGGCTTCGTTGGTCGGCAGGAAGCCGTCCTGGGCCGCGCGGGTGATTTGGCCGTGCAAGGCTTCGAGCAGGAAGCGTACGTCCTTGGCTTTGGCTTCGGTCTGGATCGGTGCCGGCGGGTTGTTGACCGGGATCGATTCGCCTTGGGCAACCAGCGTGGTCAGTTCGGCGATTCGCGCCTTTACAGTGGCATTGGTTTTTTCAAGGTTCAACAGGCGCTGGCAGACGTTCAGCTCCAGGCGAGTCAGCAGCAGCTTGAGCGCTGGTGTCATCAACTGGCCGGGGAAGGTCTCGGTGATTTCGCCGCAGCGACGCAGGCGGTCGTTGAGTTCAACCTTGGTGCGGGCCTTTTCCAGCTTATTGTTTTCCACCACATGGTTCATGTAGCCAATGGCGATCAATAGTGCGATCCCGGCTACAACTAGCAGGGTGATCATGAGTGGTGTCACCGGTAAGACCTCTTTATAGGGTTCGCGTGCGAGTGTAGTGGCTTGGCCTGGGGGCGCATAGGGCCGCTCGACGAGTTGGATCGGCCGCGACTCTACTTGTATCGGCCGAGACCCCACTTATATAAGTAGCAACGTGCGAGGTGCACATTGCCATCACTTGTGGCGTGGGTGGACTATAGCGCCTTGGCGGGTGACAGAATATAGGCGTCAAACACCGGGCGACGGAAAACCCGGATTCGCCTGTCAAAGCACGGCGAAGTCATTGATTTAAATAAATTTATATCAGGGGGTTGACGACCCCTCAATCCATCCATAGAATGCGCGCCACTTACAGCGTAAAGCACACAGCGAAACGCGGTAGGGAGTGAATGTTGTACGTGTGTCCCCTTCGTCTAGTGGCCTAGGACACCGCCCTTTCACGGCGGTAACAGGGGTTCGAGTCCCCTAGGGGACGCCATTGCGGGAATAGCTCAGTTGGTAGAGCACGACCTTGCCAAGGTCGGGGTCGCGAGTTCGAGTCTCGTTTCCCGCTCCATTTTTAAACAGCACTGCTTTCGGGCGGGGCTGAGTGAAACCAGAAACGATATCTTCGGATACGTATTTGGGCACTGAAATACACACCATGTGTTTCAGTTAGCGTGTCCCCTTCGTCTAGTGGCCTAGGACACCGCCCTTTCACGGCGGTAACAGGGGTTCGAGTCCCCTAGGGGACGCCATTTGCGGGAATAGCTCAGTTGGTAGAGCACGACCTTGCCAAGGTCGGGGTCGCGAGTTCGAGTCTCGTTTCCCGCTCCATATTTAACGAAAACGCCGCTCAGCAATGAGCGGCGTTTTTGTTTGTGTATGTGGGAGCGGGCTTGCTCGCGAAAACGGTGTATCAGTCGACAAATCATCAACTGACAGACTGCTTTCGCGAGCAAGCCCGCTCCCACATTGTTTTGTATTTCACGTCAAAGTAGCGGACCCGCCAAGATAGCGGGTCCGCGACAGCGATCAGAGCTTCGGCAACTGCCCGACGCGCCCCATCATCTCGGTCACGATCTGCAGGTCCAGCAGGAACTGGTCGACCGTCTTGAACTCGTTGTCGGTGTGGCCGGTGTACTTGACCTCAGGTCGGGCCAGGCCGAATTGCACGCCGTTAGGCAGCTCATGGACCGACGTGGCACCGGCGGAAGAGCCGAACTTGTGTTCCATGCCCAGGTTTTCAGTGGACACGGCCAGCAGAGCCTTGACCCATTCGCCCTCGGGATTGCGGTACATCGGCTCGGCGATCGAGTAGGTGAAGGTCGCCGGGACGTGGGTTTTCTTGCTCCAGGCGCCAATCTTGTCAGCAATTTTCGCCTTGAGCGCTTCCGGGGATTCGCCCTTCGGTACGCGCAGGTTGACCGCGAGCTTGAAGGTTTTGTCATCCATGCCGACGAAGGTCAGGGAAGTAGTCAGCGGACCCATGAAGGCGTCGGAGAAACCAACGCCCAATTTGCCACCCAGGTAATCCAGGCCCCAGTTATCGGCGGCGTAACGCGCGGCGTCGGTGATGTGGTTGTGCTTGAGTGCGACTTTGCCGTCGATGCTGTGGATGAAGTCCAGCATCCTCGCCACCGGGTTCACGCCGGACTCGGGCTCGGAGGAGTGCGCGGACACGCCGGTGACGGTCAGCTTGACGTCCTTGCCGTCGACCTTGGCGTTCACTTCGAAGTTACCGCCATTGCGCTTGGCATAATCAGCCCCGGCCTTCTGCAGGCTGGCGGCCAGTTCGGCGGGTTTATCGGTGACAAGGACGGCCACCGAAGCCGACGGAATCTGGTTGGTGGCCATCCCGCCAGTCATCGAGATGATTTCGGCGCCTTTGCCCTCGCCATCACGCCGTGGGAAGTTGCCCATGACCGTGCCGTAGCCTTTCTCGGCAATCACCACCGGGTAGCCGCCATCCAGCGCCAGGTTGTAGTTCGGCGTCGGGTTGTGTTCGAAGTAATAAGGAATGGCGTCGCCGCTGGTTTCTTCGGTGGTGTCGACCAACAGCTTGAAGTTACGGGCCAGTGGCAGCTTCTCTTCCTTGATGACTTTCATCGCGTACATCGCTACCACGATGCCGTTCTTGTCATCCTCGGTGCCCCGGCCGTACATGCGGTCGCCGATCAGGGTGACCTTGAACGGGTCGAGTTTGGTGCCGTCCTTTAGCACCCAGTTTTCCGGTGTCACTGGCACCACATCGGCATGGGCGTGGATGCCCACGACTTCATCACCGCTGCCTTCGAGGGATATTTCGTAGACGCGGTTGTCGATGTTGCGGAAGTTCAGATTGAACGCCTGGGCCAGGCCCTTGATCTTGTCGGCGATCTTGATGAATTCAGGGTTGTCGTGCTGGGCGACGCCTTCCACTTGGAAGGTCGGAATGGCCACCAGCTCACGCAGGGTTTCGGTGGCAGCGTTGCCATATTTCACCCGGGCATAAATACCCAGCAGGCGATTGATTTCGTTTTGCTGTTCAGCAGACAGGGTTTTGTTGTCGAGAAAAGCGCTGATGGCCGGGCCCAGGTTGGCGGTTTTGGCCAGTTCGCTCTTGGCCACGCTGCCCAGGAATTGCCGGAAATCCGTGGCCGATGCATCACTGAAAGCCTTGAGGATGGTCGCGCTTTGTTGCGCAGTGATGTTGGCGTGGGCCAGTGGGGTGAACGACGCAAGGCTCGCCAATACAAGAGTGGTAGCGGCCAGTTGCTTGAGAGAAAAATCCATTGCTGGGGGCATTCCTTCGCAGGTAGTGAGTAGGAAATATCTGATCGAGTAATCAGAAAGGTTCCCAAACTAACACCACGGGGAAGCAGTAGGGGAGCCCCTTAAGTGGGAACTGTCGCACAGAAACGCAAAAGCGACGCACAAACGAAAAAGGCCCGCCAGTCTGACTGAGCGGGCCTTTTGCGTGGGCGCGGGTTTACATCGACAGAATCAGGCGCCCGGCAAACAGGATCAAAATCACCCCCATGGTGCGTTCGAACCAGTGCCCCATGCGCATAAACAGCAGGCGCACCCGGGTACTGGAAAAGAACAGCGCGACGATCACAAACCACAGTGCGTTGACGAAGCACATCCACAGGCCATACAGCGCCTGGATCTGCAGCGGGGTCGTGGTGCTGATGATGGTGGTGAAGATCGCCAGGAAAAACAGCGTGGCTTTCGGGTTGGTCGCGTTGGTCAGGAAACCGGTGGTGAACGCCTTCAACAAAGTTTGTTCGACCACGGGTTCGTCAGCCGGCTTGTCACCTTCCAGTGCAGTCTTGGGTTTGCTGCGCAATAGGCTGACGCCGAGGTACAGAATGTAGGCGCCGCCCACGACTTTGGCCACGGTCAGTAACCAAGGCACGGTGTGCATCAATGCGCCGACGCCGAGCAGGGTGTACAGCACGTGCACGGAAATCCCCGCGCCAATCCCCAGCGCGGTGCAAATCCCGACCAGGCGACCGAAGCGCACGCTCTGGCGGATGGTCACGGCAAAGTCCGGTCCGGGGGCGACTACGGCCAGAAAGTGAATGGTCGCCAGCGCCAGAAACTCGCCCAGGTAATTCGAAAGCATCTCAACTCCAAAAAGTAAGGGGTGAAGCATTGCCGCGATAGCCGACAAAGAACGAAAGGCTCAACCGCGGGTCCGCCACGCCCGGGGTCACCGAGTGCATGCAGCGCGAATTGAACATGATGAAATCACCCGGATCAGGGCGTACCTCCAGGGTCGGAGGGCCAAGCAGGGACGGGTCGATGCCGTAACTGTCGCCACGCATTTCGTCGAATTGGTCAGGGGAAATGTCGTGGTCCCACATCTGCAACGCGCCGCCTTCGGTGGGCATGTTCAGGTAAACATTGCAGGCGAATTGCGCCTCCAGGCTGCGGGCCTGAAAACTGTCCGGGGCATCCTTGGCGAAGATGTCGTGATGGGCGAGGAAGCACACGCCGGGCTTCACCACCCTGGACAGCCCGACGTACATCTTGCGGCCATAGAGGTTTTCCAAGTGCGCGCCTGCCGGCCACGATTCGTCGAGCATGCAGCGCAAGGTGTCGACCGGGGATGAGTAGGGCGCACAGCGATTGCGCAGCTCCTCGATATTGCTGGTGGCGCGCTCGAAATAGTCTTCGATCAGCAGCGGCTGGTTTTCCGCTTCATAAAACGCCATGCCAATCCGGCCAATACTCGGCGCGTTGATGTAACCCTCAAAGCCCGGCGCAAGGATCTTGTCGCCAATCTGCACCGCCAGCGGCTGAGGCAAAAAGCCTTTGACGCGGATAGCGAGGACTTCTTCGTTGGCCAGTTTTTTTATGCACGTCTCATCGAGACGCTCGACGTCAAGCATCATGGTTTAGGTCCATCTATCGAGTAGTCAACGGAGCTCGCGAATGCAGGCTCCCCCGGCGTCAGGCGATGACAGTGTCGCCATCGCCAAAAAGCTCAATCCACGTGGTAGTGGACGGACAACGTGCCCTTTTTCTGCGAAAGGGAGTCGATCGTGACCGTGCCCAAATCCTTCAGGCTACGTACATGGGTGCCGCCACAGCCGTAGGCGGGCAGCTCACCGAAACCGATTTCCCGGGCGCCTTCGCGCAATGAAATCAGGCGTGGCAGGTCGTCGGCGATCCACTGCTCGATGCCGTTCTGCACGGTCTGGACATCCACCTCCGCAGCCGACTCCGCCGGTTTGAACTGCACACGGGCCTCGCCTGGCCAGTGATGGGCCTTGATCGGCATCCAGCCCATCGCCTGGACGAAGTGGCCGATCAGGTGACCAGCCGAATGCAGGCGGGTATTGAGTTGACGACGTGGTTCATCGACCCGGATCTGGGTCATGCCGAGCGCCACCGGTTGGTCGACGTAATGGACGATCCGGTCTGGATCCTGAGCCACCCGCAACACCCGGCTTTCACCGATCCAGCCGGTATCAAAAGGCTGGCCGCCGCCTTGGGGGTGAAACAGTGTGGCGCGCAAAACAACCGCGAATTCATTCTCGTGGGGCGTGCAATCCAGGACTTCCACATTGGCCTTGAGGTCATCACTATGGAAAAAGAGGCGAAGCGTCATATTCCATGCCCTTATTAAAGTTTCTATTTTTATTATATGAAGCGTGGAATTGCGTGATAATCCGTTCAAACATCAAAGGACTGTTGCGCTGTGAGCATAAATCTACCGTTGCCGCTGCTCGGGGAAATGGCGATTTTCGTCAAGGTTGTCGAGACCGGCAGCTTCTCCGAAGCGGCACGTCAATTAGGCTCGTCGCCGTCGGCGGTCAGTCGCAGCATCTCGCGCCTGGAAAAAGCCCTGGCCACCCGCTTGCTGCAGCGCACCACGCGAAAGCTGCGGCTGAGCGACGGCGGTGAAGAGGTGTTCAAGCGTTGCCAGGAAATGGTCAGCGCGGCCAAGTCGGTGATGGAAATCAGCGGTCAGTTCACCCATGAGGCCGAAGGCCTGGTGCGGGTCAGCGTGCCCAAAGCGGTGGGGCGATTTGTGATTCACCCGCATATGCCGGAATTTCTGCGGCGTTATCCCAAAGTGGATGTGGAGTTATTGCTCGAAGATCGGCAGGTGGATTTGATCGATGACAACGTCGATCTGGCGATCCGCATTACTGATCGCCCACCCGCAGGACTGGTCGGTCGGCAATTGCTGACCATCGACCATTTGCTCTGCGCGACGCCGCAGTACCTGGCCGAACACGGCACGCCGACCCATCCCCACGACTTGCTCAATCACAGCTGCATCTACCTGGGTGAAACCCCGAGCGATGCGCGCTGGAAATTCAAGAAAGGCACCAAGGCCGTGACCGTCGGCGTGCGCGGACGTTATGCGGCCAATCACACCGGCGTGCGATTGGGCGCGGTGTTGCAACACATCGGCATCGGCAGCCTGCCGTATTTCACCGCGCGTTATGCGCTGGAGCAGGGGCTGATTGTGCAAGTGTTGCCGGACTGGACCTTCCTCGCCTCTTACCATGGTGGCGCTTGGCTGCTGCATTCGCCGACTCGTTATCTGCCGCCCAAGCTGCGGGTGTTTATCGATTATCTGGTGGAGTGCCTGGAGAAGGAGCCGACCTTGAGCAAACCGGGTAAGCCCAGTGCGTTGAGCAAAGTCGCGGCGGAGTATGAGTTGCCGGAGAGTGATGGGTTGCTCTGACGGGCCTCATCGCGAGCAAGCTCGCTCCCACAGGGATCTTCATTGATTGCAAAATGGGATTCCGACACCGGTCAAATGTGGGAGCGAGCTTGCTCGCGAAGGCGTCCGTACAGGCACCGCATTACCCGAAGCAATGCCACAAAAAAAGGCCCGCATGAATCACCATGCGGGCCTTTTTGTATTTCCAACCGTGGATCAGTGCTTGCTGTCGTCCTGCGACATTGCCAGCAGCTGTTTTTCCTGGTTCCAGTCGAAAGGTTCGTCGTTCTGTTCGGCTTCAAAACGACGCTCTTCCAGCGCCTGATACAAGTCGATTTCATCATCGGGCATGTAGTGCAGGCAGTCGCCGGCGAAGTACCACAGCAGGTCGCGCGGCACCAAGTGAGCGATTTGTGGGTAGCGGGTGATTACCTGGCACAGGATGTCCTGGCCCAGGTATTGGCTTTCGATCGGATCGACCGGCAGCAATGCACGCAGTTCATCGAAGCGCTCCAGGAACAAGGCATGGCTTTCTTCGGGAACCTGTTCGGCCTCACCCACGGCGACCAGGATGCTGCGCAAGTGGTCAAGCAAGACGAGATGATCGGCAACGACATTGGACACGAGATAAGTCCTCAAGAGCAAAACGGGCGCGGGAGTATAAAGCTCCCGCGCCCATTTTTACATCGATGGCTGGATCAGCGGACTTTTCCCTCCTCCAGCATAAGCTCCTCTTTGTGGAAATCATCGACATCGATCACTTTGCGTCGCGCCACTTCGGCGTCACGCAGGGTTTGCGCTTCACCCGGTTGCAAGACCCCGGCTTCCAGCGCCGCGTCGATGGCATGTTCCCCGGCGGCCGGTTTGACCTGGCCGCTTTTGAGCGCCACATGCAGCTTTTTCTGCAACGGTTGTGCTGCGTTCAGCAGGTTGCAGGCATGTTGCAGGGCGCCGACGGCGTCGTCGGCCGATTGCGGACGGTAGCAACCGCCGAGCAACTCTTCGAGAGTCGGATCGCCCTTGGCCCGGCCAATCACCGCTGCCACTTCGGCACCGAGTTTGTCCGACGGCCCTTTGTGGCGACGACCGAACGGGAACACGATCACCCGCAGCAGGCAACCCAGCACCTTGTTCGGGAAGTTGCTCAGCAGTTCATCCAGTGCGCGCTCGGACTGGCCCAGGCTCTCTTCCATGGCCCAGATAAACAGCGGTGCCATGTGATCCGGTGAATCGAGATCGTGGTAACGCTTGAGCGCGGCGGAGGCCAGGTACATGTTGCTGAGCACATCCCCCAGACGCGCCGACAGGCGTTCACGGCGTTTCAGTTCGCCGCCCAGCAACATCATGCTCAGGTCGGCGAGCATCGCGAACGCGGCGGCCTGACGATTCAGGGCGCGGAAGTAACCCTGGCTGAGCTTGTTGCCCGGCGCGTGTTCGAAGTGCCCGAAACCGAGGTTCAACACCAGCGTACTGGCGGCGTTGCTCACGGCGAAACCGATGTGCTTGAGCAACAGGCCATCGAACTCGGTGAGTGCCTGATCCTTGTCTTCACGACCGGCGAGGGCCATTTCCTTGAGCACGAACGGATGGCAACGGATCGCGCCCTGGCCGAAGATCATCAGGTTGCGCGAGAGAATGTTCGCGCCTTCCACGGTGATGAAGATCGGCGCGCCATTCCAGCTGCGACCCAGGTAGTTGTTGGGTCCCATGATGATCGCCTTGCCGCCATGCACATCCATGGCGTGGCTGATGCACTCGCGGCCGCGTTCGGTCAGGTGGTATTTGAGAATTGCCGACAGCACTGACGGTTTTTCGCCAAGGTCTACCGCATTAGCGGTCAGCATCCGTGCGGCGTCCATCATCCAGGCATTGCCGCCGATACGCGCCATGGCTTCCTGAATACCTTCGAAGGCCGACAGCGGTACGTTGAATTGCTCGCGCACCTGAGCGTACTGGCCGGTCACCAGACTGGTGAACTTCGCCGCGCCGGTGCCGACTGCAGGCAGGGAAATCGAACGCCCCACCGACAGGCAGTTCATCAGCATCATCCAGCCCTTGCCGAGCATTTCCTGGCCGCCGATGAGGAAGTCCAGCGGAATGAACACGTCCTTGCCGGAGTTCGGGCCGTTCATGAACGCGGCGCCAAGCGGCAGGTGACGACGGCCGATTTCAACCCCGGCGGTGTCGGTCGGGATCAGTGCCAGGCTGATGCCCAGGTCTTCCTTGTCACCGAGCAAATGATCCGGGTCATAGGCCTTGAAGGCCAGGCCGAGCAGAGTGGCCACCGGGCCGAGGGTGATGTAGCGTTTTTCCCAGTTCAGGCGCAGGCCCAGGGTTTCCTGACCTTCCCATTCGCCTTTGCAGATGACCCCGGTGTCGGGCATCGCGCCGGCATCGGAACCGGCCAACGGACCGGTCAAGGCGAAGCACGGAATGTCATCGCCGCGAGCCAGCCGTGGCAGGTAATGGTTGCGTTGTTCGTCGGTGCCGTAATGCAGCAACAGTTCGGCCGGGCCGAGTGAGTTGGGGACCATCACGGTGGAGGCGAGGTCGCCGCTGCGGGTCGCCAGTTTCATCGCAACCTGGGAGTGGGCATAGGCGGAGAAGCCTTTGCCACCGAACTCTTTGGGGATGATGAGGGCGAAGAAGCCGTTTTCCTTGATATGCGCCCAGGCTTCGGGCGGCAGGTCCATGTCCTGGCCGATCTGCCAGTCACTGACCATGGCACAGAGTTCTTCGGTCGGGCCGTCGATAAAGGCCTGTTCCTCTTCGCTCAACTGCGCTTTTGGATAGGACAGCAATTTGTCCCAGTCCGGACGACCACTGAACAGTTCGCCGTCCCACCAGACCGTGCCGGCGTCGATGGCATCGCGTTCGGTTTGCGACATCGGCGGCAGGGTTTTCTGGAACCAGCTGAACAGCGGCGCGCTGAAGAATTTGCGGCGCAGGTCAGGCAGCAACAATGGCGCTGCGACCGCCGCGATCAAGACCCAGAGAAGCAGCAACAGCCAACCCGGCGCATGGCTGAACGCGCCCATCGCCACCACGTACACCGCAACGATGCCCAAGGCAGGCAGCGGGGCGATGCGGCGATGGGCCAAATAAGCTATTCCAACGATCAGAACCAGTATCCACAACAACAGCATATTTAATCCTCCGTGAAGCCAGGGCAAAACCAACTTTCAGAGCTTAGACGGCATCCGCAAAATCGGGTGGTCAGAGCAATGGATAGAAATCGTGGGAAACCTTGGATGGGTTTTGTAAGACCTGTTGGCATCAGGCCTCGGAAATCGTTCGCAAGGTGAGCGGCAAAGCGCCCATGTTTGGCCGAATCGTCGTTATCTCTGTGCTGAAGGTGTCGTTAGACTCGAGGCTCCCCCAGGAGATCGCCCTCATGCACGAGTATCTGAATCCCGGCCGCTTCATCGATAGTGACCACCCTGCGGTGGTGGAGTTCGCCGAAAAACATCGCGGTGTCAGTCGCGATCCGTGCGAGCAGGCGATCAATCTGTATTACGCGGTGCGTGAGGCCGTGCGCTACAACCCTTACACCTTCAGTCGCGACCCAGACACCTTGCGCGGCAGTTACGCGCTGGCGGCCGGCGAAAGTTATTGCGTGCCCAAGGCCACGTTGCTGGCGGCATGTGCCCGGCATTGCGGGATTGCGGCGCGCATCGGCCTGGCGGACGTGCGCAATCACCTGTCGACCCCGCGTCTGCTGGAGCTGCTCAAGAGTGACGTGTTCGCTATGCACGGTTATACCGAGCTGTACCTGAACGAACGCTGGGTCAAGGCCACTCCGGCGTTCAATCAAGGTTTGTGCGAATTATTCAATGTCGCGCCGCTGGAATTCGATGGGCTGAACGACAGCGTTTTCCATCCCTTCAACCGCGACGGCGAGCAACTGATGGAATACCTGGTGGACCACGGCCAGTTTCCTGATGTGCCTGAAGCGTTCTTTTTCGAACACCTGGAAAAATGCTATCCGCATCTGTTCGGCGAGCAACTGCCCGTGTTGTTGGGGGACATGCAGAGTGATTTGAGTCGCGCCTGATCCGGCGTATGCTGCCTGCGCATTCATCCAAGAAGAGGCAGTCATGCTGAAGATATGGGGTCGGAAAAACTCGTCGAATGTCAGGAAACCACTGTGGGCCGCCGAGGAACTGGGCCTGGCCTATGAGGCCATCGATGCCGGTGGAGCGTTCGGGGTGGTGGACACGCCGGAATACCGTGCGATGAATCCCAATGGCCGCGTGCCGGTGATTCAGGACGACGGCTTCGTACTGTGGGAATCCAACGCCATCGTGCGTTACCTGATGGCTCGCCACGCCAGCGACACGGCTTGGTATCCGCGCGACATCCAGGCCCGGGCGTCTGCCGATAAGTGGATGGACTGGACCAGCTCAAGTTTTGCCAGCCCGTTCCGCACGGTGTTCTGGGGCGTGGTGCGCACCCCGAAAGAGCAGCAGGACTGGACCGCTATCAATGCGGCGATCAAAGAGTGCGATGGCCTGCTGTCGATGGTCGATCAGGCGCTGGCGCTGAAGCCGTACCTGTCCGGCGATGAAATCGGCATGGGCGACATTCCTCTGGGCAGCTTCATTTATGCCTGGTTCGAGATGCCGATCGAGCGCGCGCCGCAACCGCATCTGCAAGCCTGGTACGCGCGATTGAAACAGCGTCCGGCGTATCAAAAAGCCGTCATGACCGCGTTGACTTAATACTCACTATCGACACACTTGACTGTACTTGTGTGGCGGCGACAAGCACCATTGCCCTCATGCGCCGTGGTTGTATTGATCGCCGCCCGCCCTTATTTATTCCTTTCCTCCCTTCTTGGTGCGTATCCCGATATGAGTTCCGCTCTGTCCATCCGGCAGCTAACCAAAACCTACGGCAACGGTTTCCAGGCCCTGAGTGGTATCGATCTGGACGTCGCTGAAGGTGACTTTTTCGCCTTGCTCGGCCCTAACGGCGCCGGCAAATCCACGACCATCGGCATTCTTTCGACCCTGGTGAATAAGACCACGGGCACGGTGAATATCTTCGGCCATGACCTGGACAAGAATCCTGCGCAGCTCAAGCGCTCCATCGGCGTGGTGCCGCAGGAATTCAACTTCAACCAGTTTGAAAAGACTTTCGACATCGTCGTGACCCAGGCTGGTTATTACGGCATCCCGCCGAAAATCGCCAAAGAACGCGCCGAGCAATACCTGACGCAACTGGGCCTGTGGGACAAACGCGATGTGCCGTCTCGCTCACTGTCCGGCGGCATGAAGCGTCGCCTGATGATCGCCCGCGCGCTGGTTCACGAACCGCGCCTGTTGATCCTCGACGAACCGACGGCGGGGGTGGACATCGAATTGCGTCGCTCGATGTGGACCTTCCTCACCGAGCTGAATCAGAAAGGCATCACGATCATCCTCACCACGCACTATCTGGAAGAGGCTGAACAGTTGTGCCGCAACATCGGGATCATCGACCACGGCACCATCGTCGAGAACACCAGCATGAAGCAACTGCTCAGCCAACTGCATGTGGAAACCTTCCTGCTCGACACCAAGAACACGCTCAACGTGGTGCCGCAGTTACTCGGTTACCCGACCCGGCTGATCGACGGCCACACCCTGGAAGTCCAGGTGGACAAGGCCATGGGCATCACCGCGCTGTTTACCCAGTTGGCGCAGCAGAACATTGAAGTGCTGAGCCTGCGTAACAAAACCAATCGCCTCGAGGAGTTGTTCGTGTCCCTGGTGGAGAAAAATCTGTCGAAGGTGGCGGTATGAGTTCCGAGCTGCAACCCAACCTCGTCGCCCTCAATACCATCGTTTACCGCGAAGTGAAGCGCTTTACCCGGATCTGGCCGCAGACCCTGCTGCCGCCGGCAATCACCATGGTTTTGTACTTCGTGATCTTCGGCAATCTGATCGGCAAGCAGATTGGCGGCATGGGTGGCTTCACCTACATGGAGTACATCGTGCCGGGGCTGATCATGATGTCGGTGATCACCAACTCCTACGGCAACGTGGTGTCGAGTTTCTTCGGCAGCAAGTTCCAGCGTTCCATCGAGGAATTGATGGTCTCGCCGGTGTCGCCGCATACGATTCTGATCGGCTACACCCTGGGCGGCGTGCTGCGCGGGCTGATGGTCGGGGTGATCGTGACGATCCTGTCGCTGTTCTTCACCGATTTGCAGGTGCATCACCTGGGTGTGACCATTTTGGTGGTGGTGCTGACGGCGACGATCTTCTCGCTGCTGGGCTTCATCAACGCGGTGTTTGCGCGCAACTTCGATGACATCTCGATCATCCCGACCTTCGTGCTGACACCGCTGACGTACCTGGGCGGGGTGTTCTACTCGATCTCGTTGCTGCCACCGTTCTGGCAGACCGTGTCCCTGGCCAACCCGGTGCTGCACATGGTCAACGCCTTCCGTTACGGCATCCTTGGCGTTTCGGACATCAAGATCAGCGTGGCGATTACCTTCATGCTGGTGGCGACCGTGGCGTTGTACATCGGTTGTGCGCGGTTGCTGGTGAGTGGGCGCGGGATGCGTACCTGATTCGGGACCGCGTCGCCTGAAATCGCGAGCAAGCTCGCTCCCACATTGGACTTGTGAACGACACAAAACCCCTGTGGGAGCGAGCTTGCTCGCGATAGCGTCAGCCCAGACAACTCTATAAAAAACGGCCTCCAAAATTGGAGGCCGTTTTGCATTCTCACATCCGGTTCTTCTTGCGCCGCGCCCATTGCCGCGCCACCCACCAACGCCAATACATCATGGTTGCGCAATAGGCGAGGGCGCCCAACACCAAACCCACCACCACCGACCCCAGCAAAAATGGCTGCCACAAGGTCGAGAGTTCGCCGCTTATCCACTCCCAGGTCAGTTCGTCGGGCAGATGCCGGGCCGGCACATCCATCAGCCAGGCGCCGGTCTGGTAAGTACAGAAGAACACGGCGGGCATGGTGATCGGGTTGGTCAGCCAGACCAGGCTCACCGCGATCGGCATGTTGCCGCGCACCATGATCGCGAGCACCGCAGCCACCAGCATTTGCAGCGGAATCGGCAGAAACGCCGCGAACAGGCCGACGGCCATCGCCCGGGCTACCGAGTGGCGGTTGAGGTGCCAAAGGTTCGGGTCATGCAGCAGGGTGCCGAGAAAGCGTAAGGATTTGTGTTCCTTGATGCTGGTCGGGTCTGGCATGTAGCGTTTGAATAAGCGCCGGGGCATAAGGCTTCTCGGTCGGTTCAGGCGGCAAGTATGTCTGGATTCTATTAGCGACCCATTCAGACTTTGTGACAATTGATAACGACGTCCGTGCGCCGGGTCGTCTATGCCTAACGAGGGAACTCTCAAGGACGGGCTTATGCGCACAGGGATGGTGGCGCTGGCGCTCGGGTTATTGGCGTTGCGTTTTTTACCGGTGTTACCGCCGGTCTGGTTATGGTTGTTGCTGCCGGTGGTGGGTTTGATGTTGCTGCCCTTTCCCACGTATCCGTTGGCATTTTTTCTGTTTGGCTTCAGTTGGGCCTGTGGACAGGCGCAATCGGCGCTGGACGATCGACTGCCAGCGAATCTGGACGGTGAAACCCGCTGGGTCGAAGGTCGAGTGGTGGGTTTGCCGCAGAGCAGCGAGAAAGTGCTGCGTTTCGAATTGGCAGACGCGCGTTCGCGACACGGATCTGTGCCGCCGCTGATGCGCCTGGCCTGGTACGGAGGGCCGCCGGTCAATAGCGGCGAACGCTGGCGGATGGCGGTGAAGTTGAAGCGCCCGACCGGCCTGCTCAATCCCCACGCTTTCGATTACGACGCCTGGCTGCTGGCACAAGGCATCGGCGCGACCGGCACGGTCAAGGATGGCCAGCGCCTGTCATCCGCCCGCTGGGCCTGGCGCGACGGTATTCGCCAGCGTTTGCTAAGTGTCGATGCCCAAGGGCGAGCCGGAGCGCTGGCGGCGTTGGTGCTGGGCGATGGCACCGGGTTGAGCCGCGAGGACTGGCAGGTGCTGCAAGACACCGGCACCGTGCACCTGCTGGTGATTTCCGGGCAGCACATCGGTTTGCTCGCGGGTTTGGTGTATTTGCTGATCGCCGGGCTCGCCCGATATGGCCTGTGGCCGGTGCGTTGGCCCTGGTTGCCGTGGGCGTGTGGGCTGGCATTCGCTGCGGCGCTCGGTTATGGGCTGCTGGCCGGTTTCGAAGTACCGGTGCGCCGGGCCTGCGTGATGATTGGCCTGGTGCTGTTGTGGCGGCTGCGCTTTCGTCATCTCGGCGCTTGGTGGCCGTTGTTGCTGGCGCTGGATGGCGTCTTGTTGCTGGACCCGCTCGCGAGTCTGCAGCCCGGATTCTGGCTGTCCTTTGCGGCGGTGGCGGTGTTGATTTTCACTTTCGGCGGTCGGTTGGGCCCTTGGCGCTGGTGGCAAACCTGGACCCGCGCCCAATGGCTGATTGCAATCGGCCTGTGCCCGCTGCTGCTGATGTTGGGGTTGCCCATCAGCGTGAGTGGACCGCTGGTTAATCTGCTCGCGGTGCCGTGGATCAGTCTGGTGGTCTTGCCGCCAGCCTTGCTCGGGACATTGCTGTTGCCGGTGCCTTACGTGGGGGAAGGGTTGCTGTGGTTGGCCGGCGGGCTGATCGATTTGCTGTTCAAGGGCCTGGCACTCATGGCGAATCAGTTGCCCGCGTGGGTGCCGGTGGCAGTGCCGCCATGGATCGGGGCTATCGGCGCATTGGGCGCCTTTCTTCTATTAATGCCACGCGGCGTTCCGTTGCGCCCATTGGGCTGGCCGATGCTATTGCTGCTGGCATTTCCACCGCGCGAAGAGGTGCCCGAAGGCTGGGCCGAGATCTGGCAACTGGATGTCGGCCAGGGTTTGGCAATCCTGGTGCGCACTCGCCAGCACACGCTGCTGTACGACGCCGGCCCGCGTTTCGGTGATTTCGACCTCGGTGAACGGGTGGTTCTGCCGGCATTGCGCAAACTCGGGGTGAACGGAGTCGATCTGATGCTGCTCAGTCACGCCGACGCCGACCACGCTGGTGGTGCGCGAGCCGTCTCACAGGGACTGAAAGTAGCGCGGGTGATCAGTGGCGATCCGCTGGCGCTGCCAACAGAGTTACAGGCCGAGGGCTGCGAAAGTGGCCAGCAATGGACCTGGGATGGCGTGACCTTCCGGCTCTGGCAATGGTCGGCGGCCAGCGAAAGCAATCAGAAATCCTGCGTCTTGCAAATCGAAGCCAATGGTGAACGCCTGCTGCTGACCGGCGACATCGATACCCACGCCGAACGCGCGCTCCTGGACAGCCCATTGGCGGTGCCCACCGATTGGCTGGCGGCGCCACACCACGGCAGTCGCAGTTCGTCATCCATGGCACTGCTCACCACGCTGCAACCCAAAGCGGTGCTGATCTCGCGCGGTCACGGCAACTCTTTCGGGCATCCCCATCCGACGGTCATGGCGCGGTATCGCAAACGGGGCTTGCACATCTATGACAGCGCCGAGCACGGCGCCGTCCGTCTGCAACTGGGCAGCTTCAAACCACCGCGAACGATGCGTCAACAACGGCGCTTCTGGCGCGATGTGCCTGCGCTGAATAAATAACTGGCCGGACGGGATGCGACATCCCGGTCTTCGGTGCGCCGACCCCCTATGTTAGAGTGGCGCACTTTTTCGAGGGGACTGTCACTGTGTGGGAATTGGTCAAATCCGGCGGCTGGATGATGCTGCCGATCATTTTGAGTTCCATCGTGGCCATGGCGATCGTCGCCGAGCGTCTGTGGACCCTGCGTGCCAGCCGAGTCACCCCGGAGCATTTGCTCGGGCAAGTCTGGGTCTGGATCAAAGACAAACAGCTCAATAAAGAAAAACTCAAGGAACTGCGCGCCAACTCGCCGTTGGGCGAAATCCTCGCGGCAGGCCTGGCCAACTCCAAGCATGGTCGCGAGATCATGAAAGAGTGCATCGAAGAGGCCGCTGCCCGGGTCATCCACGAACTGGAGCGTTACATCAACGCCCTGGGCACCATCGCCGCCATGGCCCCGTTGCTCGGGTTGCTGGGGACGGTGCTGGGCATGATCGATATCTTCAGCTCGTTCATGGGCACGGGCATGACCACCAACGCGGCCGTGCTGGCCGGCGGTATTTCCAAAGCCTTGATCACCACGGCTTCGGGCCTGATCGTCGGTATCCCGTCGGTATTCTTCCACCGGTTCCTGCAACGGCGCATCGATGAGCTGGTGGTGGGGATGGAGCAGGAAGCCATCAAGCTGGTTGAAGTGGTGCAGGGCGACCGTGACGTGGACCTGTCCGAGGGCAAAAAAGCGTGAAATTCCGCCGCAAGCAACGGGAGAATGTGGACATCAACCTCGTGTCGCTGATCGACGTGGTGTTTGTCCTGCTGCTGTTTTTCGTTGTGACCACTACCTTCACTCGCGAAACCCAATTGCGCGTCGAGCTGCCGGAAGCGGTCAGCGGTTCGCCGGCTGAAGACCAGCAGGTCAAGCAACTGGACATCGCCATCAACGCCGAAGGGGTGTTTTCGGTCAACAACCAGTTGTTGCCGAAGAATGACCTGAGCAGCCTGATGGACGCGTTGCAGAAAGAATCCAACGGCGACACCAACTTGCCGCTGTCCATCACCGCCGACGGCAAGACCCAGCATCAATCCGTCATCACCGCCATGGACGCCGCCGGCAAGCTCGGTTTCAGCCATCTGCGCATGACCACCGTCGAGGCAGCGCCGACGCACTGATGGCCATGTCCGATCGATTGCTCGCCGCGTGGTATGCCGGTCATCCGGCCCTGAAGCTGTTGCAGCCGCTGGAATGGCTGTATCGGCGGGTGATCATCGGCAAGCGCAATCGCTTTCTCGCGGGTGAGGGTGAGATCTATCAGCCACCGGTGCCGCTGATCGTGGTCGGCAATATCACTGTCGGCGGCACCGGCAAGACGCCGATGATCCTGTGGATGATCGAGCACTGCCAGCGCAGTGGTTTGCGGGTCGGCGTGGTCAGTCGGGGTTATGGCGCCAAGCCGCCGCACCTGCCGTGGCGGGTCGAGGCTGATCAAGGCGCCGACATCGCCGGTGACGAGCCGTTGCTGATCGTGCAGCGCACCGGCGTGCCCTTGATGATCGACCCGGACCGCAGCAGTGCGGTCAAAGCCTTGCTGGCGAGTGAACCGCTGGACCTGATCCTGTCCGACGACGGTATGCAGCATTATCGATTGGCCCGGGATCTGGAGCTGGTGCTGATTGACGCCGCCCGTGGCCTGGGCAATAAACGTTGCCTGCCCGCCGGGCCGTTGCGCGAACCGATCGAGCGTCTGCAAAGTGTCGACGCGGTGCTCTATAACGGCGCCACCGATGACCGCGACGACGGTTTTGCCTTTCAACTGCAACCCACCGCCTTGATCAATCTGAAAAGCGGCGAACGCAAGCAGCTCGACCATTTCCCCCCAGGCCAGGCGCTGCACGCGGTGGCTGGGATCGGCAATCCCCAGCGTTTCTTCAACACCCTCGAAACGCTACACTGGCAGCCAATCCCCCATGGGTTCGCCGACCACGCCGAATACAGCGTGCAGGCCTTGAATTTCACACCGTCATTGCCGTTGGTGATGACCGAAAAGGATGCGGTGAAGTGCCGTGCCTTTGCCGCTGCCGACTGGTGGTACCTGGCAGTCGATGCTGTGCCTTCGCCGGCCTTCGTGGCCTGGTTCGATACGCAGCTGATGCGCTTGTTGCCGAATCGTCTTTTGCCTTAAAACCGTTTTTATCCAGGGAATGCTCATGGACACCAAATTGCTCGATATCCTCGCTTGCCCGGTCTGCAAAGGCCCGCTCAAGCTCAGTGCCGACAAGACCGAGCTGATCAGCAAGGGCGCCGGCCTGGCGTACCCGATTCGCGACGGCATCCCGGTAATGCTCGAAACCGAAGCGCGCACCCTGACCACCGACGAGCGCCTGGATAAATGACCACAGCCTTTACCGTTGTCATTCCATCGCGTTACGCCTCCACCCGCTTGCCGGGCAAACCGCTGCTGCTGATCGCCGGCAAGCCGATGATCCAGCACGTCTGGGAACAGGCGAGCAAAAGCAGCGCCCAGCGCGTGGTGGTCGCTACGGACGATGCGCGCATCGTCGAAGCCTGCAAAGGCTTTGGCGCCGAAGTGGTGCTGACCCGTGAAGATCACAACTCCGGCACCGATCGTTTGGCCGAAGTGGCGACGAAATTGGGCCTGGCGCCCGACGCGATCGTGGTCAACGTCCAGGGTGACGAGCCGCTGATCCCGCCGAGCGTGATCGATCAGGTCGCCGCCAACCTGGCCGCCCACACCGAAGCGCGCATGGCCACGTTGGCCGAGCCGATCGAGGATGTGGAAACCCTGTTCAATCCCAACGTGGTCAAGGTCGTCAGCGACCTCAATGGCCTGGCGCTGACCTTCAGCCGCGCCACGCTGCCATGGGCCCGAGACGCATTTGCCAAGACTCGCGAGCAAATGCCGCAAGGCGTGCCATATCGTCGCCATATCGGCATCTATGCCTACCGCGCCGGTTTCCTGCATGACTTCGTCAGCTGGGGCCCGTGCTGGCTGGAAAACACCGAATCCCTGGAACAACTGCGCGCCCTGTGGCACGGCGTGCGGATTCACGTTGCCGATGCGTTGATCGCACCGCCGACCGGCGTCGACACCGTCGAAGACCTCGAGCGCGTTCGTCGCCTGCTGGAGGCCTGATGCGGGTTCTGTTCGTCTGCCTGGGCAACATCTGCCGTTCGCCCACGGCCGAAGGCGTGTTGCGGCATAAATTGCGTGAGGCCGGTCTGGCCGATCAAGTCGAAGTGGCCTCCGCCGGCACCGGTGACTGGCACGTCGGCAAGGCCCCGGACAAGCGCAGCCAGGCCGCAGCCAAGTTGCGCGGTTACGACTTGTCGGCCCAGCGTGCCCAGCAAGTCAGCCGTGCGGATTTCGCCACGTATGACCTGATCCTGGCCATGGACAACAGCAACCTGCGCAACCTCAAGGCCCTGCAACCGGCCAAGGGCAAGGCTGAGCTGGACCTGTTCCTGCGACGCTATCAGTCGGAAATCGACGAAGTGCCGGACCCGTACTACGACGGCGACCAAGGCTTTGAGCAAGTGCTGGATTTGATTGAGCGCGCCAGTGATTTGCTGGTGATCGAGTTGAAGGGACGGTTATGAGTTTGCAGGTACACCCCGGGGTTTCCCTCAAACCGTTCAACAGTTTTGGCGTGGACGTTCGAGCGCAGCTGTTTGCCGAAGCCCATAACGACGCCGAAGTTCGCGAAGCCCTGGCCTATGCCGCTTCCCACGCCTTGCCGCTGTTGGTAATCGGCGGTGGCAGCAATTTGCTGCTGACCGCGGATATCCAGGCGTTGGTGCTGCGCATGGCCACGCGCGGCATTCGTGTGTTGAGCGATGATGGCAGTCAGGTGGTGATCGAAGCCGAGGCCGGCGAACCTTGGCATCCGTTCGTGCAACACACCTTGGCCCAAGGCTTGTCGGGGCTGGAAAACCTCAGCCTGATTCCAGGCACTGTTGGCGCGGCACCGATGCAAAACATCGGCGCCTACGGCGTCGAGATCAAGGACGTGTTCGCTGGCCTTACCGCGCTGGATCGCCAGACCGGCGAGCTGCGGGATTTCAGCCTGGAAGAATGCAATTTCGCCTACCGCGACAGCCTGTTCAAACAGCAGCCGGGGCGTTGGTTGATCCTGCGGGTCCGCTTCACCCTGAATCGCACTGCGCACCTGCATCTGGAATACGGCCCGGTGCGTCAGCGCCTGACCGAGCAGGGCATCGACCACCCGACGCCGACCGATGTCAGCCAGGCGATTTGCAGCATCCGCAGCGAAAAACTCCCGGACCCGGCCGTGCTCGGCAATGCCGGCAGCTTCTTCAAGAACCCGTTGGTGCCAGCGGCACTGGTGACTCGGCTCAAGCTTGAATACCCGGATCTGGTGGCCTACGCGCAAGCAGACGGGCAAATGAAACTGGCGGCGGGCTGGTTGATCGAGAAGGCTGGCTGGAAAGGTTTCCGTGAGGCTGATGCTGGCGTGCATAAATTGCAGGCACTGGTGCTAGTCAACTACGGTGGCGCGACCGGTTTGCAGTTACTGGATTTGGCGCAACGGATCCAGAAAGACATTGCGCAACGCTTCAGCGTCGAGCTGGAAATGGAACCCAATCGATATTGAAGCTACGCTTTAAACAGGCGAATTTCGAAGCCCTGCACAACTTCAATTGTGCAGGGCTTTTTTGTTAATGCTGGGTTAACTTAGCCACCTAACGATGCAAGCATTTGCTCCACCAAAGGCCCGACGCAGACATTGCCGTCCGCGTAAGAGAGCCGATTAGCCTGAGCCGATCTGCGTGAACCCACCGCTACCCCCTGGCGGCAGATTGCTCGACCCCATAACCGAAACAACTATGCGGGCGTGCCCATGATTACCCTCAAACTCAATGGCCAAGACCATCAACTCGACGTGACCGAGGATATGCCGCTGCTCTGGGCGATCCGCGACGTGGCCGGTTACAACGGCACTAAATTCGGCTGTGGCATGGGCCTGTGCGGCGCGTGCACCATCCATATCGACGGTTTGCCGGCGCGCAGTTGCATCACGCCGATTGGTTCGGTGGTCGGCCAGGACGTGCGTACCATCGACAATCTGCACGCCGACCCGGTCGGGCAAATCGTCCAGCAAGCCTGGCTCGACACCGCCGTGGCCCAGTGCGGTTTCTGCCAGGGCGGGCAGATCATGTCCGCCACCGCGTTGCTCAAGACCAATCCCAACCCGAGCGACGAGCAAATCGAAGAGGCGATGGTCGGCAACATCTGCCGTTGCGGTACTTACAACCGCATCAAGACCGCCATCCGCCAGGCCTCCACTCATCTGAAGGAGGCCAAGGCATGAGCCAGCTCCCGAATGATTTCGCCCTTAGCAATCTGAGTAACCTCAGCCGTCGCGGTTTTCTCAAAGGCGTCGGCGCCACCAGTGCGCTGGTAATCGCCGCCAGTTGGGGCTGGCAAGACGCTTTCGCCGAAGACAAACCGAAGAAGTTCGGCGCCGATGGTATGCCTAATGGCTCGGTCGACGATCCGAAGGTCTACGTCAGCATCGCCGCCGACGGCACGGTGACCGTGGTGTGCAACCGTTCGGAAATGGGCCAGGGCGTGCGCACCAGCCTGAGCATGGTGGTGGCCGATGAACTGGACGCCGACTGGGCGCTGGTCAAGGTGCAACAGGCGCCGGGTGACGAAGTGCGCTTCGGCAACCAGGACACCGACGGATCGCGCAGCATGCGCCACTGGTACGAACCGATGCGCCGTTGCGGTGCCGCCGCGCGGACCATGCTGGAACAGGCTGCGGCCGAGCAGTGGAAAGTGCCGGTCGGTGAGTGCCGTGCGCAACTGCATAAAGTGATTCACCAACCGACCAAGCGTGAGCTCGGTTACGGCGAACTCGCCGCCGCTGCCGGTGCGCTGGCGGTGCCGGCCCGTGACAGCCTGCGGCTCAAGCAGCCGTCGGAATTTCGCTATATCGGCAAGGAAGGCGTGCGCGCCATCGACGGTGCCGACATCGTCAACGGTCGTGCGGTCTACGGCGCCGATGTGCATTTCGACGGCATGCTTTACGCGACCATCGCCCGTCCTGCGGTGTATGGCGGCAAGGTCAAATCCTTCGATGCCGCCGCGGCAATGAAAGTCCCGGGCGTGATCAAGGTCTTGCAGATCGAAAGCCGTCCGCTGCCATCAGAGTTCCAGCCATTAGGTGGCGTGGCCGTAGTCGCGAGCAACACTTGGGCCGCGATCAAGGGCCGCGAAGCGCTGAACATCGAATGGGATGACGGCCCCAACGCCAGTTACGACTCGATTGCCTACCGCAAAGAACTGGAAGCCGCCTCGCTCAAGCCCGGCAAAGTGGTGCGCAATACCGGCGACATCGACAAGGCCTTGGCCGGCGCCGGCAGCACCCTCGAAGCGTCCTACTATCTGCCACATCTGGCACAGGCGCCGATGGAGCCGATGGTTGCCATCGCTCGCTTCAAGGATGGCGTGTGCGAAGCCTGGGCACCGAGTCAGGCGCCGCAAGTTACCCGTGAGCGGATCGGCGAGCGCCTCGGCGTGCCGTTCGATAACGTCACCTTCAACGTCACTTTGCTCGGCGGTGGTTTTGGGCGTAAGTCCAAACCGGATTTCGTCATCGAAGCCGCGATCCTCGCCAAGGAATTCCCCGGCAAGGCCGTGCGAGTGCAGTGGACCCGTGAAGACGATATCCACTGTTCCTACTTCCATACCGTGTCCGCCGAATACCTGAAGGCCAGCCTCGACAAGGATGGCCTGCCGTCCGGCTGGTTGCACCGCACCGTGGCGCCGAGCATCACCGCACTGTTCGCCCCGGGCATGAACCACGAGGCGGCGTTCGAGTTGGGCATGGGCTTCACCAACATGGCGTATGCGATCCCCAATGTGCGCCTGGAAAACCCGGAAGCGACAGTCCACACCCGGGTCGGCTGGTATCGCTCGGTGTCGAACATTCCCCACGGCTTCGCAATTCAGACCTTCGTCGATGAATTGGCCCACAAGGCCGGGCAGGATCCGCTGAAGTATCAGATCAAGTTGCTCGGCCCGGACCGTCAGATCGATCCGCGCACCTTGAGTGAAGAGTGGAACTACGGCGAGTCTCCCGAGCGTTATCCGATCGACACCGCGCGAATGCGCACCGTACTGGAAACCGCCGCCAAAGCCGCTGGTTGGGGGCGCACGCTACCCAAAGGCCGAGGGTTGGGGCTGGCGGTGCATTACAGCTTCGTCACCTATGTGGCGGCGGTGATCGAAGTCGAAGTCAAAGACGACGGCACCTTGATCGTGCACAAGGCCGACATCGCCGTGGATTGCGGCCCGCAGATCAATCCCGAGCGGATTCGCTCGCAGTTCGAAGGCGCCTGCGTGATGGGCCTGGGCAACGCGGTGCTCGGCGAAATCAGCTTCAAGGACGGCAAGGTCCAGCAGGACAACTTCCACATGTACGAAGTGGCGCGCATGTCCCTGGCGCCGAAAGAAGTTGCCGTGCATCTGGTCACGCCACCGGGCGAAGTGCCATTGGGCGGGGTCGGTGAGCCGGGCGTGCCGCCGATTGCGCCGGCGCTGTGCAACGCGATCTTCGCCGCCACCGGCAAACGTATCCGCAGTCTGCCGGTTCGCTATCAACTGCAGGGCTGGCAGAAGGCGCAGGCCTGATGGACAGCGTCGATCTGAACGTCCTGCGCAGCGTGCTCGACTGGCGTCGCGCCGGTCAGCGGGTGGTGTTGTACAGCGTGGTCCAGACCTGGGGCACCGCGCCCCGGGCGCCGGGTGCCATGTTGGCGTTGCGTGAGGACGGCGTAGTGATCGGCTCGGTGTCGGGCGGTTGTGTCGAGGATGATCTGATTGCGCGGCTGCACGACGGCCGTATCCCGGCCGACGGGCCGCCCGTGCAATTGATCACCTACGGCGTCACCCGCGAAGAGGCGGCGCGGTTCGGCTTGCCGTGCGGCGGCACCTTGCGCCTGACCGAGGAACGGGTCGGTGATCCGGCGTGGGTCGCCGAGTTACTGGCGCGCTGCGAGGCCCATGAAATCGTCGCCCGTTCGCTGGACGTCACGACCGGTGAAGTGGTTTTGCAAGCGGCGCACAAGACCGATGTGCTGAGTTTTGACGGCAGCACCTTGCGCGCGATCTACGGTCCGCGCTGGCGTTTATTGCTGATCGGTGCCGGGCAACTGTCGCGCTATGTCGCGGAAATGGCGCGACTGCTGGATTTCGAAGTGCTGATCTGCGATCCGCGCACCGAGTTCGTCTACGGCTGGGAAGAACAGCACGGTCGCTTCGTGCCGGGCATGCCCGACGAAGCCGTGTTGAACATCCAGACCGACGAACGCACTGCCATCGTCGCCCTGACCCACGATCCACGCCTGGATGACATGGCGCTGCTGACCGCCCTCGATTCCAGGGCGTTCTACGTCGGCGCACTGGGTTCGCGGGTCAACAGCCTGAAGCGCCGGGACAACCTGGCTCAGCTAGGCTTGTCAGAACAGGCCATCGCGCGGCTGCACGGTCCGATTGGTCTGCACATCGGCAGCCACACCCCGGCGGAAATCGCCTTGTCGTTGCTGGCCGAAATCGTGGCGATCAAGAACGGTGTCGAGCTGAAGCAGAAGAAGCCGTTGCGGGAGGACGTATGAGCGAGCCCATCGGTGTGATCGTGTTGGCGGCGGGGCAGGGCAGCCGCTTTCGAACGGTCGCGGGCGCTGAAAAGGACAAGTTGCTGGCCGACTGCACCGGTCGCGACGGCGCCATACGCTCGGTGATCGAGCAGGTGTTGGTGAATCTGCCTGCATCTATTGAAAAGCGCGTACTGGTGACCACCGAGGATCGCCCTCAGGTGATTCGCATGGCCCAGGCTTATGGTTACGAGGTTGTGCTGATCGAGTCCACCGGCATGGGCGACAGCATTGCGGCGGGTGTGGCGGCTTGCTCGCAGCTCGGCGGGTGGTTGATTGTGTTAGGTGATATGCCGTTTATCTTGCCATCGAGCATCGAGCAAGTCGTCGCGGCGATTGCGGATGATTGCATCAGCGTGCCGGTGCACGAGAGCGAGTTCGGGCATCCGGTGGGTTTTGGCCGGCGTTTTGGGCCGGGGCTGATGGGGTTGTCCGGTGATCGCGGGGCCAAACCGTTGTTTGCGCAGGCGAGGGTGGTTGAGGTGGCGGTGGACGATCCCGGTGTGTTGTGGGATGTGGATGTGCCTGAGAAGTTGATCTACCCGCCGGCATAGATTTCCTGTGGGAGCGGGCTTGCTCGCGAATGCGGTGGATCAGCCTGCATGAATGTTGAATGTTAAACCGTTTTCGCGAGCAAGCCCGCTCCCACAGGGGATTGCGCTGAAGATTACGGGCATAAAAAAAGCCCCGCCTGGATCACCAGGCGGGGCTTTTTAGTAGCCGATGGAATCAGACGAGGGGTTTAGGCTCGTGTTCTTTTTCCTGGGCTTCTTCGTGTTGCTGTACCGCGTCCTGAACGGAGCGAGGTGCTTCGTCGATCACGGATTCAACCGGGTCGGCAGCGACTTCAGCGGCCGGAGCAGGAGCTGCCTCGACGACTTCAGCCACAACCGGTGCTGGCTCGGCAACGGCCGGAGCAGCAGCGGCAGCCAGTTCGGCTTCTTTCTGCAGACGCTCGGCTTCACGCTTGCGGCGACGCACTTCACGTGGGTCGTTCGGCGCGCGGCCATTTTCGGTCAGGGCGCTGGCAGGGGCGGCTTCGACCACCGGTGCAGCGACTTGTGCGACAACCGGAGCTTCAACCACTGGAGCAGGCTCGGCAGCGGCAACCACTGGCTCGGAGACCATCGCTTCAACCGCCGGTGCTTCAGCGACTGGCGCTGGTGCTTCGACGACTGGCTCGGAGGCTACCGGCTCGGCAACCCAGTTGAACGCGGTTTGCTCTTCGCGCACTTCGCGGACAGCTTCGGTCACGGTTTCGGTCGATGTTTCGACAACCGATTCTGCGACAACCACTGGCTCGGCGACGAAAGCAGGCTCGGCAGCGGCTTGAATTTCAGGCTGTGCTTCACGAACCGGCGCTACTTCAACTTCCGGAGCGGCTGTGGCTTCTACCGGAGTAGTCGCTTCAACGACCGGCGCTTCTACTGGTGCAGTTTCCTGAACAGCAGCAGTGGCGCGTTCGGCTTGCTCGTGAGCCTGGGCTTCGGCAGGCGCGCTGATCACGGTGCTGGCAACGGCTGCAGTAACAGCCAGGCCGGCGGCCAGATCGGCAACGCTTGGCGCTTCGTTGGTTTCGCTGGCTTCGCTACCGTCGGCGGACTCGGACTCTTCCGAACCTTCGATCACGTTGCCGTTGGCATCACGTTGACGCTCGCGACGGTTGCTGCGACGACGCTGGCCACGGGAGCGGCGGCGTGGACGATCGCCTTCGGCGCCTTCCTGACCGTCTTCCTGTTGCTGCTCTTCGTTGGTCAGCAGTTCTTCTTCGGAGGTTGCAGCCGCTTGTTCTGCACGTGGCTGACGCTCTTCACGCGGTGGGCGTGGTGCGCGTTCTTCACGTGGCTGACGGGCTGGACGCTCTTCAGTGGTAGCAGCAACGGCAGCAGCAGCGGCAGCGACTGGCGCAGCAGGAGCGGCATCCAGTGGCTCGCGCAGTTCACGTACCGGACGCTCTTCGCGGTCGCCACGTGGCTTGCGGTCTTCACGAGGAGCGCGCGGTGCACGTTCTTCACGAGGGGCGCGTGGTGCGCGTTCTTCGCGAGCGACTACCGGGGTAGTGGTGGTCTCTTCACGGGCTTCGCGTGGTTGACGCTCTTCGCGTGGCTCACGTGGTGCGCGTTCTTCACGCGGTGCACGTTCCTCACGAGGCTTGCGCTCTTCATCGCGGCGACCGTTACGGTTGCGGCTCTGCTGACGACCGTTGCGACGCTCTTCGTTACGGGCCGGACGCTCGGTGGTCGCTGGTTTTTCAACCACAACCGGAGCCGCTGGCTCTTCTTTGGTAGCGAACAGGCTGACCAGCGACTTCACCAGGCCTTTGAACAGGCTTGGCTCTGGCGCGGCGACCGGTGCAGCAACTGGAGCGGCAGCGACGACTTCAGTCGGCACCGGTGCGTTGGCACGGGCCGGTGCAGTCTTGACCGCGGCTTCCTGGCGAACCAGGGTGCGGGTCGCAGCGGCTGGCTGGACTTCTTCCACTTCGGCAGCGGCAGCAGCGATTTCGTAGCTGGACTGGTTGATGTGGGCTTCCGGGCTGTCATCACGCAGACGCTGAACTTCGAAGTGCGGCGTTTCGAGGTGATCGTTCGGCAGAATGACGATGCGGGCACGGGTGCGCAGTTCGATCTTGGTGATCGAGTTGCGTTTTTCGTTGAGCAGGAACGCGGCCACCGGGATCGGCACTTGTGCGCGAACTTCGGCGGTGCGGTCTTTCAGGGCTTCTTCTTCGATCAGGCGCAGGATCGCCAGCGACAGCGATTCAACGTCGCGGATGATGCCGGTGCCGTTGCAACGCGGGCAAACGATGCCGCTGCTTTCGCCAAGCGATGGACGCAGGCGTTGACGGGACATTTCCAGCAGGCCGAAGCGCGAGATGCGACCGACTTGCACGCGAGCGCGGTCGGCTTCCAGGCATTCGCGGACTTTCTCTTCCACGGCGCGCTGGTTCTTGGCAGGGGTCATGTCGATGAAGTCGATGACGATCAGGCCGCCAATGTCGCGCAAGCGCAACTGACGGGCAATTTCTTCGGCGGCTTCAAGGTTGGTCTGCAGGGCGGTTTCTTCGATGTCGCTGCCTTTGGTGGCGCGCGCCGAGTTGATGTCGATGGACACCAGGGCTTCGGTTGGATCGATAACGATGGAGCCGCCGGAAGGCAGTTCAACGACGCGCTGGAAAGCGGTCTCGATCTGGCTTTCGATCTGGAAACGGTTGAACAGCGGAACGCTGTCTTCGTACAGCTTGATCTTGCTGGCGTACTGCGGCATCACCTGGCGGATGAAGGTCAGGGCTTCGTCCTGGGCTTCAACGCTGTCGATCAGCACTTCGCCGATGTCCTGGCGCAGGTAATCGCGGATGGCGCGGATGATCACGTTGCTTTCCTGGTAGATCAGGAATGGCGCGGAACGATCCAGCGACGCTTCTTTGATAGCGGTCCACAGTTGCAGCAGGTAGTCGAGGTCCCACTGCATTTCTTCGCTGCTGCGGCCCAGGCCGGCAGTGCGCACGATCAGACCCATGTCGGCAGGTGCAACCAGGCCGTTCAGGGCTTCACGCAGTTCGTTGCGCTCTTCACCTTCGATGCGACGGGAGATACCGCCGGCACGCGGGTTGTTCGGCATCAGCACGAGATAACGACCGGCCAGGCTGATGAAGGTGGTCAGGGCTGCGCCCTTGTTGCCACGTTCTTCTTTTTCGACCTGAACGATGACTTCCTGGCCTTCGGTCAGGACGTCCTTGATGTTGACGCGGCCTTCGGGGGCTTTCTTGAAGTATTCGCGGGAGATTTCTTTGAGGGGCAGGAAGCCGTGGCGCTCGGAGCCGAAATCGACAAAGGCAGCCTCAAGGCTTGGTTCGATGCGAGTAATCCGGCCTTTATAGATGTTGGCCTTCTTCTGCTCGCGTGCACCGGATTCGATGTCCAGGTCGTAGAGGCGTTGGCCATCTACCAGTGCAACACGCAACTCTTCGGGTTGAGTTGCGTTAATCAGCATTCTTTTCATGTAGTACCGTCGGTTTCCGGGCTGCCGGAAACGGCGTTCGGCACACACGACTTCTCACGGTCGGTGTCAGGTGCGTCAGGAGTGGTTGGACACTCCAGTGTCTAGCGATGGCGACCAATAGGGGCCGGCGTCGCGACGTACGCGTCCTGCTTGCTGTGGCTACTTAAGCACTCAGTCAGGAGGAGGAATCAACCAGCGGCTGTGGACGAGATGAAGCGTCTTGATAAAGCCTATTGCTACACAGTCCAGCGGTTGTGCATCTCCACCCTACACGTATCCCTGATAATTCGGGTGCTGCCGCGCGCAGAATCCGCAGCGGGTTGGCATTTACCGTGAGCTCCGAAAGGGGAGGTCACGCATCATGGCTAATTTAGGCGTTGTTTCCGAAGCGTTCGCTCGGGGTCATTCGCAGCTGACTGCACTTTGTGAACTGGCCATGAATATTGGCTCGCAAGGCGAGTGAAAACTCTGCTTTGCCGCTTGATTCAGGCCTCATGTCACCTGCGCTCGTTACACCTGCAAACTCCACCGTTACGTAGCGAAAGCCCCGTAGGACGGCCTCGCGTCCTGGTGAATTGCGTTGGTCAGGGCCGGTTTTTGACCGTTAGTCCGCTGTCCAGGCCGCTTTTGGCGGCGTTCGCGACTATAGCAGCAATGATTAAGTGCTTCAATTCCATAAAAAATTGTTATCATCCGCGCCATGACGACTACTGCCCCTTCGACCCCAGCCGTACAACTGCTGGAGGTCTCGCCGGAATATGCCGGCCAACGTATTGATAACTTCCTTCTCGCTCGGCTCAAAGGCGTGCCCAAGACCTTGATTTACCGCATTTTGCGCAAAGGCGAAGTGCGAGTGAACAAAGGCCGGATCAAGCCCGAATACAAGCTGCAGGCGGGCGATATCGTGCGCGTGCCGCCGGTTCGCGTGCCTGAGCGCGACGAGCCGGTTCCGCTGGCACAAGGCCTGCTCCAGCGCCTCGAAGCCTCGATTATCTTCGAGGACAAGGCGTTGATCGTGATCAACAAGCCTTGTGGCATCGCGGTCCATGGCGGCAGCGGCCTGACTTACGGGGTGATCGAAGCCTTTCGTCAGTTGCGCCCCGATTGCAAGGAGCTCGAACTGGTTCACCGTCTCGACCGTGATACTTCCGGCCTGCTAATGATCGCCAAGAAGCGCAGCATGCTGCGTCACTTGCATACGGCGTTGCGCGGCGATGGCGTCGACAAGCGCTATATGGCGCTGGTCCGCGGCAACTGGGCGGCCTCGATCAAGCAGGTCCGTGCATCGCTCGGCAAGAGCAACCTGCGCTCCGGCGAGCGCATGGTCGAGGTCGACGAGGAGGAGGGCAAGGAGTCGGTGACCGTGTTCAAGGTCCTGCGTCGTTTCGGCGACTTTGCCACCCTGATCGAAGCCAAGCCGATCACCGGCCGGACTCACCAGATTCGCGTCCACACCTTGCACGCCGGGCATTGCATTGCCGGTGACACCAAGTATGGCGATGACGATTTCAGCAAGGAAATTCGCGACCTGGGCGGCAAGCGCCTGTTCCTTCACGCCTACATGCTGACCGTGCCGTTGCCTGATGGCGGCGAGCTGAAGTTGCAGGCGCCGGTCGACGAGATGTGGGCCAAGACCGTGGAGCGCCTGAGTGCACCCCTCTGATTACAAGCTGCTGATTTTTGATTGGGACGGCACCTTGGCCGATTCCATTGGTCGGATTGTCGAGGCGATGCATGTCGCGTCCGAGCGCTCCGGTTTCCAATTGTGCGACGACTTTGCCGTCAAAGGCATTATCGGCCTGGGGTTGCCCGAGGCGATTCGCACGTTGTACCCGCAGATCGGCGACGACGAGCTGATAGCGTTCCGTCAGCACTACGCGGACCACTACATCGCTGCGGAAGCAGTGCCTTCGCCGTTGTTCGAAGGTGTGGTCGAGTCGATGGCGGCGTTTCGTGACGAGGGTTATCGCTTGGCGGTCGCCACCGGTAAGGCGCGTCGCGGGCTGGATCGGGTGCTCAAGGCGCATGGTTGGGAAGATTATTTCGATATCACCCGTGCCGCTGATGAAACCGCCAGCAAGCCGCATCCGCTGATGTTGGAAGAGATCCTCGCCCATTGTGGTGTGACCGCGCAGCAAGCGCTGATGGTCGGGGATTCGTCCTTCGATTTGCAGATGGCGCGCAACGCTGGCATGGATTCTGTTGCGGTCAGTTATGGCGCCCAGTCCATTGAGGCGCTGAAACTGTTTGAGCCGCGACTGGCCATTGATCATTTTTCTGAATTGCATGCGTGGTTGAATCAGCGCACCTAAAACATTTTTGCTGAGGTAGATGGAATGACCGACGAATGGAAAGCGCCCGACAAATCGAGCGCTGAAGGTGGTGACGAGAAGAGCTGGAAGCTGCTGGAAAAGACCTTGCTGGCCGGTGTGCAGGAACAGCGCCGCTCCCGTCGCTGGGGGATTTTCTTCAAATTCCTGGCTTTTACGTATCTGTTTGTTGCCTTGCTGTTGCTGTCGCCGCTGATCAGCATGGAAAAAAGCGCGACCCGTGGCTCGAATTACACGGCGGTGATCGATGTCACGGGCGTTATTGCTGACAAAGAGACCGCCAGCGCCGACAACATCGTGACCAGCCTGCGTGCGGCCTTCGAAGATGAGAAGGTCAAGGGTGTGATCCTGCGGATCAACAGTCCGGGTGGCAGCCCTGTGCAGTCGGGTTACGTCTACGATGAAATTGGTCGCCTGCGTGCCTTGCATCCGAACGTCAAGGTGTACGCCGTGATCTCGGACCTGGGCGCTTCCGGTGCTTATTACATTGCCAGTGCGGCGGATCAGATCTACGCCGACAAGGCGAGCCTGGTGGGCTCCATTGGTGTGACGGCGGCCGGCTACGGTTTTGTCGGCACCATGGAAAAGCTTGGTGTTGAGCGCCGCACCTACACCTCTGGCGAGCACAAATCGTTTCTTGATCCGTTCCAGCCGCAAAAGCCTGAAGAAACCCAGTTCTGGCAGGGCGTGCTCGACACCACTCACCAGCAGTTCATTGCCAGCGTGAAGAAGGGTCGTGGCGACCGTCTCAAAGACAAGGATCATCCTGAGTTGTTCTCCGGCCTGGTCTGGTCGGGTGAGCAGGCGCTGCCGCTGGGCTTGATCGATGGCCTGGGGAATACCAGTTCGGTTGCTCGCGATATTATTGGCGAGAAAGAAATCGTCGACTTCACTGTCCAGGAATCGCCGCTTGATCGCTTCTCGAAGAAGCTCGGTGCCAGCGTGGCTGAGCAGATTGCGATGTGGATGGGGTTTCATGGTCCGTCGTTGCGCTAGTTCTCTGGTGGCATAAAAAAACCGGCTTTTTGCCGGTTTTTTTACAATCAAAAGATCGCAGCCTCGTTTCACTCGACAGCTCCTACAGTGAAACGAGGCTGCGATCTTTTGATCTTCAAGGAATCTGCACACCTTCAGCCAAAAGCATGTCGATCAACCGAATCAGCGGCAGGCCGATCAGGCTGGTGGCGTCAGGGCCTTCAGTGCTTTGAAACAGGCTCACCCCCAAACCTTCGGCCTTGAAGCTGCCAGCGCAGTCGTAGGGCTGTTCTGCGCGCAGGTAGCGTTCGATGCGCGCCGGGTCGAGTGTGCGCATGTGCACGGTGAACGGCACGCAGTCGACCTGGCAATGGCCGGTCTGGCTGTTGAGCAGCGCGAGGCCGGTCAGGAAGGTCACGCCGGCGCCGCTGGAAGCCAGCAATTGTTCGCGAGCCTTTTCGAAGGTGTGAGGTTTGCCGATAATCCGCTCGCCGAGCACCGCGACCTGGTCGGAGCCGATGATCAGATGAGCGGGGTGGCTGACGGCCAGCGCCCGCGCTTTCTCTTCAGCCAGGCGCTTTACCAAATTAATCGCGGACTCGTCCGGGCGATGGCTTTCATCGATATCCGGCGAGCTGCAGGTGAACTCAAGCTGCAAGCGGGCCAGCAATTCCCGGCGATAAACCGAACTTGAAGCGAGTAATAAAGGCAGCATGGGCATCTCCAAAAGGCAGGGCCGAATTCTAGCGAGGCTTCCAAGTGACGGACAGGGCTGAATTTCCTTTGACATGGCTGGGTGCATCCCTATAATGCTGCGCCTATGTTGAATGACCCGATTCCACCTCACGTTGACCCGCGCAAATTGGCTGATCGTGGCACCACCCTTCAAGGTGAATTGCTGCTGGCCGATTTGGAGAGACTCTGCGACCCGCTTTCCGACACTGTCGGTACGGTGCAGGCTAAATTCGTTTTTGAACGAGATGAACGTAAGTCTGTGGTAATCCACAGTTTTATCGACACCGAAGTCAAAATGGTTTGCCAGCGTTGTCTTGAGCTGGTCACCCTGCCGATCCATAGCGAATGCAGTTATGCTGTGGTGAAGGAGGGTGCGAATACCCAGTCGTTGCCGAAAGGTTATGACGTGCTGGAACTGGGCGAAGATCCATTGGATCTGCAGTCACTGATCGAGGAGGAGCTTCTGCTCGCCTTGCCCATTGTGCCTGCTCATCATCCGGAAGAATGCCAGCAGCCGGCGGGTCTCGATGAGCCCGAACCGAGCGAGGACGAGGTAACGCGGTCCAACCCGTTCAGTGTATTGGCGCAGTTAAAGCGTGACCCAAACGTTTAGGAGTTAATCAATTATGGCTGTTCAGCAGAACAAAAAATCCCGCTCTGCCCGTGACATGCGTCGTTCGCACGACGCCCTGACGGCAAGCACTCTGTCTGTAGAAAAAACCACTGGTGAAATTCACCTGCGTCACCACGTATCGCCAGAAGGCGTATACCGTGGCCGTAAAGTGATCGACAAGGGCGCTGACGAGTAATCACTTGTCTGCTCAAGTCATCGCGATTGACGCAATGGGCGGGGACTTCGGTCCCCGCAGCATTGTTCAGGCCAGCCTTGCTTGCCTGTCTGCTACGCCCTCGCTGCACCTGACCCTCGTCGGTCAACCTACCCTTTTAGAAGAACTGCTCTCCAGTCATTCGGCTGTGGATCGCGCGCGCCTGTCGATTACCCCGGCGTCCGAAGTCATCACCATGGACGAAAAGCCTGCCCAGGCCTTGCGTGGCAAGCCTGATTCATCGATGCGCGTGGCCCTTGAGTTGTTGCGTGATGGCAAGGTCCAGGCCTGTGTCAGTGCCGGCAATACCGGTGCGTTGATGGCCCTGTCGCGTTTTGTACTCAAGACTTTGCCGGGCATCGATCGGCCGGCGATGGTCGCGGCGATTCCGACCGAGAAGGGTTATTGCCAGTTGCTCGATCTTGGTGCCAACGTCGATTGCAGTGCTGAGCACCTGTTGCAGTTCGCGATCATGGGTTCGGTGGCGGCGGAAACCTTGGGTGTGGTTCGTCCTCGCGTGGCGTTGCTGAATATCGGTACTGAAGACATCAAGGGCAATCAGCAGGTCAAGCTGGCAGCGACCTTGTTGCAGAACGCCCGGGGCATCAACTACATCGGTTTTGTAGAAGGTGACGGTGTTTATCGCGGCGAGGCGGATGTGGTGGTGTGTGACGGCTTTGTCGGCAATATCCTGCTCAAATCCAGCGAAGGCCTGGCAACCATGATTGCCGGGCGCATCGAGGCGTTGTTCAAGCAAAGCTTCGCCTCGCGGGTGGTCGGCGCGCTGGCATTGCCGCTGATGAAGCGCTTGCAGGCGGATCTGGCTCCGGCACGACACAATGGTGCAAGCTTCCTCGGTTTGCAGGGCATTGTCGTGAAAAGCCACGGTTCTGCCGGGGTGCAGGGTTTCCAGAGTGCGATCCAGCGTGCCCTGATCGAGATCCAGGAAAACCTCCCGGAACGGCTGCACGGTCGTCTTGAGGATCTGTTGCCTTAGGCGTTTTCGTCGGACAATGCTTAAATGTGACCGCTCAGTTCAATTGGCCATCCAACTGTCAGTTTCTTGCAGTCCCCCAGCGGGACGTCAATTCTCCGACGACAAGATCATTAGGGGCTTGTTACATGTCTGCTTCCCTCGCATTCGTCTTTCCAGGACAGGGTTCGCAGTCCCTCGGCATGCTGGCCGAGTTGGGCGCGCAACATCCAGTGGTCCTCGAAACATTTAAAGAAGCTTCCGATGCTCTGGGTTACGACCTGTGGGCACTGACCCAGCAAGGGCCGGAAGAGCAGCTCAATCAAACCGATAAAACCCAGCCGGCCATTCTGACCGCCTCGATCGCCTTGTGGCGTCTGTGGCTGGCTGAAGGCGGTGCGCGTCCGGCTTATGTTGCCGGTCACAGCCTGGGCGAATACAGCGCCCTGGTGGCTGCGGGTAGCCTGAGCCTGGGCGACGCGGTGAAACTGGTCGAGCGTCGTGGCCAGTTGATGCAAGAGGCCGTTCCGGCCGGGCAGGGCGGCATGGCCGCTATTCTCGGTCTGGAAGACGCCGACGTGCTGGCTGCCTGTGCCGAAGCGGCGCAAGGCGAAGTGGTCAGCGCCGTCAATTTCAACTCCCCGGGCCAGGTGGTCATTGCTGGCGCCAAGGCTGCGGTCGAGCGTGCCATCGAAGGCTGCAAGGCGCGTGGTGCCAAGCGCGCCATGCCGTTGCCGGTCAGCGTGCCGTCTCACTGCGAGCTGATGCGTCCGGCGGCCGAGCGGTTTGCCGAGTCCATCGCTGCCATCGACTGGCAGGCTCCGCAGATTCCGGTTGTCCAGAACGTCAGCGCTGCGGTGCCGGCCGATCTGGAGACCCTCAAGCGTGATCTGCTTGAGCAGCTCTACAAGCCTGTGCGCTGGGTCGAATCGGTCCAGGCGCTGGCAGCCAAGGGCGCGACCCAACTGGTCGAGTGCGGCCCTGGCAAGGTGCTTGCCGGCCTGAACAAACGCTGCGCCGAAGGCGTATCCACATCTAACCTCAATACCCCAGACGCTTTCGCTGCCGCTCGCGCAGCGCTGGCCTGAATCAGGAGAAACTTGCATGAGTCTGCAAGGTAAAGTTGCACTGGTCACCGGTGCGAGCCGTGGTATCGGCCAGGCTATCGCCCTGGAACTGGGTCGTGAGGGCGCCATCGTCATCGGCACCGCGACCACCGCTTCGGGTGCCGAGCGCATCGCCGCTACCCTGAAAGAAAACGGTATTCAAGGCACTGGCCTGGAACTCAATGTCACCAGCGACGAGTCCGTTGCAGCGGTGCTGGCGAACATCACCGCGCAGTTCGGTGTCCCGGTAATCCTTGTCAACAATGCTGGCATCACCCGCGATAATCTGATGATGCGCATGAAAGACGACGAATGGAACGACGTCATCGATACCAATCTGAACAGTCTGTTCCGCCTGTCCAAGGGCGTTTTGCGCGGCATGACCAAGGCGCGTTGGGGACGAATTATCAGTATTGGTTCGGTTGTGGGTGCCATGGGCAACGCAGGCCAAGTAAACTACGCAGCCGCCAAGGCCGGTCTGGAAGGTTTCAGCCGTGCATTGGCGCGTGAAGTCGGTTCGCGTTCGATTACGGTAAACTCGGTGGCTCCAGGGTTCATCGACACTGATATGACCCGCGAACTGCCCGAAGCGCAGCGTGAAGGCTTGATTACACAGATTCCGCTGGGCCGTCTGGGACAAGCACAAGAGATCGCGTCTGTGGTCGCTTTTCTTGCATCCGACGGTGCGGCTTACGTTACTGGGGCTACAATCCCGGTGAACGGCGGGATGTACATGAGTTAAATGTGACGGGTTGCTTCAAAAAAATGTCATACGAGCTGTCTAAAATCCGTTATAAAGCTGCAATCTATTTATAGGCAGAGGGCCCCCGGGTTTGAGGAGTGAAGCTTTCAGTTGAAAAACTGAAAAGTCTTTCTATACACTTACCCACTGGCCAGCTGCCTGAATTTGTCCATTAGGAGTGAAAACAAGGTATGAGCACCATCGAAGAGCGCGTCAAGAAAATCGTTGCTGAGCAACTGGGCGTTAAAGAAGAAGAAGTGGTCAACACTGCTTCCTTCGTTGAAGACCTGGGTGCCGACTCCCTTGACACCGTTGAGCTGGTGATGGCTCTGGAAGAGGAATTCGAGACCGAAATCCCTGACGAAGAAGCTGAGAAGATCACTACTGTACAAGCTGCAATCGATTACGTTACTAACCACCAGGCTTAATAGCTTGTAATCGTTGCTTGCTGTCATGGAAAAACCGCACTGCCATCACGGCGTGCGGTTTTTTCTTTAGGCCTGATGCAAAGTCGTCATTTGAAAAAGGAGAGTGCTGTGTCGCGTAGACGCGTCGTAGTCACCGGTATGGGTATGTTGTCGCCACTGGGCACGGATGTGCCAAGCAGTTGGCAGGGCATTCTGGCTGGCCGCAGTGGCATTGGTCTGATCGAACACACCGACCTTTCTGCCTATTCCACCCGTTTTGGCGGCTCGGTAAAGGGCTTCAATGTCGAGGAATACCTGTCGGTCAAGGAAGCTCGCAAGCTCGACCTGTTCATTCAATACGGTCTGGCCGCAGGGTTTCAGGCTGTGCGTAACTCCGGTCTGGAAGTCACTGACGCCAACCGCGAGCGCATCGGCGTGGCCATGGGTTCGGGTATTGGCGGTCTGACCAATATCGAAGAAACCAGCCGCACGCTGCATGATTCCGGCCCTCGTCGAATTTCACCGTTCTTCGTGCCTGGCTCGATCATCAATATGATTTCCGGTTTCCTGTCCATCCACTTGGGTGCACAGGGACCTAACTACGCCATCGCCACGGCGTGTACCACCGGTACGCACTGCATCGGCATGGCGGCCCGCAACATCATGTACGACGAAGCCGACGTGATGATTGCCGGCGGCGCCGAGATGGCCGCTTGCGGTCTGGGCATGGGTGGCTTTGGTGCCTCCCGCGCACTGTCGACTCGCAACGACGAGCCGACCCGCGCCAGCCGTCCATGGGACAAGGGCCGTGATGGTTTCGTCCTGTCTGACGGCGCCGGTGCGCTGGTTCTGGAAGAACTGGAGCACGCCAAGGCCCGTGGCGCGACTATCTACGCCGAGCTGATCGGTTTTGGCACCAGCGGCGATGCTTACCACATGACTTCGCCTCCCGCTGATGGCGCCGGTGCTGCACGTTGCATCACCAATGCCCTGCGCGACGCCAAGATCAATGGCGATCAGGTCCAGTACATCAACGCCCACGGCACGTCGACTTCGGCCGGCGACCTCGCCGAAGCCTGTGCGATCAAGTCGGTGTTCGGCGATCACGCCTACAAACTGGCGGTCAGTTCGACCAAGTCCATGACCGGCCACCTGTTGGGTGCGGCGGGCGCGGTCGAGGCGATCTTCAGTGTGCTGGCGATCAACAGCCAAGTGGCGCCGCCGACCATCAACCTCGATGAGCCGGACGAAGGCTGCGACCTCGACTTCGTGCCGCACACCGCGCGCAACATGGATATCGATGTAGTGCTGTCCAACTCCTTCGGGTTTGGCGGGACCAACGGCTCGCTGGTGTTCCGCCGGTTCGCTGACTGATGGACAGCTGGGTCGACGGTCAGCCGGCTGACGCTCTGTCGCTGAAGGATCGCGGCCTGGCTTACGGTGATGGTCTGTTCGAGACCATTGCTGTGCAAGGCGGGCAACCGTTGTTGCTGGACCGGCATCTGTCGCGTCTGGCGCAAGGTTGCTCACGCCTGGCGATCACTGCCGATCAGGAACTGATTCGCAGCGAACTGCTGGCCTATGCCGTCGCACTGGGCGAGGGCGTGCTCAAGCTCATCCTCACTCGCGGCGACAGCTTGCGCGGTTATGCCCCCGATCCTTCGGCCCAGGCCCGACGCATTCTGCAAGGCAATCCTGCGGCTGCTTATCCTGCTGTCCATGCCGAGCAGGGCGTTCGTTTGTTCCCTTGCACCACACGACTTTCCAAACAACCACTGCTTGCCGGGCTCAAACACTTGAACCGTCTTGAGCAAGTGCTTGCGCGTGCCGAATGGCAAGACACCGAACACGCTGAAGGCTTGATGCTCGATCAGGTCGGTCGCGTCATCGAAGGTGTCTTCAGTAACGTGTTCCTGGTGCGCGATGGTGTGCTGATCACCGCCGATCTGAAGCGCTGCGGCGTGGCCGGCGTGATGCGTGCCGAATTATTGTTTCAGGCTGAGTCATTGGGGATCCCCACGCAAATCACCGACATCAGCCTCGATCAGCTGCAATGGGCCGATGAGGTCTTCGTCTGCAACAGCGTGTATGGCATTTGGCCGGTGCGCGCCTATGCAGCACTGAGCTGGTCGGTTGGCCCGCTCACCCGTAAACTCCAAACCATTGCCCGCGCGCTACTGGATGCTTGATACGTGAGACGTAAACTCTTGCTGCTGCTGGAAACCGGTCTGGTTCTGGCAGGGCTGCTATCAGCTGCTTCGGCCTGGAAAATCCATTCGGCGCTGGAACAGCCGCTGAATATCACCCAGGAAGAACTGCTGGAAGTGCCCAAGGGCACGACACCGACCCGCACTTTCTATCGACTCGAAACCGATGGCGTCATCAAGGACGCCTTCTGGTTGCGCGTCTATTGGCGCTTCAATCTTTCCGCCACGCCGATCCACAGCGGCGAATACCGCATGCTGCCGGGGATGACCGTCGACGGTCTGATCGACCTGTGGAAGCGTGGCGAAGTGGTGCAGTACAACGTGACGCTGGTCGAAGGCTGGAATTTCCATCAGGTCCGCGCGGCACTGGCCAAGGATGACAAGCTCAAGCAAACCCTGACTGGCCTGAGCGACACCCAAGTGATGGACAAGCTGGGTCACAGCGGGATTTTCCCTGAGGGCCGCTTCTTCCCGGACACTTACAGCTTCGTGCGCGGCATGACCGATGCCGAGTTGCTGAAAAAAGCCTATGAGCGCCTCGATGAGGTGTTGGCCAAGGAATGGGAAAAACGTGCCGCTGACGCGCCGTACACCGAACCCTATCAGGCACTGATCATGGCCTCGCTGGTGGAGAAGGAAACCGGCGTGCCACAGGAGCGCGGGCAGATTGCTGGCGTGTTTGTGCGGCGGATGGCGATGGGCATGATGCTGCAGACCGATCCGACGGTGATCTACGGTCTGGGTGATCGCTATACCGGCAAGTTGACTCGCGCGCATCTCAAGGAAGCGACGCCGTATAACACTTACATGATCTCCGGCCTGCCGCCGACACCGATTGCGATGGTCGGTCGTGAGGCGATCCATGCGGCGCTAAACCCGGTGGCCGGCAACAGCCTGTATTTTGTGGCTCGCGGCGACGGCAGTCATGTGTTCTCGGATGACCTGGATGCCCATAACTCGGCAGTACGCGAGTTTCAGCTCAAGCGTCGGGCGGATTACCGTTCCAGCCCGGCCCCAGCTAACGCCCCGGTGACGCCGGAAGCCGAGACGCCAATTCCCGCAGCTTCGCCCGACCCCGCGCCCGAAGCGGTGCCGCAAGTGCCGGCGCAAGATCCTGCCCCAGCACCTGAGCCGACGACTGCACCTGAAGCTGTACCGCCAACGCCGGCGCAAGAACCCGCAGCCGAACCGGATGCGTCGACGCCGACACCGCAAAGCTCGCAATGACACTGATTAAGGACTGCCTGTGACTGGCTTGTTTATTACCCTGGAAGGCCCGGAAGGCGCCGGCAAGAGCACTAACCGCGAATACCTGGCCGAACGCCTGCGCGCCGCCGGTATCGAAGTGCTGCTGACCCGCGAGCCGGGCGGCACGCCGTTGGCCGAGCGCATTCGCGAAGTGCTGCTGGCCCCGGTGGATGAAGTCATGAACCCCGACACCGAGCTGCTGCTGGTGTTCGCCGCCCGTGCCCAGCATCTGGCGGAGGTGATTCGTCCGGCGCTGGCCCGTGGCGCGGTGGTGTTGTGCGACCGTTTCACTGATTCGACCTACGCCTATCAGGGCGGCGGTCGCGGTTTGTCGCTGGAGCGCATCGCGACTCTGGAAACCTTCGTCCAGGGCGACTTGCGTCCGGACCTGACACTGATTTTCGATCTGCCGGTGGAAGTCGGCCTGGCTCGCGCCAGTGCTCGCGGTCGACTGGATCGCTTCGAGCTCGAAGGTCGAGCCTTTTTCGATGCCGTGCGCAGCGCCTTTCTCAAGCGCGCTGAAGCCGACCCGGCTCGTTATGTGCTGGTGGATGCCGCCCAGCCGCTGCCACAGGTCCAGCAGTCCCTGGATGCGTTGCTTCCGCGTTTACTGGAGTTGACCCGTGGCTGAGGCCTATCCATGGCAGGACGAGCTCTGGCAGCAACTGGCGGGGCGCAAGCAGCATGCCCACGCTTATTTGCTACATGGCCCGGCCGGCATTGGTAAACGTGCGTTGGCTGAGCGGTTGATGGCGCATTTGCTGTGCCAGCGTCCGACGGCCCAGGATGCCTGCGGCGAGTGCAAGTCCTGCCTGTTGCTCAAGGCCGGCAGTCACCCCGACAACTACATCCTCGAACCGGAAGAGGCGGACAAGGCGATCAAGGTCGACCAAGTGCGCGATCTGGTCAGCTTCGTGGTGCAGACCGCGCAGATGGGCGGGCGTAAAGTGGTGCTGATCGAGCCGGTCGAGTCGATGAACGTCAACGCCGCCAACGCCTTGCTCAAAAGTCTTGAAGAACCGTCCGGCGATACCGTGTTGCTGCTAGTCAGTCACCAGACCAGCCGTTTGCTGCCAACGATCAAGAGCCGCTGCCAGCAGCAGGCTTGTCCGCTGCCCAGCGAGGCGATGAGCCTGGCGTGGTTGGCGACGGCGTTGCCGGATTGCTCGCAGGAAGAGCGCGTCGAGTTGCTGACATTGGCTGCTGGTTCGCCTTTGGGCGCGGTCAAGTTGCAGAATCAGGGCGTACGCGAGCAGCGGGTGTTGGTGGTCGAAGGCGTAAAGCAACTGCTCAAGCAGCAGAAGTCGCCGACCCAGCTGGCCGAAGAATGGAAAAGCATTCCGCAATTGCTGCTGTTTGACTGGTTCTGCGACTGGTCGAGCCTGATCCTGCGCTATCAGTTGACCAAGGATGAAGAAGGCCTGGGCCTGATGGACATGCGCAAGGTCATTCAATACCTGGCGCAGAAGTCCGGGCAGGACAAAGTTCTCAATATTCAGGACTGGATTCTCGCCCAGCGTCAGAAGGTCATGAGCAAGGCCAACCTGAATCCGGCGCTGCTGCTTGAGGCGCTGCTGGTGCAATGGGTGTCTTTGCCGGGCCAGAAGTGACTAGACTCTGAGCATCCGCAGTGGAGGTCAGCATGAATGAACCCGTCAACACCGGGCCGCGTAACGGCATTTTGTCACTGACGATCAAGGACAAGTCCGTGCTGTATGCGGCCTACATGCCGTTCATCAAGAACGGCGGCCTGTTCATCCCGACCAACAAAAGCTACAAGTTGGGCGACGAGGTGTTCATGTTGCTGAACCTTATGGACGAGGCGGAAAAGATTCCGGTCGCCGGCAAAGTCACTTGGATCACGCCCAAAGGTGCCCAAGGCAACCGCGCCGCCGGAGTTGGCGTGCAATTCAACGACGGTGACAACACCGCCCGCAGTCGAATCGAAACCCATCTGGCCGGAGCACTGAAATCCGACCGTCCCACTCATACGATGTAAGTTGCAGCCCTTTTATGCTCGTAGATTCCCATTGCCACCTTGACCGCCTCGACCTCGTCGCCCATGACGGCTCCCTGGATGCCGCCCTCGATGCGGCCCGCCAGCGCGGGGTTGGACATTTTTTGTGTATCGGCGTCAGCGTCGATAATGCCGCCGACGTCAAAGCCTTGGCCGAGCGTTATGACGACGTCGATTGTTCGGTCGGCGTGCATCCGCTGGATGTGCAGCCCGGTGCCGCGCCTGCGCTGGATTGGTTGTTGCAGGAACTGAATCATCCACGCGTGGTGGCGATTGGTGAAACCGGTCTGGATTACCACTACGAGCCGGAAGCGGCGGAGTTGCAGCAGGAATCTTTCCGCCTGCATCTGCAAGCCGCTCAGCAGACCGGCAAACCGGTGATCATCCACACCCGTGGCGCTCGCGCGGATACCTTGAACCTGTTGCGCGAAGCCGCGTTGCCCCAGGCCGGTGTGCTGCATTGCTTCACCGAGGACTGGGACATGGCGAAGGCTGCGCTGGACATGGGTTATTACATTTCCCTGTCCGGGATTGTCACCTTCCGCAATGCCGATGCGTTGCGCGACGTGGCGAGCAAGGTGCCGGCCGACCGTTTGCTGGTGGAAACCGATTCACCATACCTGGCGCCGATCCCTTATCGCGGCAAACCGAACCTGCCGCAATATGTGCGGGAAGTGGCAGAGTTCCTGGCGATGCTGCGGGGTGAGTCTTATGAGCGATTTGCTGAGCAGACGACGGAAAACTTCAAGCGATTGTTTCCATTGGCCCATGTGAAATCAGCTTAGGATTCAGTGCCGCCTTCGCGAGCGAGCCCGCTCCCACAAGGCTGAATCGCAGGCAAAAAAAACCCGGGTTCTGGGGGGTGAATCCGGGTTAAGACCATTAGGAGTAAAACAAAGGCACGCGGTCCGTTGGTACCTATATCGACGCGGCACTTGGGGGAGATGCCTCGCCGACAGTTCAAGTATTGATCAGTATTGCGTCGACGCCAGTTTAGCCGCCCCGGTTTTTAAACAATTTTGGAATACGGCCGCTTCGGAAGAGTTCTCATCAACCGGCGACCTTGCGTGAAATCATCAAGAAACACAGATATGCTCGGATGATCCGTGCATTTTGGCGCAAGTTAGGCATAATACGCGGCTTCGAATTTTGACCCCTACAGACCTTTTCTTATGCATAAAGAACCTCGTAAGGTCCGTGAGTTTCGTCGCCGCGAGCAAGAAATTCTCGATACCGCGCTCAAGCTGTTCCTCGACCAAGGTGAAGACAGTGTCACCGTCGAGATGATTGCTGATGCCGTCGGTATCGGCAAAGGCACGATCTACAAGCACTTCAAATCCAAGGCCGAGATCTATCTGCGCCTGATGCTCGATTACGAGCGCGATTTGAACGAGCTGTTGCATTCCGCCGATGTCGACAAGGACAAGGAAGCCCTGTCCCGGGCCTACTTCGAATTCCGCATGCGCGATCCGCAACGCTATCGCTTGTTCGATCGCCTGGAAGAAAAGGTGGTAAAGGGCAACCAGGTGCCGGAGATGGTCGAGGAGCTGCACAAGATCCGTGCCTCGAACTTCGAACGCCTGACCCTGCTGATCAAGGGCCGGATCAGCGAAGGCAAGCTCGAAGACGTGCCGCCATACTTCCACTACTGCGCGTCCTGGGCGTTGGTGCATGGCGCCGTGGCGCTGTATCACTCGCCGTTCTGGAGCAATGTGCTGGAAGATCAGGAAGGTTTCTTCCAGTTCCTGATGGACATCGGCGTGCGCATGGGCAACAAGCGCAAGCGCGACACCGACACGCCAAGCAGCTGAGCCATTCAGCCGGCTGATTGCGCCATTATTTAGCTACATGGCGCAGTACCGCAGGAATATACTCAGGCTTAGGTATTGCTAAAACTTGATTTGTGAGTCAAGTTTTAGCGGTCCCGAAACTTCTTCTGCCGGAGTGATCAATGATCGTTGACCGTCAAGGCAGGCGTTTTCGCAATTTGCGGATCAGCCTGACCTCAGCCTGCAATTACGCGTGTACCTATTGCGTGCCGAACGGCAAGCGGCTGGTCGCTGCGCAGGATGAACTGTCGGCCGAGGCCATGGCGCGCGGCGTGGCTTATCTGATCGAAGCCGCCGGCATCGAGCGGTTGCGCATCACCGGCGGCGAGCCGCTGGTCAGCCCCAAACTCGAAGCTTTCATGATGGCCGTCGGCAAGATGGGCCTGGAAGACATCAGCCTGACCACCAACGGCCAGTTGCTGGCGAAAAAACTGCCGCTGCTGGTGGATGCCGGTATCCGGCGCATCAACGTTTCCCTCGATACCCTGGACGCCAGCGCATTCCGCAGCATTGCCCGTGGCGGCGATCTGGCGACGGTGCTCGACGGCATGGACCAGGCGTCGGCGGCCGGCATCAAGATCAAGGTCAACATGGTGCCGTTGCGTGGGCAGAACCTCGATCAGGTGATGCCGCTACTCGATTACTGTCTGGAGCGTGGCTACGAGCTGCGTTTTATTGAGTTGATGCGCATGGGCCACCTGGCCAGCGACAACAATGCCTTCCTGCAACAGTTCGTCAGCCTTCAGCAGTTGCTGAGCCTGATCGGCGAGAGCTACGAGTACCTGCAAGCTAACGCTCCGGTGGATGCCACGGCTGTGCGCTATGAGATCCCGGGGCGGGGCTACTTCGGTGTCATTGCCAACGAAAGCGTGCCGTTCTGCCGGACGTGTTCGCGTCTGCGGCTGTCGTCCACGGGTTGGCTGCATGGTTGCCTGTCGTCGAGCAATCGCCACTATGTCGGCGATCTGCTGGACAAACCGCGTCATCAGGCGCTTCCGGCGTTGCAGCGATTGCTGGTGAAAGCGTTGGGAGACAAGCAGGAAGTGGCGTTCTCCGGTGGGGCGACCATCATGAAGATTATCGGCGGCTGATCGGGCCTCTTCGCGGGCAAGCCTCGCTCCTACAGGTTTTGTACTCATCCTTGTAGGAGCGAGGCTTGCCCGCGAAAGCAATCTCCCGGTCATTTAAAAAACCTCTGAATCACTGCAGTCCAGAGAGCTGGCGCGGAAGCTGCATTCAACGCCCATTCGCCGGTTTTCCGTCACCGGCTTCTGGAGGGTAGGATGCGTAGCCTGGTTTTGCTGCTGGCCGTTTTGGCGCTTGGTGGCTGCATGAATGTCAGCGACATGGGCGAAGGTGTTCGCTACCACATGAGCGACGCGGGGCTGCTGGATCACAGCAACAGTCAGCGCGTGAATAACTTCCGCATTCAGCCGGACTCCTTTATCTATATCGCCCAAGGTGCCTTCGCGCCGCCGGGCAGCGCTTATCCACGCCCGAACGTGGTGGCGGAAGAAGCCTTCGACGGCTTTATCGAATACTTCCCGATGGTCCGCCGCGCCCGTGCGCCGGAAGGCCTCGATGCGGCCATGGGCGAAGCCCGCGCCGCCGGTGCGCATTACCTGCTCTACACACGGTTTGCCAAGGCAGACGACCGCATCGGTAACTCGGACGAATGGCTCGATCAGGAAGCCGTGGATCGCCTCGGTATCGACAGCGGCGTCATTCAAATCATGTTGATCGAGACCAGCACCCAGTATTTGATCGATACTGCACGGATCAAGAGTCGTGGCGGTTTACTGACGTTCCACGACACCAAGCCAGAAGACCTGCTGGGCCCGCCGCTGGAGCAATACGCTCGTAGCCTGTTGGGGCTCAGCGACCAGTAATTCAAAGGAGATCGCCATGAGTGGCCCGCAAAAAGCCAACGACCTACTGGGGCAAATCCCCAAGACCAAAGGCTTGCCACCGGTCCACTTGTGGAACCCCGACTTCTGCGGCGACATCGACATGCGCATCGCCCGGGACGGCACTTGGTACTACCTGGGCACGCCGATCGGGCGCAAGCCAATGGTCAAGCTGTTCTCCACCATCATCCGCCGCGACGGCGATGATTACTTTCTGATTACTCCGGTCGAGAAAGTCGGGATCAAGGTCGATGACGCGCCGTTCGTGGCGATTGCCGTGGATGTCGAAGGCGAGGGCGAAGCTCAACTGCTGCGCTTCACCACCAACGTCGATGAGACGGCCGAGGCGGGCACCGAACATCCCATTCGCGTGATGATTGATCCCGTGACCCAGGAACCTGCGCCGTACGTGCACGTTCGGACCAACCTTGAAGCGCTGATCCACCGCAATGTGTTCTACCAATTGGTGGAGCTGGCGGTGAGTCGTGAGATCGACGGGCAGCGCTGGTTGGGTGTTTGGAGTGGCGGGGAGTTCTTCCCAATCGGTCTTGAACCCTAAGCAAATCCAAATGTGGGAGCGGGCTTGCTCGCGAAGGCGTCGTGTCAGTCAGCATATAAATAAACTGACACACCGCTTTCGCGAGCAAGCCCGCTCCCACATTGTTTTTGTGTGTTTCGCGCAAAATTCAAATTGACACTCAATCGTATGATGATTAGCGTGGGCCTCCATCGCGAACGGTTTTTTGCCGTCCCTGCTTCGAGGTTTTCATGTCCAGCAGTTTTCATGCGTCGACGGTCGATTGGCTAGGTGGCTGGATAGCCGCCGGCCAAGTCAAGCCCGGCGAAACCATCAAGGTTGAAGCCGACCTGGGCGAACAGCTCGGGGTCAGTCGCACGGTGATTCGCGAAGCCATCAAGACCCTGGTCGCCAAAGGCATGCTCGAAGTCGGGCCGAAGGTCGGGACACGCGTGCTGCCGATAAAGCGCTGGAACCTGTTTGATCCGCAAGTCGTTGGTTGGCTCTCCCGCAGCGGCCTGCCGGAAAACTTCGTCGACGACTTGCTCGACTTGCGCCGCACCATCGAACCCATGGCCGTGCGCTGGGCCTGTGAGCGCGCCACCGTCGAACAGGTGCAAGCGATCCTCCAAGCCTACAACGCACTGGAGCGCGCCGTGGACAGCGGCATCGACTACAACCTCGCCGACCAGTTTTTCCACGAGTGCATCCTCGCCGCCAGCCACAATCAATTCATCGAACAAATGGTCCCGGCCCTCGGCGCGCTGCTGGCGGTGTCGTTTGAAGTCTCCGCCGCCGACCCGGATGAACTCCGCCGCACGCTACCGATCCACAAAGACATGGCCGACGCCATCGCCGCCCGGGATGCCGCGCGGGGTGTGTGGGCCTGCATGACCCTGATCGACAATGCCGATCTGGCTATCAAGCGTTTCTACCCACAAGTCATGGCTGACAAAAAAGCCAGCTAACCACACCAATCCCTTGTAGGAGCGAGGCTTGCCCGCGAAGGCGTCATCACATTCAACACTGATGTCACAGACCCATCGCCTTCGCGGCCAAGCCTCGCTCCTACATAGAAAAGCAATAAAGCAGGAGGTTTCATGACGTGGACTGCCGTGACCGAACACCGCGCCCAGCTCGGTGAAGGCCCGTTCTGGGATGCGCCGACCCAAGCGCTCTACTGGGTCGACATCGCCGGCAAGCAAGCGCTGCGGCTGATCGGCAGCAACGTGCAGATCTGGCAGATGCCCGAGCACGTGTCCGCCTTCATCCCCTGCGAAAGCGGCGATGCCTTGGTGGCGATGAGCAGCGGCGTCTACCGGCTGGATCTGGATTCCCCCGGCCTCGAACCGCGCCTGACTTTGCTTTGTGTCGCCGATCCGCAACCCGGCAACCGTCCCAACGAAGCCCGTTGCGATGCGCAAGGTCGGCTCTGGCTCGGGACCATGCAGAACAACATCGGCGAGAACGGCGAAGACTTGCCGATCGTGCGCCGCTCCGGTGGCCTGTTCCGCATTGATCGCGATGCGAGGGTCACGCCGCTGCTGCGGGGGCTGGGCATTCCCAACACCCTGTTGTGGAGCGACGACTCGACCCGCCTGTACTTCGCTGACAGCCTCGACCGCACGCTCTATCAGCACTTCATCCGCACCGACGGTAGCCTCGACCCGGCCCAGGTCTGGTTCGGCCCCCACGAACGCGGCGGCCCCGACGGTTCGGCGATGGATGCGCAGGGCTATCTGTGGAACGCCCGGTGGGACGGCAGTTGTCTGCTTCGAATCAGCCCCGAAGGCCAGGTTGATCGGGTAATCGAATTGCCGGTCAGCCGCCCCACCAGTTGCGTGTTCGGTGGCGAAGACCTGCAAACCCTGTACATCACCAGCGCCGCCAGTCCGCTCAACCATCCACTGGACGGCGCGGTGCTGTCGATTCGGTTCGATGTGCCCGGAAAAACCTGTACGAGATTTGCTGGATAAATCCCAAAATATGGGATGTAAAATTATATATTGAGATTATTTGGCGGTCGGGTTTATAGTCGGCTCCATCAGTTACACGCACTCACACTTAAAAAAACAAAACAGGTGAAGTGATGCAGGGATTTTCTAAGCAGTTTTTCGACCGGACATCGACAGATGCCCGGTTTTTGTCGTGCCTGAAAAAGGGAGCCGGGATTCATGGCTGAGCCTCTTTCCCTGCCTCCCGTGCCCGAGCCGCCGAAGGGCGAACGACTAAAAAACAAAGTCGTGCTGCTCACCGGCGCGGCTCAAGGTATCGGCGAAGCCATCGTTGCGACGTTTGCCTGCCAGCAAGCCAGGCTGATCATCAGCGACATCCAGGGCGAAAAAGTCGAGAAAGTCGCGGCCCACTGGCGCGACAAAGGTTTTGACGTGCAAGCGATCAAGGCTGATGTATCGAACCAGCAAGACCTGCACGCCATGGCCAGATTGGCCGTCGAACGCCACGGCCGCATCGACGTGCTGGTCAACTGCGCGGGGGTCAATGTGTTCTGTGATCCTCTGGAAATGACCGAGGAAGACTGGCGCCGCTGCTTCGCTATTGACCTCGACGGCGCGTGGTTCGGCTGCAAGGCCGTGTTGCCGCAGATGATCGAGCAGGGCATCGGCAGCATCATCAACATCGCCTCGACCCATTCTTCCCACATTATTCCCGGCTGCTTTCCGTATCCGGTGGCCAAGCACGGTTTGCTCGGCCTGACCCGCGCCCTCGGCATCGAATACGCGCCGAAGGGCGTTCGCGTCAACGCCATCGCGCCGGGCTACATCGAAACCCAACTGAACGTCGATTACTGGAACGGTTTTGCCGACCCCCAGGCCGAACGTCAGCGGGCCTTTGATCTGCATCCGCCGCGCCGCATCGGGCAGCCGATGGAAGTGGCGATGACGGCTGTTTTCCTGGCCAGTGATGAAGCGCCGTTCATCAATGCGTCATGCATCACCATCGATGGTGGGCGCTCGGTCATGTACCACGACTGAGCACATCGGGTTTCAGACGCGGAACTCCGTCCGAAATCCAATCATCATACGATATGACTTTTGGCTACACGCTTGACCGCTGCATCGGTTTTCAAAATAACGCTCAAAAAAAATAACAAGGAGTCAGCTTATGAATCGTCGTCCTGGGATCCGTTCCCTGTGCTGTGCCGCTTTGGCGGTCACGGCGGTCAGCCTGAGCAGTTCGCTGCTGGCGGCCGAGCAAGTGAAAATCGGTTTTCTGGTCAAGCAGGCTGAAGAGCCCTGGTTCCAGACCGAATGGGCCTTCGCCGAAAAGGCCGGCAAGGACAAAGGCTTCACCGTGATCAAGATCGCTGTGCCCGATGGCGAGAAAACCCTCTCGGCCATCGACAGCCTGGCGGCCAACGGTGCCAAAGGCTTTGTGATTTGCCCGCCAGACGTCGGCCTCGGCCCAGCCATCGTCGCCAAAGCCAAGGCCAACGGCTTGAAAGTGATGACTGTCGATGACCGTTTCGTCGATGCCAACGGCAAGTTCATGGAAGACGTGCCGTACCTCGGCATGGCCGCGTTTGAAGTCGGCCAGAAACAGGGCACCGCCATGGCCACCGAAGCAAAAAAACGCGGCTGGGACTGGAAAGAAACCTACGCCGTGATCAACACCTTCAACGAACTCGACACCGGCAAGAAACGCACCGACGGTTCGGCCAAGGCCTTGGAAGATGCCGGTTTCCCTAAAGACCACATCCTCTTCACCGCACAGAAAACCCTCGACGTACCGGGCAGCATGGACGCCACCAACTCGGCCCTGGTGAAACTGCCAAGCGGCGCGAAAAACCTGATCATCGGCGGCATGAACGACAACACTGTGCTGGGCGGCGTGCGCGCCACCGAAAGCGCCGGGTTTACCGCCGCCAACGTGATCGGCATCGGCATCAACGGCACCGACGCCATCGGCGAACTGAAAAAGCCTAACAGCGGCTTCTTCGGCTCGATGCTGCCAAGCCCGCACATCGAAGGCTACAACACCGCCGCGATGATGTACGAGTGGGTCACCACCGGCAAAGAACCGCCGAAATACACCGCCATGGATGACGTGACGCTGATCACTCGCGAGAACTTCAAGCAGGAACTGGAAAAGATCGGCCTGTGGAATTGAAGGCCGGTTGATTTCATCGGCGGCCCTGGCGACGGGGCTGCCTGATCTGTGTGATGAGGTGGTTATGCAAGCGCAAACACAAACACAAGAACACGTCGGCGGCAGCTTGCGCTTCAACGGGATCGGCAAGACCTTTCCCGGGGTGAAGGCGCTGGACGGCATCAGCTTCGTCGCGCATCCGGGGCAGGTGCATGCCTTGATGGGCGAGAACGGCGCCGGCAAATCGACGTTGCTGAAAATCCTCGGCGGCGCCTACATTCCGAGCAGCGGCGACCTGCAGATCGGCGAGCGGACGATGGCCTTCAAGTCCACTGCCGACAGCATCGCAAGCCGCGTCGCAGTGATCCACCAGGAGCTGCATCTGGTCCCGGAAATGACCGTCGCGGAGAACCTGTTCCTTGGGCACCTGCCGGCCAGTTTCGGCCTGATCAATCGCAGCACGTTGCGCCAGCAAGCGTTGGCCTGCCTCAAGGGCCTGGCGGATGAAATCGATCCGCAAGAGAAAGTCGGGCGCCTGTCCCTCGGTCAGCGGCAATTGGTGGAAATCGCCAAGGCGTTGTCCCGTGGTGCGCATGTGATTGCGTTCGACGAACCGACCAGCAGCCTCTCGGCCCGGGAGATCGATCGCTTGATGGCGATCATCGGTCGCTTGCGGGATGAAGGCAAAGTGGTGCTCTACGTTTCCCATCGCATGGAAGAAGTGTTCCGCATCTGCAACGCGGTGACCGTGTTCAAGGATGGCCGCTTCGTGCGCACCTTCGAGAACATGAGTGAACTGACCCACGACCAGCTAGTGACCTGCATGGTCGGTCGCGATATCCAGGACATCTATGATTACCGCCCGCGTCAGCGCGGTGCGGTGGCGCTGAAGGTCGACGGTTTGCTCGGGCCTGGCCTGCGTGAGCCGGTGAGTTTCGAGGTGCACAAAGGCGAAATCCTCGGGCTGTTCGGTTTGGTCGGGGCAGGGCGCACCGAGCTGTTTCGCATGCTCAGCGGCCTGACCCGCAACACCGCCGGACGCCTGGAGCTGCGCGGCCATGAACTGAAACTGCGCTCACCGCGCGATGCGATAGCCGCCGGGGTTCTGCTGTGCCCCGAGGACCGCAAGAAGGAGGGCATCATGCCGCTCTCCAGCGTCGCCGAGAACATCAACATCAGCGCGCGCAAGTCCCATTCCACCTTCGGTTGCCTGTTGCGTGGCCTGTGGGAAAAGGGCAACGCCGACAAGCAGATCGCCGCGCTGAAAGTGAAGACGCCGAGCGCGTCGCAGAAAATCATGTACCTGTCTGGTGGCAATCAGCAGAAGGCGATTCTCGGTCGCTGGCTGTCGATGCCGATGAAAGTCCTGCTGCTCGACGAACCGACTCGCGGCATCGATATCGGCGCCAAAGCCGAGATCTACCAGATCATCCATAACCTCGCGGCCAGTGGCATTGCGGTGATCGTGGTGTCCAGCGACTTGATGGAAGTCATGGGCATTTCCGACCGCATCCTGGTGCTGTGCGAAGGCGCGATGCGCGGCGAGCTGTCCCGCGACGAGGCCAATGAATCCAACCTGCTGCAACTGGCTTTGCCGCGCCAACGCGCTGACGGCGTGGCGAATTGAGAGGTAATTATGATGACTATCCAAAACAACGCTCTGCCTACCCAGCGCAAACCCCTGGACCTGCGGCGTTTTCTTGATGACTGGGTCATGCTGCTGGCGGCCATCGCCATCTTCGTCGCCTGCACCTTGCTGATCGACAACTTCCTCTCGCCACTGAACATGCGCGGCCTGGGCCTGGCGATTTCCACCACCGGGATCGCCGCGTGCACCATGTTGTATTGCCTGGCGTCCGGGCATTTCGACTTGTCGGTGGGTTCGGTGATTGCTTGCGCCGGCGTGGTCGCGGCGGTGGTGATGCGTGACACCGACAGCGTGTTCCTCGGCGTCGCGGCAGCGCTGTTCATGGGGCTGATTGTTGGGTTGATCAACGGGATCGTGATCGCCAAGTTACGCGTCAATGCCTTGATTACCACGTTGGCGACCATGCAGATCGTGCGCGGCCTGGCGTACATTTTTGCCAACGGCAAAGCGGTGGGCGTGTCCCAGGAACAGTTCTTCGTGTTCGGCAATGGCCAGTTGTTCGGCGTGCCGGTGCCGATCCTGATCACCATCGTGTGCTTCCTGTTTTTCGGCTGGCTGCTGAACTACACCACCTACGGCCGCAACACCATGGCCATCGGCGGTAACCAGGAAGCGGCGTTGCTGGCCGGGGTCAACGTGGACCGGACCAAGATCATCATCTTCGCCGTGCATGGTTTGATCGGCGCGTTGGCCGGGGTGATCCTGGCGTCGCGCATGACCTCGGGCCAACCGATGATTGGCCAGGGTTTTGAGCTGACCGTGATTTCGGCGTGTGTGTTGGGTGGGGTGTCGCTGAGCGGCGGGATCGGCATGATCCGGCATGTGATTGCCGGGGTGTTGATTCTGGCGATCATCGAGAACGCGATGAACCTGAAGAACATCGATACGTTTTATCAGTATGTAATTCGCGGTTCGATTCTCTTGCTGGCCGTCGTGATTGACCGTCTGAAGCAGCGCTGAGATTTTTGTTGATCTGACTGACGCCTTCGCGGGCAAGCCTCGCTCCTACGGGTTGTGTGTCGTGCGCAAATTTTGCGGCTGACATTTAACCTGTAGGAGCGAGGCTTGCCCGCGAAGGCTTTGTACCTGACACCTCCCATTCCGCGCATCGCCTTAGCCACCTCCCGTCACCTCCCCAAAAATATCCCTTGCTCGCCCGACCCTGTTTCGGTTATCACTTTGTACATGATTAGACAGGTTCGATTTGACAAGAAACAACGGGTGGTCGACGAACTCATCCGGCGCATCGAAAGCGGCCTCATGGAGGACGGCTTTCTGTTGCCGGGCGAGCATCAGTTGGCTCAAGAATTCAAGGTCAGCCGCGGCACGCTGCGTGAAGCCCTGGCCGAACTGAAGAGGCGCAACTACATCGCCACGCAAAGCGGAGTCGGCTCAATCGTCACCTTCGACGGCGTGGTGCTCGATCAGCGCAGCGGCTGGGCCCAGGCTCTCGCGGACAGCGGGGCGCTGGTCAACACCGAAGTGCTGCGGTTGGAGGCGATCAGTCGTCCTGACCTGCTGTCGCGCTTCGGCACCGACAAATTCATCACTCTCGACCGTCGCCGCCGGGCCAATGACGGCACGTTGGTGTCCCTTGAACGCTCACTGATTCCCGCCACTGGCACCCTGGAAAGTCTGCCGCGAGTGGGCCTGATCGATAACTCGTTGACCATCACCCTGGCCGCCTACGGTTACATCGGCGAACGCGGTGACCAGTGGATCGGCGCCGAGCCGCTGAACGCCGAGGATGCCGAATTGCTCGGTCGTCCGCTCGGCACGGTATTCCTCAAGGCTCTGCGCACTACGTACGACCGTCAGGGCCGGTTCATGGAACAGGTCGAAAGTTTGCTCGACCCCGTACATTTCCGTCTGCACCTGCAATTTGGAGAGTCAAAGTGACCGCGCTCAATCGTGCCTTGGGCGCGTTCTATGGGCTGGCTCTGGGCGACGCCCTGGGCATGCCGACCCAATCCCTGAGCCGTGCCGAGATCAAGGCGCGCTTCGGCGAAATCACCGACCTGGAAGATGCCGGCCCCGATCAACCGATCGCCGCCAACATGCCCAAGGGCTCGATCACCGACGACACTGAACAGGCGATCCTGGTCGGTCAGTTGCTGATCGAAGGCGAAGGCTGGATCGAGCCTTCGATGCTCGCTCAACGGCTGATCGAATGGGAAGCCGAGATGCAGGCCAAGGGCTCGCAGGATTTGCTCGGCCCATCGACCAAACGCGCGATCGAGATGATCCTCGCCGGTCATTCGCCGGAAGAAGCGGGGCGCTACGGCACCACCAATGGCGCGGCGATGCGTATTACGCCAGTCGGGATCGCGGCGGATGTCGCCGATCCGGAACGCTTCATCACGGCAGTAGTGCAGGCCTGCCAGGTTACTCACAACACCACGCTGGGGATTTCCAGCGCGGCGGCGGTGGCGGCAGTGGTTTCGGCCGGCATCAACGGCATGGACCTCGGCGAGGCTTTGAACCTGGGCATGCAAATCGCCCAGCAAGCGGAAAGCCATGGCCACTGGGTCGCGGGTGGCCGCATCGCCTCGCGGATCAGTTGGGCGCGGACCATCAGCATCGACAGCGACAAGGCCTTGCTGGCCGACTTGCTCTACGACGTGATCGGCACGTCGGTAGCCTCGCAGGAGTCGGTGGTGGTGTCGTTTGCCCTGGCCCAGCAAGTGGCCATCGGTGAGATGAGCGCCTTCGACGCCGTGTGCATGGCCGCGAGCCTGGGTGGCGACACCGACACCATCGCGGCAATTCTCGGCGCGATGCTCGGGGCTTGCCTGGGGCTGGAGAGCTGGCCGGCAGCGATGATCGAAAAGGTCAAAACCGTGAATGGTCTGGAGCTGGAACCCCTTGTGCAGGGGCTGTTGGCTCTGCGCTGATCGGACGGGCCCCATCGCGAGCAAGCTCGCTCCCACAAGGGATAGTGCAAGCCTTCAGGTACACGCTGTACCTGTGGGAGCGAGCTTGCTCGCGATAGGCGCACCGCCGACCTGAATTTTTCACCTGCAACGGAAAGCACGAATACGGCCAGGACTGCCGGGATGTTATGTCGACTTCCGAAACTGCCCACAACCAAAACAATGGCAACAGGAGCATCCATCATGAGTTCATCGAACGCCGGGCCAAGCGCCGGGCAACTGGAAACCCGTGGCATCGAGCCGGTCCCGGAAAGCGAGTGCAACGGGCATCCGCTGCAACTGTTCTGGGTCTGGTTCGCCGCCAACATCTCGATCCTCGGCCTGCCGTTGGGCGCGACCCTCGTGGCTTTTCGCGGCCTGGCAATCTGGCAGGCAATCATCGTCGCGATCCTCGGTGCTGCCGGTTCGTTCGCGGTGGTCGGGATCATCTCCATCGCCGGCCGGCGTGGTCGCGCACCGAGCCTGACCCTGTCCCGAGCGATCTTCGGCGTTCGTGGCAACATCGGTCCGACCGTGGTCTCGCTGATGTCGCGCCTGGGTTGGGAAACCGTCAACACCACCACCGCCGCGTTCGTGTTGCTGTCGTTGTGCTCGATCCTGTTCGGCTCGCCTGTGGAAGCGAAAAGCGCTCCCGTCTTGACGCTGATCTTCATCGCGATTTTCGTCCTGCTGACCCTGTCGGTGTCCGGCCTCGGCCACGCCACGTTGCTGGTGATCCAGAAGTGGGCGACCTACGTGTTCGGCGCGCTGAACATCCTGGTCGGCGGCTTCCTGTGCGCCACCATCGACTGGAGCGCGGTGTTCAACGCCACGCCGGCACCGCTGAGCGCCATGATCATCGGCGTCGGCACCATGGCTGCCGGCACCGGGATCGGCTGGGCCAACGCCGGTGCCGACATGTCGCGCTACCAGCACAAGAGCGTCAAAGCCGTGCGCCTGGTAGCCTCGGCCGCATTCGGTGCGGGGATTCCGTTGGTGCTGCTGATCACCCTCGGTGGCCTGCTGTCGGTGGGCAACAACGACCTGGCCCAGGCCACTGACCCGATCATCGCGATCCGCGACATGCTGCCGACCTGGATGGCCGTGCCGTACCTGATCACTGCATTCGGCGGGCTGCTGCTGTCGAATAACCTGTCGGTGTATTCCGCCGGTTTGACCACGTTGACCCTCGGTTTGAAGGTCCCTCGGGTCTACGCGGTGGTGGTCGATATCGTCGCGATCTTCGCTGGTTCGATCTACTTCATGCTGATTGCCGACAGCTTCTACGGCCCGTTCATCACCTTCATTTCCCTGCTGGCGGTGCCGATCACTGCGTGGGTCGGGATCTTCGTGGTCGACTTGATTCATCGTCATTACTACAGCCCCAAAGACTTGCTGGACGTCAGCCCGAGCAGCGCCTATTGGTATCGCGGCGGTGTCGAATGGCGAGCTTTCGGCGCGTGGGCGTTCGCGATCGTGCTGGGTTTCAGCTTCACCACCATCGGCACCACGGCTGAAAACATCTGGTTCCGCGGCTTCCTGTCCGACTCGTATCTGGGGCATAACGGCCTCGGCTGGATCGTGACCTTCCTGGTAGCCGGCGGGATTTACTTTGTACTCGGCGGGGCCAAGGATCGTCGTGCTGCAATGATCGAGAATGCTCATGCCTAAGATGTTGCATACCGGCCAGGTCATCATCGACCTGGTCATGGCCGTGGACAAACTGCCCCAGGCCGGCGGCGACGTACTGGCGCAATCCGCCAGTTTCGAGGCCGGCGGTGGCTTCAATGTAATGGCTGCCGCCCAGCGTAATGGTTTGTCGGTGGTCTATCTCGGCCGCCATGGCACCGGCCGTTTCGGGGATTTGGCCCGAGAAGCGATGAAGGCTGAAGGCATCCGAATCGGCATCGGCCACAAAGCCGAGCGCGACACGGGTTTGTGTGTCGCCGTGACTGACGCTTCGGCCGAACGCAGTTTCATTTCCTACATCGGCGCTGAAGGTGAAGTCAGCGCTGAAGACCTGGGGAGTGCGCCGGCCGAGGCGGGTGACTATGTCTACGTCAGCGGCTACAGCCTGTTGCATGTCGGTAAAGCTCAGGCGCTGGTGGACTGGGTGCTGGCGTTGCCGAAAGGGATCAACGTGATTTTCGATCCGGGCCCGTTGGTGGATTCACCGGATGAGCCGTTGATGAAAGCGCTGCTGGCGCGGATTGATGTGTGGACCAGCAACGGTGTCGAGGCGCTGCGGTTTACCGGGGCGTCGGACATTGCCGAGGCGCTGGATCGGTTGGTCGAGCATCTGCCGGCCGATGTGTTGATGGTGGTTCGCGATGGGCCGCAGGGTTGCTGGATCAGCCAGCATGGCGAGCGTCAGCATGTACCGGGTTTCAAGGTTGAAGCGGTGGACAGCAATGGCGCCGGGGATGCGCACGCCGGAGTGTTTGTGGCCGGGTTGGCGCAAGGGCTGCCGGTGATTGAGGCGGCGCGGCGGGCGAATGCGGCGGCTGCATTGGCGGTCACTCGGTGGGGGCCGGCGACTTCGCCGGGGACGGCTGAGGTGGATGCGTTAATTCGCGAGACGTTCGGCGGCTGACCAGCCGCTGACGCAACCTGTGGCGAGGGAGCTTGCTCCCGCTGGACTGCGCAGCAGGCCCATTTTTAGGGCCGCTTTGCGCCCCAGCGGGAGCAAGCTCCCTCGCCACAGGTACGTCATCGCCCCAGGTAATTTGGCACCCCCGTTTGCTATCCGGTGTGAAAATTCGCACAATGCGCGCCCCAGGAAGGGGAAGCGTCTGACAACCTGTCAGGCCAGTTTCGTACGCTCAAGGAGAGAGTCCCTCGTTGCAAAACCTCCCGTTGAACACCCCTCGGCACGCCATGCATGGCCCGCCGCGCTTTTTTTATGGAAGATCAAAAATGAATTACCGGATGATGATTGGCGCGACCCTGGTCGCCGCCTCTGCGATGCTCGCTGGTTGTGGCGACAAGCCCGACACAGCCGCCAGTGCCCAGCCGAGCCAAAGCGCCGCTGAACAGCAGCAGATCGAGAAATACAACCAGTACGTCGATGTTGCCAACAGCCTGACCACGTCTTTCCAGGAAGCCCGGGAAAACTATGTGACGCAACAGATGCCGCTGTTGCAGGGTAAGGAAGCGCCGACCTCGATGCGCATCGAGAATGACATCCTCGTGGATCGCTCGGCGAAGCAGCTGGATGCCGCTGCTGCCATCGATACCCCGATTGTCGAAATCGATGCCGCCGCCAAGGACTTTTCCGCTGCGCTCAAAGTGTTGTCCCCGTTGAGCCACGAGCTGAACAACTACGCCAACTCCAAAGGTTACCTGGCCGACAATGGCGACAAGGCGCGTCAGTTGAGCAAGGATTACGTGGCTGCGCTGACCTTGGTCGCACAGAAAGAACAGGCGTTCTACAAAGGGCTGAGCGATCGCGATCAGGCGCTGACCAAAGAGGCGTTCGACAAGGCGCCGAAAGACACCGCGGCTTACTATCGCGCCGGGGTGATCTACTACGGCAAAGTCAACAATGCCGATGCGAACGTATTGTTCGCCGCACCGAATGACCCAAAAGCACTCGACGCTTTCGAAAAGTCCCTGGCGCAGGTCGCGTATGCCGCGGCGGGTTGGGACAAGAAAGTCACCGAGCAATCGGCCAAGTCCGGCAAGAGCTGCAACGGCGGCATGCTGGAGATCAATGATTTCCTGGGGCAGTCCCGCTCGCTGGTCAAAGACATCAAGGACGGCGTGTTCAAGCGTGAAGAAACCGGCATCATGGCGCGCATGAGCAGCTCGAACATCGTTAACTCGGCTAACCGCTACAACAGCAAATACTCGAACGTGATTGACCGGTTCAATCACCCGCTGTGCTGAGCAGGTCTCAAGACATCTGGTGTCTGATCTGACGTCTTCGCGGGCAAGCCTCGCTCCTACAGGTTTACGCAACCCCCTGTAGGAGCGAGGCTTGCCCGCGAAGGGTCCCTCAAATTCAACACAAGCCCCGAGCGCTAACCCGCCTTGCGCAACGCCTCAATCAACGCCTGCTTCGATGTGCTCGGCCTTGCGCTTTTGCTCGGCGGTGTATTTGTCTTTGCTTCCACGAGGCATGGGATTTCTCTTGGCTTCACGAATGTAAAAAGGATCGCAGCCTGCGATGCATGGCGTGCATCCGAAGGCTGCGATCCTTTGATCTTGCTGCGGTTAAACGTCCAGCTTACGCGCCGCTTCAACCCCCGCCGCGCTGAGTTTTATCGGCAGGTTCAGCGAATGCTCGCCGGCCTCGTTGCAACTGACATGGCCATGCTGGATCAACCCGCGATCCTGCAAAGCGGCGAGGGTACTGGCCACGACTTTCTCCCCCGGTAATTGTCCAGGACCTCCTTGCCCAAACCACTTGGGTGGGCGTGCAACAGGCGGGTCAGGACTTCATGTTCCAGGTTTTTATCGACGTTCATGGTTACCTCTTTCATGGATGTGGATAGGGTGTTGCGTCGCTCGCGTGGGCGAACTATTTACCGGCACCTTCGGAGCCAGAACCACCGGTGGTGGTTTTCGAGCTCGTGCCGCTGCCGGCGTTATCGGGTGTCTGGTTGTCCGGCGTATTCATCCCGCCCTGACGGCCAGTGTCACTGCCTTGCAACCGTGGATCGGTGCCGGTGGCAGGCGGCAGACTGCTGTCGATGCCCGAGCCGTTGGTGTTCATGCCGGGAGCACTCTGGATGGCAGGGGCCTTGGGTTTTTCGACCGGGTCGGTCGTGCCGGTGCCGGTCGCCGTAGTGGCGGCGAGGGCCGAGGTGGACAGCAGGGCAGCGAGAGCGAGAGTCGTCAGGCGGGACATGATCATGGTGTCGTCTCCAGATTATTAGAGTCCTTACCTGATATTGGTCCGCCACCGATTTGGATTGGTGCCTGATTAACGACGAACGGTTCAGGCCTGTTGCAGGTTTTTGGCGATGGCTTTGCGCCAGACCAGCCGGCCCACGGTGATAAACCAGTTCAACGCGGCGATCAGCAAAACTGTAAACAATAATGTCGCCATCCCGTATTCGACGATGATCTTCCCGGCCAGCAGCGGGAAACCGAACACACCAATAAAGTAAGACAGGCTAAACAGCAGCAAGGCTTGCGCCGTGGTACCGCTCGGCGCTTCGTTCGCCGCCAGGCCGTTGATCACCGAATACGTCAGGCCGTAGCCGACGCCGAGCATGATCGCCGCGAGTAGATAGGTGAAGCTGCTGTCGACCATGAAGCTGAACATCATGATCGAGCCCATCATCAGCCCTGAGAGCAGGCAGGACGCGCGGAACGGATCGCGCTTGACTACGAAGCTGGAGATCAGCATCCGGCTGCTAATGGCCGCGCCCATGAAGCCGAAGAAAAACAGCGAGTAATCCAGTGAGCGGGATGCGGCGTAGCTGGTCTGGAAACTCGACAACCCGCCGAACACGCAGCCGCCGAGGCCGACCATGATGATCGGGAACAGCGCTTTGGACGACAGCACTTGGGCCGTTGCGCGCCAGGAAATTCGCGAGATGGCCGTCGAGTTCGTGTGTGCCTGTTTGAGTTGCGAATCCAGCCGCCAGAACAGTAAAACGCCGATCAGACTCGCCAATGCCGCCAGGTAAAACGCCGCCGTCACCGGATAGCCCAAGGCGCTGGCGGCGCGCCCCAGCAATGGACCGCTGCCAATGCCGGTCATCATGCTGCCCGACAGCAGCGCAAAGTATTTGGCCCGTTGGGCCGGCGTCACCAGGCTCGCCACGATGATCGGTCCCAGGGTGTAGAACACTCCCCAACCCAAGCCCAGCAGCAGCCCGAAAAACAACAGCAGATTGCCGAAGCCCGGCGTCAGCGCAAAACCCAGGCTCGCGGCCACCAGCAAAATGCCGAACAGCGCGATGGAACGGGCCGCTCCGAGCACGTCTGACAGGTGCCCGGAGACGACTACCGCCGCAAAGGTGCTGAGCATCGCTGCGGAAATCACACTGCCTGCGTCATGCTCGTTGCCGCCTCGCGAACCGATCAACAGCGAGAGCAAAAACGTCGAGCCGTAGGACAGCGACAGCAGATAACTGGCGAGGCAAAACAGGCCGAACAACTTGCTCGGGACTTGGGGCGGCGCGGTAGACATGAGGCGGTTCCTTGACCCGATAGACGTGCGGTTTATCTATCTACCATGGGAGGCGTCGCCGTTAGGTCCGAGGTTGTCGATTCCAGGGTTAGTGCTGAGCGGAGTAAGGGCTTTCAGCCAACGCCGATTTCTTCCTTGAACAACTCCATGAAGCCCTTGAGCCGTTGATGGCGAATCTGTGCCAAGTTTTGGCCCGTGGCGGTCTGGAAACCGTCCGCCAGGTGCAGCAGCTTGGTCTGGAAATGGTCGAGACAGAAGCGCTTGTCGTCATAGTCGCGGGCCTTGGCTTCCGGGTCCTGCGGGTCGTACAGCGCACTGCCCATGCGCCCGGCGATGTAGAAGGTTCGCGCGACGCCAAGCATGCCAAGGGAGTCGAGACGGTCGGCGTCCTGCAGGATCCGGGCTTCGAGGGTGGTCGGAGTGATGTTGGCGGAAAAACTGTGGGCTTCGATGGCGTGGACGACGGCGGCGATTTTTGCGTCGGGCCAATCCTGCGACGTCAGCAGTATTGCCGCTTTGTCCGCCGCCAGTCTTGAGGCTTGGGAACGCAGCGGCGAGTTCTTTTCCACCGCCACGCAGTCATGTAACAGCACCGCCGCCAGCAGCACCTCCAGATCTCCGCCTTCTTGCGCCTGAAGCGTGCGCACGTTGTGCCACACCCGCTGCAAGTGCGACAGGTCGTGGGCGCCGTCTTCCGAGGGTTCCAGTGCGTGGGGCAGCAGGGTTTCGGCGAGAGGTTGCAGTGGGGCGAAAGCGGTGGTGGTCATAAACATCCTTTGTGTCGTGCACAGTCCAAATGTGGGAGCGGGCTTGCTCGCGAAGGCGGCGTGTCAGTCGATATCGTTGCTGGCTGACTAACCGCCTTCGCGAGCAAGCCCGCTCCCACACAAGCCCAACCGGGCCGACTGTAGAGTACTTTTTGCATTGGCATGTGACGAGCGCCGATTGCCGCCTTAGTATGGCGTTTTCCACTTTTGACAAGGCACGTCCATGACGATCGACATCCGCCCGGCGACCCCCAGCGATGCACCGCAAATCCTCGCGTTCATCACTGAGCTGGCCGACTACGAACGTGCCCGCCACGAAGTCATCGCCAGCGTTGCCGACATCGAGCGCAGCCTGTTCAGCGAAGGCGCCACCGCCCACGGTCTGATCTGCCTGCGGGACGGCTTGCCGATCGGCTTCGCAGTGTTTTTCTTCAGCTACTCCACCTGGCTGGGCAGCAACTGCCTGTACCTCGAAGACCTCTACATCACCCCCGAGCAACGCGGTGGCGGCGCCGGCAAAACCTTGCTGCGCCACCTGGCAAAAATCGCCTGCGCCAATGATTGCGGCCGTTTTGAGTGGAGCGTGCTCGACTGGAACAAACCGGCCATCGAATTCTACAAATCCCTCGGCGCGCAGCCGCAGGAAGAGTGGGTGCGGTATCGGATGGATGGGGCGGTACTTCGGGAGTTTGCCGAGGGGCGCTGATGCGTGATGGTTATCCGCAGATGAATCTGTTGTCGGCCCCCCTCTAGTCCGGCACTCTGTGCGCCCTTTGCGCGCTCACGGATGACATTTGCAATGCAACCTGGCTTCTGCACTTTCCTGCGTTTTTTTACCTTGATGATGTTCTGTGCACTCTGTTCGGGGTGCCTGCATCTCGACGTACCGCCGGCACGCATCGAGTTTGTATCGATTAATCACAATAGCTATTCACTCTATGACGTGCGGTTTACTTCTGACAGGGACCTGATTCATTTATATGAAGCACACGGCCGCGGCGGACAGATAAGCACCAGCCTTCATTGTTCGCTCGATGGTGATCTCGACTTCTCCGTGGAACACAACATTGCGCTGGAAGGTTATGGCCTCATAGAAGATATGCGCCTGATCGAGGGCGATCGACGTTATGAAATGCTGGCCAGTATTCGATTTGAGGACAATGAAGACCGGACTGGCTCTAGTGATATCGCTCGATCACGGTTAGTCCGACTCTTGGAACCTCAAGACTACGTGCCCTGTAAGGTCGTCATCACCGCGTTTCCTTTCACGGCTTACTATTCGAAAGTGATGTACGTCCCGACGTCGCGGATTATTGCCGAGGTGAAAAATCCTCGAATTGCGCCTCGGCAGGTTTCACTCAAACCTGCTGATCGCCCTTTGACGTGGCTGCAATTCGAGCCGGTTTGCATCGTTCGATGGCGCGAAGAATTGTCACCGGCTTACGACCAGATCGACGACGTCGGTTTATGCCGCGATGCGCCCTACGCCGGTCTGTTGGCTTCATTCGCACCCAGCAACAAGAAACTGAGGCTTATCACCTGGTCGGACCAAACCCCCAAACCGCTGACGGCTTACACCCTTATTCGAGGCGATGGTCGGCGAGAGCCCGGTATCTCGGCTGAGAACGGCGATACCCACCTGGTGGGTTCCATGACGCGGGAGACGCTGAAGGTTGAAGTCGGGGCGGGTATTGGGGCTAAAGAACGATGGACACCACAAATCTAGCAATCCCATTATGTGGGAGTATTAATTACATATTGAGATTTTCCCTCTAGGAGGTCTATAGTCCAGCTCACTCACTGCCAATAAACAAAACAGGTGAAGCGATGCTGGCGCAATTGATCGCGCTCGATTGGGGGACAACCTCATTACGTGCTTACAAACTCGCTGCGGGTGGCCAGGTGCTGGAACAGCGTTCGCTGTCGTCCGGGATCATGCAGCTGCCCCGGACGCCGCGAATCATCAACGGCCAGGAATGCGCCGACGGTTTTGAACTGGCCTTCGACGAGGCCTGCGGTGACTGGCTTGACGCCCAGCCCGATCTGCCTGTGATTGCTTGCGGCATGGTCGGCAGCGCCCAGGGCTGGCGCGAAGCGGCCTACCGGGATACGCCGGCAAACGTCGCCAATCTCGGAACTTCCCTACAAACCGTACGCAGTCTTCGCGGTGTCGATGTGCACATCGTGCCGGGTGTGATTCAGCGTTCGCACCTGCCGAACGTGATGCGCGGTGAAGAAACCCAAGTGCTTGGCGTGCTGCAGACGCTGCCGAGTGGCAAGGGTGACGATCTGTTGATCGGTCTGCCGGGCAGTCATTCGAAATGGGTGGAAGTGGCCGACGGCTGCATCGTGCATTTCGATACCTTCATGACCGGCGAAATCTTTGCCGTGCTCAGTGAACACAGCATTCTCGGGCGCACCCAGCAACAAGGTGCGTCGTTCGATGGCCAGGCGTTTGACCGGGGCGTGCAAGTGGCGTTGTCGGCGGACGGCGAGATCGGGCCGTTGTCGACGCTATTCAGCGCGCGCAGCCTCGGGCTGACCGGCGAACTCAGCGCTACGGCGCAACCTGATTATTTGTCCGGCCTGTTGATCGGTCATGAACTGTCGGCCCTGGCCAATGTTCAGAGGCGCCGCCGCAACAGCGTGCACTTGCCGTCGATCATCCTCATCGGTAATGCCCAACTCTGCGCACGCTACAGCCGGGCCCTCGATGCCTGCGGTTTTGCCAAAGTGATGTTGGCCGAACAGGCCACCGAGCGCGGGTTGTGGCAACTGGCGGTTGCCGCCGGACTGGTCTCACAACATCCATCCCGTTAAACCTGACTGGAGATCTGACATGCTCAAGCAAGCCCTGGCGCAAAACGGCCTGATCGCGATCCTGCGCGGCCTGCGTCCAACAGAGGCTGCGGCCATCGGCGAAGTCCTGTACAGCGCCGGATTTCGCGTCATCGAAGTGCCGCTAAATTCCCCCGAGCCGTACGAAAGTATCCGCATCCTGCGCAGTACTTTGCCGGCCGATTGCCTGATCGGCGCGGGCACGGTGCTGACACCGGAACAGGTCGAGCAAGTGAAAGCGGCGGGCGGCCAAGTGATCGTCATGCCTCATAGCGATCCCAAGGTTCTGCGTGCAGCGAAAGCGGCGGGGTTGTTCCTGTCGCCGGGCGTGGCGACGCCGACCGAAGCCTTTGCCGCATTGGCCGAAGGCGCCGACGTGCTGAAGATGTTCCCCGCCGAACAGATGGGCCCGGCTGTTGTAAAAGCCTGGCTCGCGGTATTGCCGGCCGGGACCATTCTGGCGCCGGTTGGCGGGATCACTCCGGACAACATGCAGGTGTTTATCGACGCGGGCGTCAAAGGTTTCGGCCTGGGTTCCGGGTTGTTCAAGCCGGGCATGACGCCTGATCAAGTGGCCGCCAATGCCAAGGCCTACGTCGCTGCATGGAACGCTCTGCGTTAAGACTTTTTGGCGCCGAGCGCGCTACATCTAACAAGAGAGAGAATCAGATGAAAATCACCAAACTGACCACCTTCATCGTTCCGCCGCGCTGGTGCTTCCTCAAGGTCGAAACCGACGAGGGCGTGACCGGTTGGGGCGAGCCTGTAGTCGAAGGCCGCGCTCACACCGTCGCTGCTGCCGTTGAGGAATTGTCCGACTACCTGATCGGCAAAGACCCACGCAACATTGAAGACATCTGGACTGTGCTGTATCGCGGCGGCTTCTATCGCGGCGGCGCGATCCACATGAGCGCACTCGCCGGCATCGACCAGGCGTTGTGGGACATCAAGGGCAAGGCCCTGGGTGTGTCGGTCAGCGATTTGCTCGGTGGCCAGGTGCGGGACAAGATTCGCGTGTATTCGTGGATCGGTGGCGACCGTCCGGCCGACACCGCGCGTGCGGCGAAAGAAGCGGTGGAGCGTGGTTTCACTGCGGTGAAAATGAACGGCACCGAAGAGCTGCAATTTCTCGACTCCTTCGAAAAAGTCGACCTGGCCCTGGCCAACGTCGCCGCCGTGCGTGACGCGGTCGGCCCGAACGTCGGTATCGGCGTCGATTTCCATGGCCGGGTGCACAAGCCTATGGCCAAGGTGCTGATGAAGGAACTCGACCCGTACAAACTGATGTTCATCGAAGAACCGGTGCTCAGCGAAAACTACGAAGCGCTGAAAGAATTGGCACCGCTGACCAGCACCCCGATTGCTCTCGGTGAGCGCTTGTTCTCGCGCTGGGATTTCAAGCGTGTACTCAGCGAAGGCTACGTCGACATCATTCAGCCCGATGCGTCCCACGCTGGCGGCATCACCGAAACCCGCAAGATCGCCAACATGGCCGAAGCCTACGACGTGGCGCTGGCGCTGCACTGCCCGCTGGGTCCGATTGCCTTGGCCGCCTGCCTGCAACTCGACGCGGTTTGCTACAACGCGTTCATCCAGGAACAAAGCCTGGGCATCCACTACAACGAGAGCAACGACCTGCTGGATTACGTCAAGGATCCACGGGTGTTCGACTACGACAAAGGCTTCGTGAAAATCCCGAACGGCCCGGGCCTGGGCATCGAGATCAACGAGGAATATGTGATCGAACGCGCGGCGGTCGGCCACCGCTGGCGCAACCCGATCTGGCGTCATGCCGATGGCAGTTTTGCGGAGTGGTGAGTGCTTCCTGACTCAACACAAATCCAATGTGGGAGCGGGCTTGCTCGCGAAGGCGTCGTAACAGCCAATGATGATGTCGACTGACACACCGTCTTCGCGAGCAAGCCCGCTCCCACACTGGATCTCCATGGACAGGTAGATCTGCGTCAAATCCGATTTTGATATCGCCCTCAATAAACATAAGAAGAGGCATCCTCATGCAACCGCAAACCCTTACCGGGCAGGCGTCGTTGGTGACGCCCAGCCGCAAGCGTTTTTTCATCATGGTGCTGCTGTTTATCACTGTGGTGATCAACTATCTGGACCGCAGCAACCTGTCGATTGCCGCCCCGGCGCTGACCAGTGAACTGGGGATTGATCCGATTCATGTCGGGCTGATTTTCTCCGCCTTCGGCTGGACCTACGCCGCCATGCAAATCCCCGGCGGCTGGCTGGTGGATCGCGTGCCGCCACGGATTCTCTACAGCGTCGCGCTGCTGTTGTGGTCACTGGCCACGGTGATGCTCGGTTTCGCCGGCAGCTTCATCGCGTTGTTCGTGTTGCGCATGGCGGTCGGTGCGCTGGAAGCCCCGGCCTATCCGATCAACAGCCGCGTGGTCACTACCTGGTTTCCCGAACGCGAACGCGCCACGGCCATTGGTTTCTACACCTCCGGACAGTTTGTCGGGCTCGCATTTCTGACGCCGGTACTGGCCTGGCTGCAACATGAATTTGGCTGGCACATGGTGTTCGTCAGCACCGGTGTGGTCGGCATTATCTGGGCGGTGATCTGGTACGCGGTGTATCGCGAGCCACGGGATTTCAAGGGCGCCAACGACGCGGAAATCGACCTGATTCGCGAGGGCGGCGGGCTGGTAGACATCCAGGCTGAGCAAGCCAAGGTCAAAGCCAAATTCAGCTGGACCGACCTCGGGATTGTCCTGAGCAAACGCAAGCTCTGGGGCATCTACCTCGGCCAGTTCTGCCTCAACTCGACGCTGTGGTTTTTCCTGACGTGGTTCCCGACTTACCTGGTGAAATATCGCGGCATGGACTTCATCAAGTCTGGCCTGCTGGCGTCGCTGCCGTTTCTCGCCGCCTTCGTTGGCGTGCTGTGTTCCGGGTTCTTCTCCGACTTCTTGATCCGTCGCGGCTACACCGTCGGATTTGCCCGCAAGCTGCCGATCATTGGCGGTCTGCTGATTTCCACTTCGATCATCGGCGCCAACTTCGTTGAGTCGACGCCGCTGGTGATTGCCTTCCTCGCGTTGGCGTTCTTCGGGAACGGGCTCGCCTCGATCACCTGGTCACTGGTGTCGACCCTGGCCCCGGCGCGACTGCTCGGGTTGACCGGTGGGGTGTTCAACTTCATCGGTAACCTGTCGGCGATTACCACGCCGATCGTGATCGGTTTCCTCGCCACCGGTGATTCGTTCGCCCCGGCGATCACCTACATCTCGGTTCTGGCATTGATTGGCGCGCTTTCCTACATCTTGCTGGTGGGCAAGGTCGAGCGTATCAAGTTGTAGTGGCAGCCGTCGGGCGACCATAATGCCGCCCGTTCCCTCGCTCAACGGTAAAGGCTGGATATGCAGGAAGACGCCCCAAAAATCGCCAAGGACGCCGCGCCGACCGGCACCCAGACACTGCTTCGTGGTCTGGGTGTGGTTCAGGCCGTGGCCAGTGGCGCCCGCGATCTCAAGGAAATTGCCCGGCTGATCGGCACCACGCGCAGCACCACCCATCGCCTGGCCAGTTGCCTGGTGGATGAGCGTTACCTGCGTGTCGTGCCGCAAGTCGGCTATCTGTTGGGGCCGAAGCTGATCGAGCTGGGTTTCCAGGCGCGGGAAGAACTGCCGCTGGTGACATTGGCAGGTCCGTATCTGGATGAGTTGTCGGCATTGACCGGCGACACCATTCACCTGGCGATTCGCGAAGGCGACGAGGTGCTGTATCTGCACAAGAATCCGGGGCGCAATGGTCCGGAAATGCGTTCGCGGGTCGGCCATCGCATGCCCTTGGCGCGCACCGGGATCGGCAAGGCGCTGATGCTCGATGACACCCAGGAAGACTGGAAACGTCTGTACGAAGTCAGCCTTCCGGCCGGTGGGAAAAATCAGTTCTGGCCGCAGCACCCGGAGCAGTCCTGGGAGCAATTTCAGCAGCGCATGATTGAGTATGTGGCGGGGGGTTACGCGTTCGATCTGGAAGACAACGAGCCGTCGATCCGTTGTGTGGCGGCGCCGATCCGCGATGCCAGCAAACGCATCGTCGCCGGCATCAGCATCGCCAGCACCGTGCCGTATATGCCGCTGGAAAAAATGGCCGAGCTGATTCCCCTGATCAAAGGGGTCACGGCCCGGCTCTCGGCGGAACTCGGCGCGAAGGTTTAGACCTTCAGGGTCGCCATGTCGATCACGAAGCGGTACTTCACATCACCGGCAATCATGCGGGTGAACGCTTCGTTGATCTGATGGATGTTGAGCATTTCGATGTCGCAGGTGATGTTGTGCTCGGCGCAGAAATCCAGCACTTCCTGGGTTTCTGCGACGCCACCGATCAGCGAACCGGCGAGCACGCGACGGCTCATCACCAGTTTGCCGGCGTGAACTGGCGGATCGATCGGTTCGATCAAACCCACCAGAATGTGCACGCCGTCGAAACGCAGGGTATCGAGGTACGGATTGAGGTCGTGCTGCACCGGAATGGTGTCCAGCAGGAAGTCGAAATGCCCGGCGGCGGCCTTCATCTGTTCGGCATCGGTGGACACGATCACGTGGTCCGCGCCCTGGCGACGACCTTCTTCAGCCTTGCTCGCGGAGCGGGTGAACAACGTCACTTCCGCGCCCATGGCCTTGGCGAACTTGATGCCCATGTGGCCCAGGCCACCCATGCCGAGAATCCCGACCTTGTCGCCAGCCTTCACGCCGTAATGCTTGAGCGGCGAGTAAGTGGTGATGCCGGCACAGAGGATCGGCGCGGCGCTGGCCAGGTCGAGTTTTTCCGGGATACGCACCACGAAGTGCTCGCTGACCACGATGCTGTCGGAGTAGCCGCCCATGGTGTTGCTGCCATCGACCCGGTCCGGAGTGGCGTAAGTCATGGTCGGACCTTCGAGGCAATATTGCTCCAGGTTTGACTGGCAGGCTTCGCAGCTGCGGCACGAATCAACCATGCAACCGACACCGACCAGATCGCCGATTTTGTGTTTGGTGACGTTTGCACCGACGGCGGTAACTTTGCCGACGATCTCGTGGCCGGGCATCAGTGGGTAAACGGCAATGCCCCACTCGTTACGGGCCTGGTGGATGTCGGAATGGCAGACGCCGCAGTAGAGAATATCGATCGCGACGTCGTCGGCCCGAGGGCTGCGACGTTCGAATTTCACAGGGGCGAGGGGAGTGGTGGCCGACTGGGCGGCGTATCCGATAGCGGTGTACATGAGGAGCCTCGCAAAAGCAGTGACAGATGAGATGCGCCATTTTGGGGGGCGTGACCGGTGTCATCCATGACGATTCCTCCGGGTGTCATGCCTAATCCTCCGGGATGTACCGTTGATGGGTCGCATTGCCAGCCAGACCTGCGATGATGTTTTCATCCCTTTTTTCGTCACTTTTGTGTGAAGAGCTGCCCATGTTGTTGACCCGTCATCTGGATGCCAACGCCACGCTGGTTTCACTGATTCTACCGCTGACCACCCGCGACGGTTTCGCCCCCACGGCGTTGCCGGGCGTGCAGGTATTGCGCGCCAGTTGCGACGTGGCTCGGGGGCCGCAGATCTATGAGCCGAGCCTGGTGATCATCGTTCAGGGCAGCAAACTGGCGTACCTGGGGCCGCGTACTTTGGAGTACGGCGCCGGGCATTACCTGATTCAGGCGTTGCCTGTGCCATTCGAGTGCGAAACCTTTGCCGCGCCGGAAGGGCCGATGCTGGGGATTTCCATCGCTATCGACCGAGTGTTGCTCGGCGAATTGGTGTTGGCCATGGGGCTGGTGTCGGGACGCAGTGTTGCGGCGCAGACGCTGGAGTCGATGACTTCGGCGGTGCTCGATGATGAGATGCGCGGTTGCGTGGAGCGGCTGTTGCGTTGTCTGCACGATCCGCTGGAATGCCAGATCATGGGCCCGGCGCGTTTGCGTGAATTGTTGTTCGTGGCGTTGCGTGGTCCCCAGGCCGATGTGTTGCGGGCATTGGTGGAACAGCAGGGGCAATTCGCGCGGATTGCCGCTTCGCTCAATCATCTACACGGTCATTTCACCGAGCCGTTGAATGTCGAGACACTGGCGGGTTGCGCGAACATGAGTGCATCGACCTTTCATGAGCATTTCAAGCGCAGCACGTTGTTGTCACCGGTGCAGTATTTGAAGCGCTTGCGGTTGCTCAAGGCGCAGCAATTGTTGCTGTCCCAAGGGTTGGGCGTGGCGCAGGTGGCGCATCGGGTGGGGTACCAGAGCACGTCGCAGTTCAGTCGCGAATATAAGCGCTACTTTGAGCGCAGTCCGGGGGATGAGCGCGCTGCTTGAACCACCGCAAATCCCCCCTGTGGGAGCGGGCTTGCTCGCGAAAGCGGTGTGTCAGTCGATTTAAAGGGTGACTGATACACCGCTTTCGCGAGCGAGCCCGCTCCCACATTTGTTTTGTGTTGCTGCTTGAATCCCGCGCAACAAAAAGGCCCCCATGTCGGGAGCCTTGATGTTCAGGCGTGCAACTTACATGTTCGGGTAAGTCGGGCCGCCGGAGCCTTCCGGCGCCACCCAAGTGATGTTCTGTGCAGGGTCCTTGATGTCGCAGGTCTTGCAGTGAACACAGTTCTGGGCGTTGATCTGGAAGCGCTTCTCGCCGTCTTCCTTGGTGACCACTTCGTACACGCCGGCCGGGCAGTAGCGCTGAGCAGGCTCATCGTACAGCGGCAGGTTCTTGCTGATCGGGATGCTCGGGTCGGTCAGCTTCAGGTGGCACGGTTGTTCTTCTTCATGGTTGGTACCGGAGATGAACACCGAGCTGAGTTTGTCGAAGCTGATTTTGCCGTCCGGTTTCGGGTAGTCAATCTTCTTGCAGTCGGCCGCCAGCTTGAGGCAAGCGTAATCCGGCTTGGTGTCGTGCAGGGTGAACGGCAGTTTGCCGCCGAAGATGTTCTGGTCGAGCCAGTTGAAACCGCCGCCAACGATGGCGCCAAACTTGTGGATCGCCGGGCCGAAGTTGCGGCTGGCGAACAGTTCGTCGTAGAGCCAGCTCTTTTTGAACGCATCGACGTAAGTGGTCAGTTCTTCAGTGCCGTCTTTCTCGGCGAACAGCGCTTCGGCCACGGATTCAGCGGCGAGCATGCCGGACTTCATCGCGGTGTGGCTGCCTTTGATCTTCGCGAAGTTCAGGGTGCCGAGGTCGCAACCGATCAGCGCGCCGCCCTTGAAGACCATTTTCGGCAGCGAGTTCAGGCCACCTTTGCAGATGGCGCGAGCGCCGTAGCTGATGCGCTTGCCGCCTTCCAGGTACTGCTTGAGCACCGGGTGATGCTTGAGGCGCTGGAATTCGTCGAACGGCGACAGGTAGGTGTTGCTGTAGGACAGATCGACGATCAGACCGACGACCACCTGGTTATTTTCCAGGTGATAGAGGAACGAGCCACCGGTGTTCTCGGTGCCCATGATGTCCAGCGGCCAACCGGCGGTGTGGACCACCAGGCCTGGCTGATGCTTGGCCGGGTCGATTTCCCAGATTTCTTTCAAGCCGATGCCGTAGTGCTGGGCGTCGGCATCGCTGTCGAGGTTGAAGCGCTTGATCAACTGCTTGCCGATGTGGCCACGGCAACCTTCGGCGAACAGCGTGTACTTGCCACGCAGTTCCATGCCAGGGGTGTACAGGCCTTCCTTCGGATGGCCTTCACGGTCAACGCCCAGGTCACCGGTGATGATCCCGCGGACTACGCCGTTCTCGTCGAACAGCGCTTCCTGAGCGGCGAAGCCCGGGTAGATTTCCACACCCAGGTTCTCGGCCTGCTGGGCGAGCCAGCGGCACAGGTTGCCCAGGGAGATGATGTAGTTGCCTTCGTTGTGCATGGTCTTGGGCACAAAGAGGTCAGGGATTTTCTGCGCGCTGTCGGCGTTCTTGAGAACAAAGATGTCATCGCGGGTGACCGGCGTGTTCAGCGGGGCGCCGAGTTCTTTCCAGTCCGGGAACAATTCGTTCAGGGCGCGTGGTTCGAACACGGCACCGGACAAGATGTGAGCACCGACTTCGGAGCCTTTTTCGACCACGCAGACGCTGATTTCCTTACCGGCTTCAGCAGCCTTCTGCTTCAAGCGGCAGGCGGCGGAAAGACCAGCGGGGCCGGCACCGACGATGACCACGTCGAATTCCATGTATTCGCGTTCCACAGGTTATCTCCTACTCAAGGCTCAACAGTTTTTTTTCTAATTGGAGGTTTGGTGTCGCATCCATGAATTCCGGCGCAAGGCCGGAAGAGGACAATCGATGAACCACCTTTCTCTCTGGGTGGCGCATTATATCTACACCACTCCTAGCGTCCAATACAAACGTTTGTTTGAATTGGCTCCAGGCCAGATAAATCAAAGTAACGCGGCTTATGACTGGCCATTTTGCCGTATTGACCGGAATAGGTGTTCCGGTCAAGATACGGGCGGTTTTGCGCTCGCCGTAGGCTGACTGTTGGTTTCAAGAGCACCTCTAAAGACAGGGCGATGGCAGTACAAGGTGATGCGCAGCGAGGATTTGGCGCGCAGTTTACACGCCGCGGTAATGAATGACTCGTCGGTCACCACTGACGAACGGTCATTGTTCACGTGGGCAGTGTCACCCCGTTCAGATGCCAGCGTTTTTAGAGGTGCCCTTGCGCCCACGAGCATCAACCGCCAGGTTCGCCTAGGCGACTTTCTTTTCACCGGAGAGTAACGAGGAATCCATGAAGGTTCTTGTAGCTGTCAAACGCGTTGTGGATTACAACGTCAAGGTTCGCGTCAAGGCGGACAATTCCGGCGTCGACCTCGCTAACGTGAAGATGTCGATGAACCCATTCTGCGAAATCGCCGTGGAAGAAGCCGTACGCCTGAAAGAGAAAGGTGTTGCGACTGAAATCGTCGTCGTTTCCGTTGGCCCGTCCACCGCTCAAGAGCAACTGCGCACCGCGCTGGCTCTGGGTGCCGACCGCGCCATCCTCGTCGAATCCGCTGAAGATCTGACGTCCCTGGCGGTTGCCAAACTGTTGAAAGCCGTTGTCGACAAGGAACAGCCTCAGATGGTGATCCTCGGCAAACAGGCCATCGACAGCGACAACAACCAGACCGGCCAGATGCTCGCTGCATTGAGCGGCTACGGTCAGGGCACGTTCGCGTCCAAAGTCGAAGTCAGCGGCGACAGCGTTGCCGTGACCCGCGAAATCGACGGCGGCGCGCAGACAGTTTCTCTGAAACTGCCGGCCATCGTCACCACCGACCTGCGTTTGAACGAGCCGCGTTATGCGTCCCTGCCAAACATCATGAAAGCCAAGAAGAAGCCTCTCGAAGTGCTGACTCCGGACGCTTTGGGCGTTTCCACCGCCTCCACTAACAAGACCGTAAAAGTCGAAGCGCCGGCTGCACGCAGCGCGGGTATCAAGGTCAAGTCGGTGGCTGAACTGGTCGAGAAACTGAAAAACGAAGCGAAGGTAATCTAAATGACTATCTTGGTTATTGCTGAACACGACAACAAAGTGCTGGCCCCGGCCACGCTGAACACTGTTGCTGCCGCTGCCAAAATCGGTGGCGACATCCACGTTCTGGTCGCTGGTCAAGGCGCTGGCGCCGTGGCTGAAGCCGCTGCGAAAATCGCTGGCGTGGCGAAAGTGCTGGTGGCCGACAACGCCGCCTACGCTCACCAATTGCCGGAAAACGTTGCTCCGCTGGTTGCTGCTCTTGCCCATGAAGGCGGGGGCACGGGCTACAGCCACATCCTGGCTGCCGCGACTTCCAACGGCAAAAACATCCTGCCGCGCGTTGCCGCGACCCTGGACGTTGACCAGATCTCCGAGATCATCTCGGTTGAAAGCGCTGACACCTTCAAGCGCCCGATCTACGCCGGTAACGCCATCGCTACCGTTCAATCGAACGCTGCAGTCAAAGTGATCACCGTGCGTGCCACCGGTTTCGACCCGGTTGCTGCTGAAGGTGGTTCCGCTGCCGTTGAAGCGGTGGCTGCTGCCCACGACGCTGGCACTTCGAGCTTCGTTGGTGAAGAACTGGCCAAGTCCGATCGTCCGGAACTGACCGCTGCCAAGATCGTCGTTTCCGGCGGTCGCGGCATGCAGAACGGCGACAACTTCAAACACCTGTACGCCCTGGCCGACAAGCTGGGCGCTGCTGTCGGTGCTTCCCGCGCCGCAGTCGACGCAGGCTTCGTACCCAACGACATGCAGGTCGGTCAGACCGGCAAGATCGTTGCTCCACAGCTGTACATCGCGGTCGGTATCTCCGGCGCGATCCAGCATCTGGCCGGCATGAAAGACTCCAAAGTGATCGTAGCGATCAACAAGGACGAAGAAGCGCCGATCTTCCAGGTGGCCGATTACGGCCTGGTGGCTGACCTGTTCGAAGCAATCCCTGAGTTCGAGAAGCTGGTCTAATCCAGCGGCTTAAACTATAAAGAGCCCGGCCTTTTGGTCGGGCTTTTTTTTGTTCTTCTGTAGGCGCTGTGTAGGAGCTGTGTAGGAGCTGGTAGGAGCTGTCGAGTGAAACGAGGCTGCGATCTTTTGATCTTGTTTTAAAAAAATCAAAGTCAAAAGATCGCAGCCTCGTTTCACTCGACAGCTCCTACACAAATCAAGCGATCTAACTGGATTTAAGTGGAGAGTATTGCCATGGATCTGCGCCGCCTGTATGGCTGGTCTTTTTTGCTGGGCCTGACATTGTTGCCAGCGCTCGCAAACGCTGCGGGCAAATGCGAGCGCCTGGTGGTTACCGGCAGCCCGGATGCACCGCCGTACCTGTGGCAAGACCCGCAAAACCCCAAGCACCTGATTGGCGCCAGTGCCGACTTGTTGCAGCAAGTGGCGGGGGAGTTGGGTATCAAAGTCGAGATGCTCTACGCCGGCAAACGTGCCCAGGCCCTGGACGAAGTGCGCAGCGGGCGCATGGACATGCTGGCGGACGCACCGTTGACCCTCAACGAACTGGAAACCCTGGATTACATCCATCCACCGCTGCTGGAAAACGACTACCTGGTCTGGACCCGCAAAGGCTCGACACTGACCTACAGCGAAGCCAAAGACTTGCATGGGCACTCTGGCGCCGTGTCGGAAAAGTCTCGAATGACCCGGGAGTTCGGCACTTTCGCCGAGCAGCAATTGACCCTGGCTCGTACGCCGAACCTGACCCAGGCCTTGCAGAAATTGCTCTTGGGTGAGGTGGAATATGTACTCGCCGGGCGCTATTCGGGCATGGCGGCCGCGCAGGCATTGGGCATGGCCAATGACTTGCTGGCGTTCCCGCAACCTGTCGACAAACCCGGCCTGTTCCTCGCGGTTTCCCATAACTCCGCTTGCAACGATCCGTGGTTGCGCGGACAGCTGGCCAAAAAGATGACAGAATTGCCCGCGTCCGGACTGACGGAAGCTGTGCTGCAACGCAATATCGAGCGTTGGAAAGCGCAGCAACAGCAACAACCCGTCAGTACCCCAAAACAGTAGGGATTTTTAGTGAGTATTCGACCTCTTTTCGCTGCCCTGGCCGTTCTGGCTCTGGCGGGTTGTGCAGCCGATCCGGCGCCGAATGAACAAATTCGCCTGACCGAGCAGGCACTGGAACAAGCCAAAGCCGTTGGCGCCACCGCTGACGATGTGCCGGAGCTGAAACTGGCTGAAGACAAGTTCTCCCGCGCCCAGGGCGATATGACCGACCAGTCCTACAAACATGCCCGCATGCGCGCCGAACAGGCTGAACTGGATGCGCGCCTGGCCGAAGCCCGGGTCCTGACCCTCAAAAGCCAGGAGCAGTTGAACGTACTCAATACCCGCATCACTCGCCTGCGCAAGCAACTGGGAGATGCCAAATGAGCCTCAAGTCCAAAGCACTCGGCGGTCTGATCCTCGCAGGTTGCGCCAGCCTGTATGGCTGCGCCGGCCAACACAGTGAGTCCGCATTGCAGCAGGCCGGTGCCGACTTCCAGAAGGTCAAGGAAGATTCCAACGTGCTGCGTATCGCGCCGAAAGACGTGATCCGCGCCGGTGAGTCCCTGGCCCGCGCCGACCGCCTGTCCAGCTATTGGGGCAGCGGTTCGGACGTGGTGCATTACGCCTATTTGAGCCAGCGCTACAGTGAAATTGCCCGGGAGCACACCAATCAGGTGCTCAACGAGGAGCAGGCGGCGAAACTCGAACTGGAACGCCAGCGCCTGCAACTGGCCCTGCGCGAGTCCAAGTTGCTGAGCGTGCAGCAGCAGGGCAAATGGCTCGAAGAACAGATCGTGGCGCTGGCCACCACCCAGACGGATCGTGGTTTGGTGATGACCCTCGGCGACGTACTGTTCGACACCGGCGAAGCAGAGCTGAAGAACTCGGCGAACCGCGTGGTGCTGAAGATCGTGCAGTTCCTGCAGCTCAACCCCAAGCGCGTGGTGCGGATCGAGGGTTACACCGACAGCACCGGCGGCAAGCAGGACAACCTCAAGCTGTCCCGCGACCGTGCGCAATCGGTGGCTGACGTGCTGATGGACCTGGGCATCGACGACAAACGCATTCAGGTCGAAGGCTATGGCGATGAATACCCGGTGGACGTGAACGCGACTGAGCGCGGTCGCGCACAGAACCGTCGGGTGGAAATTGTGTTCTCCGACGAAAAAGGCCAGCTCGGCGCCGCCCGCTAAGGCCGACGCCAGTGCTCCTGTAGGAGCTGTCGAGTGAAACGAGGCTGCGATCTTTTGATCTTTCGCTTGAAACACAAGTGGACCTGAAAAGATCGCAGCCTCGTTTCACTCGTCAGCTCCTACGGTTTGCGTGGTTCATACGACTCATCCGGTTCATACAACCCGGCCTGCCTGTCAGCGCCGGGTTTTTTTACGCCTGTTAATTGGTTCGCAAAGCAGTACAGATTTTGCTGACACTGCACTGTACGGTCGACTATTGTGGCAACTGTCCCCGTACACTTCTAAACTGTTCCGGTATTGTTTCACACAAGAATAAAATGCCCGTGAAATCGAGTGCTGCGTCATGACCAATCTCTTGCTCTACCAACGTATTGCTCAACAACTGGCCGAAGACATCCGTCGCGGTGTCTATCAACCGGGGGAGCGCGTGCCTTCGGTGCGCAAGATGAGCTCGCAGCTCAATGTCAGCCATGCCACCGTGTTGCAGGCGTACGCCAATCTCGAAGACCAGGGCCTGATCCGCGCCCGGCCGCAGTCCGGTTACTACGTGCACCAGACCCCGGCCCTGACCGCGCCGACGCCGGACATTGCCCGGGTCGAGCGTCCCGGTCTGGTTACGCGCAGCAGCATCATCCAGCAAGTCTTGGTCGAATCCCGTCGCGAGGGCGTTTTCCCCTTGGGCGCGGCGGTGCCGAGCGTCGATTATTTGCCGGTGCGGGCGCTGCATCAGCAATTGGCCAAAGTCACTCGATTTCATAGCCCGCGGGCGTTCAGCTACATGTTCAGCCCGGGTTTCGAACCGTTGCGCCGTCAGGTCGCGATTCGCATGCGCGACGCCGGGGTGGTGGTTGATCCGTCCGAAGTGGTGATCACCCACGGTTGTGTCGATGCTTTGCAAATGTCGCTGCGGGTCTTGACCCGGCCAGGTGACCTGATCGCTGCAGAATCGCCGACCTATTACGGTCTGCTGCAACTGGCCGACTTGCTCGGCCTCAAAGTCATCGAAATCCCCAGCGATCCCGCCACCGGCATGAGCCTCGAAGCCTTGCAACTGGCCGCTAACCAATGGTCGATCAAGGCGCTGGTGCTGACCACCCGCCTGAGTAATCCGCTGGGCGGCACGATGCCCGAAGAGCGGCAAAAACAACTGCTGCGCCTGGCCTCGGATTTCGATATCCAGATTGTCGAAGACGATATCTACGGCGAATTGATGTTCGAGCAGGGCCGCACCAAAGCACTCAAGGCTTACGACCGGCTGGATCGGGTGATCTATTGCTCGAGCTTCTCCAAAACCCTGTCGCCGGGCGTGCGGATCGGCTGGATGATCGCCGGCAAATACCAGCAGGAGATCCAACGCTTGCAGACGTTCAGTACGCATTCGGCCTGCAGCGTCACGCAAATGGGCATCGCGGCTTACCTGGAAAACGGTGGCTACGACCGGCATTTGCGCTACATCCGTCAGGAGTACCGCAAAAACCTCAGCGCCTTCCAGTTGGCGGTGCAGCAATATTTCCCCGAAGGCACGCAGATGAGCCGGCCTACCGGCGGCTTCATTTTGTGGGTCAGCTTGCCGGGCCGGGTCAACACCCAGGAGCTGCATGTGCGGGCCTTGCAGCAGGGCATCAGCATCGCGCCGGGGCTGATTTTCAGTAACACCGAGCAGTTCAATCACTGCATTCGGCTGAACTGCGGCACCCCTTGGAATCGCGAAGCTGAGCGTGCATTGATGACCCTCGGCTTGCTGGCGACCCAACTCTGTCAGGAGACTGCCAGCGGTTTTTGATCAAGCGGGCAGATGATCGACTGCCCGTGCTTGTCATGTCGCGTGCAACAAGCGAGCATATGGCCCTCTGCCTTTCGCCCGTTGGGTCCATGAAATCGATTTTTTCTGCCGCTTGGCTGTCGATCTGCCTGATGCTGACTGCCATACCGCAAGGTGTGATGGCGGCTGCTGCCACGGAAAAACCCGCCGCCAGCAGCACCAAGGCAACGCCGAAGAAACCGGTCGTGGCCAAAAAAGCCGTGCCAGTCAAAAAGAAAGCCGCACCGATCAAGAAGCGCGCGCCCATCGCGTCCAAGTCCAAGTCGGCCAGTGAAGTGGTCAAGACCACCCAATTGCCCCCGGCCAATCTCGACTTGAGCCTGCCCCAGCACATGGTTGAAGAGCTCAAGCCTATCGGCACCGTGCCTTTACCCAAGCACGACGGGGCGTTCCCACAAATGTTCGGCGACAAGACCAGCGACTTCCAGCTCAACGGCCGCCTGCTGAGCAACGAAATGCAGCTGCAATTGCGTAACGAAGAGCGCCGTGAAGTCGAAGGCGCGGCGTTGGAATTCGAGTTCAAGCGGTAAATCATTGCCCTCGGCAAGCCGCGGACCAGACGCTTCGTCGGAGACTGGTCGGTCACGTTCGCCTGAGCGCAAAAACTGCCCTTCAAGTAATTTTAAACAGTCGTTTTAGCGGTTACTCTGTGCCACGTCCCTTTTACACATCACCCGTCGCGAGGAACTCGTCGTCATGAAATGCCGTGAAGGCTGTGGCGCCTGTTGTATTGCCCCTTCCATCAGTTCACCGATTCCCGGCATGCCCCAGGGCAAAGCCGCTGGCGAACGTTGCGTACAACTTTCTGTCGAAAACCTGTGCAACATTTTCGGCCAGGCAGAGCGTCCGGCCGTCTGTTCGGCCTTCGAAGCCGATGCCGAGGTTTGCGGCAACAGCAGTGAAGAAGCCATCAGGCTGATTGGCTGGTGGGAGCGAATGACGGCGGCGTGATGTGTTCAAACGAACGGAAACTCAACAATAAGGAATAACACTATGGGTTCGCTGCATCGTATTGCTGTGCTGTGTGGTTTGACGGTTGTGCTGGCCACCTCGGCCGCCCAGGCTGAAGACTGGAAAGTCGCGAAAAACGAAGACGGCATCAAGGTGTCCCTGAGTGAAGTGGCCGGTTCCGATTACAAGGCCTATCAGGGCGTGACCCTGATGAAGACCACCATCGCCAAATTGCGCGCGCTGCAGGAAGACGTGTCGGGAGCCTGCTCGTGGATTCACGAGTGCAAAGCCCAGAAGTTGCTCAAACACGAAGGCGCCGACAGCTGGACCTACACCCAATTCAATACTCCGTGGCCCGTCACCCCACGTGATTCGGTGCTGCACGTCACCACCGTCGAAGGCGCCGATGGCAGCCTTACCCGCAAACTCGAAGGTGTACCGAAGTACATTCCTGAAGAAAAAGGCTTTATTCGGGTCGCCAAGGTTGACGGTTTCTGGAAGTTCGTACCCAAGGGTGATCAGGTCGAAGTGACCTATCAAGTGCACACCGAGCCAGGCGGCAGCGTACCGTCGATGATCGCCAACAAGTTTGTGGTCGATGCCCCGTTCAATACCCTGAAAGCCCTGAAAGAACGCGCCGAGAAGTAACTGCGCCGCGCTTTCGAAAACGCCCCGACTGGTTCGGGGCGTTTTTATTTGGGCAATGCTTAAACACAATCCCCTGTGGGAGCGGGCTTGCTCGCGAAGGCGGTGTGTCAGTCGATATCAATGTTGAATGATTAACCGCATTCGCGAGCAAGCCCGCTCCCACAGGTTCAGAGTCCTGTCAGGTTCAGTGTTTTATTGTGTTTCCAGATATACGTTGCACGAAATTTTCACAAAGCCTCCAAGACAATTCGCCCGCGCCAACATCCGCACAGTAATCAATAGCAATGCCGCGAGTGATCGGGCAACATTTGCGCACCCGCGCAAGCCCCGGGGCCGAGTACTGGCCAACAGAGGGCAGGGCGCAGCTGTATTTTTGAAACTTCAACTTCCAATGGGTCCTAAAACGACATGGCAAACCCGGACGCCCTGAATCAGCAGCGAGCTTCTAATCGCCTGCTGCAACCGACCGTCAAATCGCATCTGGCCTACACGTTACTGTGTGCCCTGGTCATGATGGTCATGTTCAGCCTGCTGCGCGTCGCGCTGCTGGTCTACAACCGCTCGATGATCCTCGATACACCGGCTTCGACCTTCCTCGAAGCGTTCGCCAACGGCCTGCGTTTCGACCTGCGCCTGGTGGTTTACCTCATCATTCCGTTGCTGCTGGCATTGTTCAGCGCCCGGGCCATGGCAGCTCGCGGGTTCTTCCGTTTCTGGCTGACCATCGCTTCGAGCATCGCGCTGTTCCTCGGCCTGATGGAGATGGACTTCTACCGTGAGTTCCACCAGCGCCTCAACGGCCTGGTCTTCCAGTATGTGAAAGAAGACCCGAAAACCGTGATGAGCATGCTCTGGTACGGTTTCCCGGTCGTTCGCTACCTGCTGGCCTGGGCCGTGGGCACGTTGATCCTGACCCTGGCGTTCAAGGGCGCCGACCGCGCCACCCGTCCGCGTGGTCCGTTCAGCGGCGGCAGCATCGGCACGCGCCAGATCGCCCCGTGGTATGCGCGCATCGGTGTGTTCGTGGTTTGCCTGCTGATCTGCGTAGTCGCCGCTCGTGGCACCCTGCGCCAAGGCCCGCCGCTGCGTTGGGGTGACGTCTACACCACCGACTCCAACTTCGCCAACCAATTGGGCCTCAACGGCACACTGTCGCTGATCGCGGCGGCCAAGGCGCGGATGTCCGAAGAACGTGACAATATCTGGAAAGCCACGCTGGATCAGCCTCTGGCCCAGCAAACCGTGCGCGACATGCTGCTGACCCCGAGCGACAAACTGGTCGACGCTGACATCGCTGCGGTACGCCGTAACTACACGCCGGATGCCAACAAGACCCTGCCGATCAAGAACGTGGTCGTGATCCTGATGGAAAGCTTCGCCGGTCACTCGGTGGGCGCTCTGGGTCGTCCGGGCAACATCACGCCAGCCTTCGACAAGTTGTCGAAAGAAGGCCTGTTGTTCGATCGTTTCTTCTCCAACGGCACCCACACCCACCAGGGTATGTTCGCCACCATGGCCTGCTTCCCGAACCTGCCGGGTTTCGAATACCTGATGCAGACCCCGGAAGGCAGCCACAAGTTGTCCGGCTTGCCGCAGTTGCTCAGCGCCCGTGACTATGACGACGTGTACGTCTACAACGGCGATTTCGCCTGGGACAACCAGTCGGGCTTCTTCAGTAACCAGGGCATGACCAACTTCATCGGGCGCAACGATTTCGTGAACCCGGTGTTCTCCGACCCGACGTGGGGCGTGTCCGACCAGGACATGTTCAACCGTGGCCTGGAAGAACTGAAGGCTCGCGATGGCAAGGACAAAAAACCGTTCTATGCCTTGCTGCAAACCCTGTCCAACCACACGCCATACGCGTTGCCGACGCCATTGCCTGTCCCGCCTGTGACTGACCGTGGCAGCCTCAATGAACACTTGACCGCCATGCGCTACTCCGACTGGGCGCTGGGTCAGTTCTTCGAGAAGGCGCGCAAAGAGCCTTACTTCAATGAAACCCTGTTCGTGATCGTGGGCGACCATGGCTTCGGCGACGAGCAGCAAATCACCGAAATGGACCTGGGCCGCTTCAACGTGCCGATGCTGATGATCGCACCGGGCATCCAGCAAAAGTTCGGTGAGCGTGACCACACCGTGGGCACTCAGATCGACATCGTGCCGACCATCATGGGCCGTGTTGGTGGCGACGTGATTCATCAATGCTGGGGCCGCGACTTGCTGAACCTGCCGGAAGGCGACAAGGGTTTTGGCGTGATCAAGCCTTCTGGCAGCGATCAGACCGTGGCACTGCTGACGGCTGACCGCGTGCTGGTCTTGCCGAAAGAAATGCCGCCAAAGCTGTATCAGTACGAACTGGGCGCCAATCCGAAAGGTGTGGTGATTCCCGAGTCGGCTGACGAAGCGGCGCTCAAGCAGAAGCTTGAGTCGTTCCTGCAAACCGCGACCAAGAGCCTGCTGGATAACACCGCTGGCGTGGTCAACGGCAAGCCGGACTAAGGTTTGACGCAATAAAAAAGAGGCCCTTTTTCAAGGGCCTCTTTTTTTGGTCGGTTAAATCTTTATATCTTGCCGAGCAAGAGCAGAATCAACAGCACAACCAACACCACACCGAGGATACCCGACGGGCCATAACCCCAACTTCTGGAGTGCGGGAAGACCGGCAGACCGCCAATCAGCAAGAGGATCAGAATAACGATAAGAATTGTGCCCATGACGATTTCCTTGTTGGAAGTGTTCCGGATTGACCGAATGTTTTAACCATCAGCCGGGATGTAATTAATCCGAACTGCTTACAAAATCCGACTCACGCACCTGAAAGAAAATTCAAAGTTTTTTAATGTTTTTTAGAAACCAGGCTTATTTCTTTTTCTCTTAGGTCAAGTTCACAAGTTAGACCGCGTTATCGTTCTTCGCGAGCAAGCCCGCTCCCACAAGGGAATGCGATCAACTGTGGGAGCGGGCTTGCTCGCGAAGGCGGCAACACGGTCTACAAACAAACCAGGCCAGTCACTCCCACGGTTTGCCCGGACCATTCAGCAATCTGATGGAGCGTGGGTCGGGCAATTTCCTTCGCTACACTCGGCGCATCTTCCCCAGAACAACAAGGCTGTTTGCTATGCAAAATCGCATGATGATCACTGGCGCAGGCTCGGGCCTGGGTCGCGAAATCGCGCTGCGCTGGGCCCGCGAAGGCTGGCAACTGGCCTTGTCGGATGTCAGCGAGCCGGGCTTGCAGGAAACCCTGAAACTGGTGCGCGAAGCCGGCGGTGACGGTTTTATCCAGCGCTGCGACGTGCGCGACTACAGCCAACTGACCGCGTTCGCCCAGGCGTGCGAAGAGAAACTCGGCGGCATCGATGTCATCGTCAACAATGCCGGCGTGGCTTCGGGCGGGTTCTTCAGCGAACTGTCCCTGGAAGACTGGGACTGGCAGATCGCAATCAACCTGATGGGCGTGGTCAAGGGCTGCAAAGCCTTCCTGCCGCTGCTGGAAAAAAGCAAAGGCAAGATCATCAACATCGCCTCGATGGCTGCACTGATGCAAGGTCCGGCCATGAGCAACTACAACGTGGCCAAGGCCGGTGTGGTGGCGTTGTCCGAAAGCCTGCTGATCGAACTGGCGCAGCAGGAAGTCGGTGTGCACGTGGTGTGCCCGTCGTTCTTCCAGACCAACCTGCTGGATTCCTTCCGTGGTCCGACCCCGGCGATGAAAGCCCAGGTCGGCAAGTTGCTGGAAAGCTCACCGATTACTGCCACTGACATTGCCGACTACATCTATACGCAAGTGGCCGCCGGTGAATTCATGATCCTGCCCCACGAGCAGGGCCGCATGGCCTGGGCGCTGAAACAGAAAAACCCGCAACTGCTCTACAACGAAATGACCGTCATGGCCGACAAAATGCGCGCCAAGGCCAAACAATCCGCCAACTGATCTTGCCCGCCAGCAACAGCGTCGTTAGGGTGGCCGCATTCGGCCATCCTAACGAGACGTCTGCATGCTCAATTACCTGTGGTTTTTTCTTGCCGCGCTGTTCGAAATCGCTGGCTGTTTCGCGTTCTGGATGTGGCTGCGCCAAGGCAAAAGTGCCTGGTGGGTCATACCGGCGCTGCTGAGCCTGACCTTGTTTGCGCTGTTGCTGACGCGGATCGAAGCTACCTACGCCGGCCGCGCCTATGCCGCCTACGGTGGCATCTACATCATTGCGTCGATTGGCTGGCTGGCGGTGGTCGAGCGGGTGCGTCCGCTGGGCTCGGACTGGGTCGGCGTGGCGCTGTGCGTGATCGGCGCGTCTGTCATCCTTTTCGGCCCGCGCTTCAGCGCATCCTGAAGGATCGGTCCTTCATGGGCTCGGTTTGCAGGACATGTCTGTCAGGCAAAATGTCTTGGGTTGTAGGGCATTACTGATTTGCCTGTATTGCATTGAAGCTCCCGCGTGTGCCGGGCATCTTCAGGGACCGGTAACCCTTGAAGGATGAAGGCCATGCTTGTACTCAGTCGTGTCGTAGGCGAATTGATTTCCATCGGTGACAACATTTCCGTGCGCATTCTGGCGGTCAACGGCGGCAGCGTGCGCTTCGGCGTCGAAGCCCCGCAAGACGTCAATGTGCACCGAGCCGAAGTCTACCAACGCATCCAGGTCAAACAGTCCAAACACAAAGAACGCTGAGCGATTCAGTCGAACAGGTGCTTGGGCACATCGTGCTTGAGCATCAACTGGCATTGTTCGCTGTCGGGGTCGAAAACGATCAGCGCCTGGCCCTTGGTCAGTGCCTGGCGAACCCGCAGTACGCGGGTTTCCAGCGGCGTGTCATCGCCATTGTCCGTGCCGTCGCGGGTCACGAAGTCTTCGATCAGGCGGGTGAGGGTGTCGACTTCAAGTTGGTCGTAAGGGATCAGCATAGGCACCTCGGCTAAAACAATGGCGCGATGCTACGGCGAATGAGGTTTTGCGGCTAGCTGGGCGCATCATTGCCCGATCTACCGCTTTCGCGAGCAAGCCCGCTCCCGCTAGGGGAATGCATTCCAAATGTGGGAGCGGGCTTGCTCGCGAAGGCGTCGGATCACACACCAAACGTTTCAAACTGAAAATCAGCTCTCGTTACGCTGCCCAACAAGGCTATCCACCGACGGCACCCGCGTATCGCTTTCCATCTGCGTGTCATGTTCGATCTGATGACTGAACCGGTCCAGCGAACCCTTGGCCGGTTGCGCATCGCTGGCAAACACCGGCGGACTCAGAATGTACGCGCCGAGCAAACGACTCAACGCCGCCAGGCTATCAATGTGCGTACGTTCGTAGCCATGCGTCGCATCGCAACCAAACGCCAGCAGCGCGGTACGAATGTCATGCCCGGCGGTCACCGCCGAGTGAGCGTCGCTGAAGTAATAGCGGAACAGGTCGCGACGCACCGGCAAATCGTTGTCACTGGCCAGGCGCAGCAAATGTCGCGACAGGTGATAGTCGTAAGGGCCGCCGGAATCCTGCATCGCCACGCTCACGGCGTGTTCGCTGGAGTGCTGGCCCGGCGCGACCGGTGCAATGTCGATGCCGACGAATTCACTGACATCCCACGGCAACGCCGCCGCCGCGCCACTGCCGGTTTCCTCGGTAATGGTGAACAGCGGATGACAGTCGATCATCAGCTCTTCACCGCTGTCGATGATCGCTTTCATCGCCGCCAACAGCGCGGCAACCCCGGCCTTGTCGTCGAGGTGACGGGCGCTGATGTGGCCGCTTTCGGTGAATTCCGGCAGCGGATCGAAGGCGACGAAATCGCCGACGCTGATCCCCAGGGAATCGCAATCGGCGCGGGTCGCGCAGTATGCGTCAAGCCGCAACTCGACGTGATCCCAGCTGATCGGCATTTCATCCACGGCGGTGTTGAACGCATGCCCGGAAGCCATCAACGGCAACACGCTGCCACGGATCACGCCGTTGTCGGTAAACAGGCTGACCCGGCTGCCTTCGGCAAAACGGCTGGACCAGCAGCCGACCGGGGCCAGGGTCAAACGACCGTTGTCCTTCACCGCACGCACTGCCGCGCCGATGGTGTCCAAATGCGCGGAGACCGCCCGGTCCGGGCTGTTTTTCTTGCCCTTGAGGGTGGCGCGGATAGTGCCGCGCCGGGTCATTTCGAAGGGAATGCCCAGCTCTTCGAGCCGCTCGGCGACGTAACGCACGATGGTGTCGGTGAACCCGGTCGGGCTGGGAATGGCGAGCATTTCCAGCAGGACTTTTTGCAGGTAGTTGAGATCCGGTTCTGGAATTTTGCTGGTCATGGAAACTCCTGATGAGTAACGAACATCGATGGTTTCGATGAGGGGAAAGGATTTTGTGGTGCCTGGTAGGCCGCCTTCGCGAGCAAGCCCGCTCCCACACGGAATCGCGGCGCTTTTGTAGGAGCGAGGCTTGCCCGCGAAGGCGCCAGTCCAGGCACTACATGATTAAGAAACCGCCGGCTGACTATGCGGAAACAACAAATCCACAAACCGCTCCGCCGTCGGCTGCGGTTCATGATTCGCCAGGCCGGCGCGTTCATTGGCTTCGATAAACACGTACTCCGGCTGATCGGCGGCCGGTACCAACAGGTCGAGGCCGACCATCGGGATATCCAGCGCCCGCGCCGCGCGTACGGCGGCATCCACCAGCGTCGGGTGCAGGATCGCGGTGACGTCTTCAAGCACGCCGCCGGTATGAAGATTCGCCGTACGCCGTACGAACAGATGCTCACCGGCCGGCAGAATGCTCTCGTAGTCGTAACCCGCCGCCTGCAAGGTGCGCTCGGTTTCGTGGTCCAGCGGGATCTTGCTTTCGCCGCTGGTGGCCGCTTGACGGCGCCGGCTCTGGGCTTCGATCAGCGCACCGATGGAGTGCTGACCATCACCGACAACTTCCGCTGGCCGACGAATCGCGGCAGCGACCACTTCAAAACCGATCACCACAATCCGCAGGTCCAGCCCTTCGTGGAAGCTTTCCAGCAACACGCGGGAGTCGAACTGGCGCGCCGCTTCGATGGCTTGCTGAACCTCTTCAATGGTCTGCAAATCCACCGCTACGCCTTGGCCCTGTTCGCCGTCGAGTGGCTTGACCACCACCCGTTCGTGCTCGTCGAGAAACGCCAGGTTGTCGTCACCGTTGCCGGCCAATTGCTGGGAGGGCAGGTTCAGGCCAGCGGCTTTCAACACCTTATGCGTCAGGCTCTTGTCCTGGCACAGGCTCATGCTGATGGCGCTGGTCAGGTCGCTCAACGATTCACGGCAACGCACCCGGCGTCCGCCGTGGCTAAGTGTAAACATCCCGGCGTCGGCGTCATCGACTTGAACATCAATGCCGCGACGGTGAGCTTCCTCGACGATGATCCGCGCATACGGATTGAACTCGGCTTCCGGTCCAGGCCCCAGGAACAACGGCTGATTGATGCCGTTCTTGCGCTTGATGGCGAACGTCGACAAGTTACGAAAACCGAGCTTGGCGTAGAGACTTTTCGCCTGGCGGTTGTCGTGCAACACCGACAGATCCAGGTAACTTAGCCCACGGCTCATGAAGTGCTCGATCAGATGCCGCACCAGCACTTCGCCGACACCCGGCCGTGAACAATGCGGGTCAACTGCCAGGCACCAAAGGCTGCTGCCGTTTTCCGGATCGTTGTAGGCCTTGTGATGATTGAGGCCCATGACGCTGCCGATAATCGCGCCGCTGTCCTCGTCCTCTGCCAGCCAATACACCGGGCCACCCATGTGACGCGGGGTCAGCAACGACGGATCGATCGGCAACATTCCGCGAGCCTGATACAGCAGATTGATCGCCTGCCAGTCCGCCTCGCTCTGCGCCCGGCGAATACGGAAACCACGGAACACCCGGGTCGACTGGCGATAATCGCTGAACCACAGACGCAAGGTGTCGGACGGATCCAGAAACAACTGAGCCGGCTCCAGCCCCAACACTTGCTGGGGCGCCGCCACATACAGGGCGATATCGCGCTCGCCGGGATGTTCGTTGAGCAACTCCTGGGCGATGCTCGCCGGATCAGGAAAGGTATGCCCGATCAGCAACCGGCCCCACCCGCAGTGCACCGCAATCGGCGCCGCCCCGAGTTCACTGCCGTCCTCGGCTAGGCGCGCCTGCAAGCGTTCGTAAGTGGGGGACTGACCGCGCAGCAAGCGTTGGCTGTAAGCCGTAGCGTGGGGTTTCATCGATCAGAGTCCTTGTTCACTGAGCCACAGGTTCAGCGCCGCCAATTGCCACAGCTTGGAGCCGCGCAACGGGGTCAACTGGCCTTGCGGGTCGGTCAGCAAGCGATCAAGCATGGCCGGGTTGAACAGGCCGCGATCCTGGCTTGGATCGAGCAGCAGTTCGCGCACCCAGTTCAGCGTATCGCCCTGCAAATGCTTGAGGCCGGGCACCGGGAAGTAGCCCTTTTTACGGTCGATCACTTCGCTTGGAATGACCAGTCGCGCCGCTTCTTTCAGCACTTGCTTGCCACCGTCTGGCAGTTTGAATTTGCCCGGCACCCGGGCCGACAATTCCACCAGGCGATAGTCGAGGAACGGCGTACGCGCTTCCAGGCCCCAGGCCATGGTCATGTTGTCGACGCGTTTGACCGGGTCGTCCACCAGCATGATCGTGCTGTCCAGACGCAAGGCTTTATCTACCGCCGCATCAGCGCCGGGTTGTGCGAAATGTTCCTTCACGAAGTCGCCAGCAGCGTCATTCGCTGTCAGCCATTTCGGCTGCACGGTGGCGGCGTAGTCTTCGTAGCTGCGATCGAAAAACGCCTCGCGATACGCCGCATACGGATCGGCTGCGCCGTCCACTTGCGGGTACCAGTGATAACCGGCGAACAACTCGTCCGCGCCCTGGCCGCTCTGCACCACTTTGCAGTGCTTGGCCACTTCGCGGGACAGCAGATAGAAGGCAATGCAGTCATGGCTGACCATCGGCTCGCTCATGGCGCGGAACGCCGCAGGCAACTGCTCGATGATCTCGCTTTCCTGAATGCGCAACTGGTGATGCTGAGTGCCGTAATGCTTGGCGATCAGGTCCGAATACTGGAATTCGTCGCCACGCTCGCCGCCGGCATCCTGGAAGCCGATGGAAAAGGTCGACAGGTTCTCCACGCCGACTTCACGCAACAGACCGACCAGCATGCTCGAATCGACACCACCGGACAGCAACACGCCGACATCCACCGCCGCGCGCTGACGGATCGCTACCGCGTCGCGGGTGCTGTCGAGCACACGGTCACGCCAGTCTTCCAGGGTCAGGTTCATCTCATCGGCGTGGGGACCGTAGGGCAGGGTCCACCAGGTTTTCTGCTCGGTGGTGCCATCGGCTTCGATGCGCATCCAGGTCGCCGGCGGCAGTTTTTCGATGCCCGCGATCAAGGTGCGCGGAGCCGGGACCACCGCGTGGAAATTCAGATAGTGATTGAGTGCAACGGGGTCGAGCATCGGGCTGATATCGCCACCCTTGAGCAACGCCGGCAAGGCCGAGGCGAAGCGCAAGCGCTGGCCGGTGCGCGACAGGTACAACGGCTTCACGCCGAGACGGTCACGGGCGATGAACAGGCGTTTGGCGTCACGTTCCCAAATGGCGAAGGCGAACATGCCGTTGAGCTTGGGCAACAGTGCTTCGCCCCAGGCGTGATAGCCCTTGAGCAGCACTTCGGTGTCGCCGCCGGAATAGAAGGCATAACCGAGGCTTTCGAGCTCGGTGCGCAGTTCCGGGAAGTTGTAGATCGCGCCATTGAAGGCCAGGGACAGGCCCAGTTGGTTGTCGATCATCGGCTGCGCCGAGCCGTCCGACAGGTCCATGATTTTCAGGCGACGATGGCCCAGGGCAATCGGCCCTTGGCTGTGAAAACCCCAAGCATCCGGGCCGCGAGGGGCCAGGTGATGGGTGATTCGTTCAACGGCCGCGAGGTCCGCAGGTTGTTGATCAAAGCGTAACTCGCCAGCTAATCCGCACATAAAGTCCTTACCGGTTTTTCCGTTGGGGAGGGTCAGTCGATACCGCGCCGACACGGCGGGTACTCTGAAACTGACCCGGCGGGTTGGCGGGAGTTTTAGATCGATCGGTTATAAGTAACAGGGCGGGGCTGTTGCGGACAAAGCTAGACCCTGTCCCCGTAGGAGCTGCCGAAGGCTGCGATCTTTTGATCTTGATCCTAAAAACAAGATCAAAAGATCGCAGGGTATGACTCACCTACATAGGCAACTTTGTCTGTGCGAATCAACTGCCGCGGATCAACCGGCGCAAGGCAAAACGGTTCGGATGACAGGCCTCGGCGACGCTGCGCGGCAAGGGCAACGGTTCGTTGTCCAGCCACGCAGCCAGCAACTCGCCGGACAGCGGCGCGGTGATCAAGCCCCGTGAGCCGTGACCGCTGTTGACGTACAAGCCATCAAGCCAGGGGCATGGAATGTCCGGCACTTGCCGGGCGTCCTTGCTCAGGGCGGCATAGGCCTGATTGAACGCTTGGCCGTCGGCGAGCGGACCGACGATGGGCAGGTAGTCGGGGCTGGTGCAACGGAACGCGGCGCGACCTTGCAGCTGTTCGGCGTCCAGTTGATCGGCGTGCAGGCGGGTGACCAGATCGCTGGAAATCTCTTCCAGCAGTTGCAGGTTGCCCAGGTGTTCGGCGGTGGTGGGTGTCAGGTCATCGCTGTTGAAATCGAAACTGGCGCCTAGGGTGTGTTCGCCCAGTCGCGACGGTGCCACATAACCTTCGGCGCATACCACCGTGGCCAGGCTCTGGCTCTCGCTGGTTTGCGCCAGTCGGGTGATTTGCCCGCGAATGCGCTTGAGCGGCAGGTCGGCACTTTGCGCAAAACGTTTGATCTCGGCGGCGCCGGCCAGCACGACCACCGGTGCGCTGGCGAGCAGGGTTTCGCCGTCCCAGGCTTGCCACTGGTCATCGACCTTGCGCAGTTCCAGCACGTTACGATGAGTCAGCAATTGAACATTGGGTTGGGTTGCCTGCCACTGACACAACGCCGGCGGATGCACCCAGCCACCGTCGGGATAGAACAAACCGCCATGGGCCAGCGCAATGCCGGCCTGCGCCTCGGCTTGTGGCTGATCCAGCACATGCAGCAAGTCGGCCGGGAACGCCGCCGCCAATTGCGCCTGACGCTCGGCTTCCTTGGCATTGAACGCCAGTTGCAGCACGCCGCAGCCGTCCCAATCGACGCCGCGATGCAAATGTTCAAGCACGCGCCGGGTGTGGCCAAAACCGCTGACAATCAATTGCGATAACGCGGTGCCATGGGCCGACAGCTTGAGGTACAGCACGCCTTGCGGATTGCCCGAGGCTTCCTGGGCGATGTCGGTATGTCGTTCCAGCAAACTGACCTGCCAACCCCGGGCCGCGAGGCTGGCCGCACTGGCACAGCCGGCCAGACCGGCGCCGATCACCAAGGCACGGCGTTCGCCTTTATGCACGGGCGGGCGAGCGAACCAAGGTTTGGCGGCGACAGGTGCGGCGACTTCAGCAGGCCAGCCAAGAAAGACGCCCCGCAGGATTTCCCATTTATGGCCGATGCCCGGCGTGCGCTTCATCTTGAAGCCCGCGGCGTTGAGCAACCGACGGACCCAACCAGTGCTGGTAAACGTGCTGATGGTTGAATCAGGAGCGGCCAGCCGCGCCAGTTCGGCGAACAGCTCGGCGGTCCACATGTCGGGGTTTTTCGCCGGGGCAAAACCGTCGAGAAACCACGCATCCACCTGTGCGTCCAGTTGCGGCAACTGTTCCAGCGCATCGCCGATCAGCAACGTCAGGGTCACCCGGCCGTTATCCAGCACCAGCCGTTGGAAGCCCTGATGGATCGCCACGTACTGGGCCAATAACTGGTCGGCAAAGGGCTTGAGTTCTGGCCACAGTGCCAGCGCCCGTTTCAGATCCGGGGCGGTCAGCGGGTATTTTTCCACGCTGACAAAATGCAATCGCGCACCGGCCACGGCCTGCTCCTCGAACAGTTGCCAGGCGCAGAGAAAATTCAACCCGGTGCCGAAACCGGTCTCGCCAATCACCAGTCGACCGTCAGCGGGCAACGCGGCAAAGCGTTCCTTCAGGCGGTTTTGTTCGATGAACACGTAACGGGTTTCATCCAGACCGGACAGGTCTGAAAAATACACATCATCGAACACCCGCGAGTACGGGCGTCCCTGGTCGTCCCAGTCGAGCTGGGCGTTGGGCAATTCGGGGTTCATGGCAGGCTCGGTAACGGCTAGGCGGGCATTCTATCTGATCGGGGCTTGTGTGCTTGATCCGTGGCAAGTCCTTAGACAAGTAAGGCGGTGAAGATCAAAAGATCGCAGCAGCTCCATGGAATGCGTATCCCTGTAGGAGCTGTCGAGTGCAACGAGGCTGCGATCTTTTGATCTTGCTCGTGATCTTGAACTTCTCCCCCCATTGGAGAGGTCAATCCGCTAGTCTTGCTCAATCTTGGAAGGGAGCCGCCCATGTTCGAATCTGCCGAAATCGGTCACGCCATCGACAAAGAAACCTACGACGCCGAAGTACCGGCCCTGCGTGAAGCCTTGCTCGAAGCGCAGTTTGAACTGCAGCAGCAACAACGTTTTCCGGTGATCATTTTGATCAATGGCATCGAAGGCGCCGGCAAGGGCGAGACGGTCAAGTTGCTCAACGAATGGATGGACCCGCGCCTGATCGAGGTGCGCACCTTCGACCAGCAGACCGACGAAGAACTGGCGCGGCCACCGGCCTGGCGCTATTGGCGGATGCTGCCGGCCAAGGGGCGCATGGGGATTTTCTTCGGCAACTGGTACAGCCAGATGCTGCAAGGTCGCGTCCATGGCGACTTCAAGAATGCGGTATTGGATCAGGCGATCAACCAGTCCGAGCGTTTCGAAAAAATGCTCTGCGACGAAGGCGCGCTGATCTTCAAGTTCTGGTTCCACCTCTCGAAAAAACAAATGAAGGCGCGGCTCAAGGCACTCGCTGACGATCCGTTGCACAGTTGGCGCATCAGCCCGCTGGACTGGCAGCAATCCCAGACCTACGACAAATTCGTCAAATACGGCGAGCGCGTGCTGCGCCGCACCAGTCGCGACTATGCGCCATGGCATGTGATCGAAGGCGTCGATCCGCATTACCGCAGTCTGGTGGTCGGCCAGATCCTGCTCGAGGGTCTGCAAAATGCGCTGAAGCGGCCCAAGGTTCATCCGGACAAGGTCAACGCCGCGCCGTTGCCGATTCATGTCGATCAAATGAATGTGCTCGACAGCCTGGATTTGACCCAAAGCCTGGACAAGGACGATTACGAAGAACAACTGATTACCGAGCAGGCGCGATTCTCCGGCCTGATGCGCGACAAACGCATGCGTCAGCACGCTTTAGTGGCGGTGTTCGAGGGCAATGATGCGGCGGGCAAGGGTGGAGCGATTCGTCGGGTCGCGGCAGCCCTCGATCCACGGCAATACAGCATCGTGCCGATTGCTGCGCCGACCGAAGAGGAGCGAGCGCAGCCGTACCTGTGGCGTTTCTGGCGACATCTCCCGGCGAAGGGCAAGTTCACCGTGTTCGACCGTTCGTGGTACGGCCGGGTGCTGGTGGAGCGCGTCGAAGGTTTCTGCCCGCCGGCGGATTGGTTGCGGGCGTACAGCGAGATCAACGATTTCGAAGAGCAGATTTCCGATTCCCACGTCATCGTGGTCAAGTTCTGGCTGGCCATCGACAAGCAGACTCAACTGGAACGCTTCCAGGCTCGGGAGGACATCCCCTTCAAGCGCTTCAAAATCACCGAAGACGACTGGCGCAACCGCGACAAGTGGGACGCCTACCGCGCTGCAGTCGGCGATATGGTCGATCGCACCAGCACCGAGATCTCGCCCTGGACTTTAGTGGAAGCCAATGACAAGCGTTGGGCGCGGGTCAAAGTGTTGCGCACGATCAACCGGGCGCTGGAAGAAGCGTTCGACAAGGCCGACAAGAAGGCCAGGAAGCACAAGAAGTAGGACGATGGTTGCGCATACGCGGGGTGAATGATTGTCGCGGTCGGCAATGGGGTGGACTTATGCTCGGTCCACTCTCAACCGACAACAACAATGAGGTATGCCATGCGTGAAGTGGTGATCGTCGACAGCGTACGGACCGGCCTGGCCAAATCCTTTCGCGGCAAGTTCAATCAGACCCGCCCGGACGACATGGCGGCCCACTGCGTCAATGCGCTGCTGACGCGCAACGACATCGACCCGGCCAGCGTCGAGGATTGCATCGTTGGCGCTGGCTCCAATGAAGGCGCCCAGGGCTACAACATCGGGCGTAACGTCGCGGTGCTCTCGCACCTGGGCATCGGCACTGCCGGCATGACCCTCAACCGTTTCTGCTCATCGGGCCTGCAAGCCATCGCGATTGCTGCGAACCAGATCGCCTCGGGTTGCAGCGACATCATCGTGGCCGGTGGCGTCGAGTCCATCAGCCTGACCATGAAAAGCGTCAACACCGACAACCTGATCAACCCGTTGCTCAAGGAACAGGTGCCGGGCATCTATTTCCCGATGGGCCAGACCGCTGAAATCGTCGCCCGTCGTTACAACGTCAGCCGCGAAGAACAGGATTTGTACGCGTTGCAGAGCCAGCAACGCACCGCGCAAGCTCAGGCGGCCGGGTTGTTCAATGATGAAATCGTGCCGATGGCAGTCAAGTATCGGGTTGAAGACAAAGCCACCGGCCAGGTGCAGATCCTCGATGGCATCGTCGATCACGATGACTGCAACCGCCCGGACACCACCCTGCAAAGCCTCGCGGGTTTGAAACCGGTGTTTGCCGAGGACGGTTCGGTGACGGCGGGTAACTCGTCGCAACTGTCGGACGGTGCGTCGATGACTCTGGTGATGAGCCTGGAAAAAGCCCTGGAATTGGGCTTGAAGCCGAAAGCGTTCTTCCGAGGCTTCACCGTGGCCGGTTGTGCGCCGGACGAAATGGGCATCGGCCCGGTGTTCTCGGTGCCGAAGTTGCTCAAGGCCAAGGGCTTGCAGGTTGCCGATATCGATCTGTGGGAACTCAACGAAGCGTTCGCGTCGCAGTGCCTGTACAGCCGTAATCGACTGGAAATCGATAACGCCAAGTACAACGTCAATGGCGGCTCGATTTCCATCGGGCATCCGTTCGGCATGACCGGGTCGCGTCAGGTCGGGCATATCGTGCGGGAACTGCAACGGCGCAACTTGCGTTATGGCGTGGTGACCATGTGCGTGGGTGGCGGGATGGGGGCTACGGGGTTGTTTGAGGCGGTGCGTTAAACCGGTAGATTTGTTTTGCCTATTGTGGCGAGGGGGCTTGCCCCCGTTGGACTGCGCAGCAGTCCCTTGTTTTCTGGTGTACGGGGGGCCGCTGCGCGGCCCAACGGGGGCAAGCCCCCTCGCCACAGGTTATCGGTTTTTGCTCTGAAGCTGCATCCGCTCGATATACGCCTGTATCTCCCGCGCCGCCGCCTCAGGGTTGTCGAACGGCCCTTCGAGGGTGTTTTCCCGGGTGCTGAAATACAACTCCCCATTCACACGACACATCCGGTCACTGCGAAAGTGCGTGGCGGGGGCGTTGTCCTGGGCGCGCATGCCGTACATGGCGATCTCCTGAGGGTAGGTCCTGTTTGCGGATCCAATGAGCTTATGCCTGAAGTACTTGCCGCGCCTGGCGACCTGATCGACGGCACTTCGTCAATTTAGCGTTGCGACCTGCACAGTTTCATTCGCGGCCAATCCACAACTGTCCCTGTGTGCCATCGGGCGCTCAGCCTAGAATGACGACTCTCGTCACTTGGCTTTGGGGTCGGCATGCATATTTCATCGGGTCGCTGGGTGTACGGTCTGTTCCTGGCCTTGCTGACCGCGCTGTTGTGGGGAATCCTGCCGATCAAACTCAAGCAAGTGCTGGTCGTCATGGACCCGGTGACGGTGACCTGGTTTCGCCTGCTGGTGTCCGGCGGTTGCCTGTTCCTGTATCTGGCAGCGACCAAACGCCTGCCAAGCCGCAAAGTGCTCGGCCCAAAGGGCGGCTGGCTGGTGCTGATGGCGGTGCTCGGGTTGGTGGGCAACTACGTGTTGTACCTGATGGGCCTGAACCTGCTGAGCCCCGGCACCGCGCAACTGGTGGTGCAGATGGGCCCGATCATGTTGCTGATCGCCAGTCTGTTTGTGTTCAAGGAACGCTTCAGCATCGGGCAGGGGATTGGCCTGTTGGTGCTGCTGATCGGTTTCGGGCTGTTTTTCAATCAGCGCCTGGCCGAATTACTCACGTCCCTGACCGACTACACCGCCGGCGTATTGATGGTGTTGGCGGCGTCGACGGTCTGGACATTCTATGCGCTGGGCCAGAAACAATTGCTGACGGTGTGGAATTCGTTGCAGGTGATGATGGTGATTTATCTGTTCTGCGCGCTGTTGCTGACGCCGTGGGTACATCCGCTGGAAGCGCTGAGCCTGAGTCCGCGACAAGGCTGGTTGTTGCTGGCGTGTTGCATGAACACACTGATCGCCTATGGCGCATTCGCTGAAGCGCTGGCGCATTGGGAGGCTTCGCGGGTGAGCGCGACCTTGGCGATAACGCCGTTGGTGACGTTTGTCGCGGTGGCCTTGGCGGCGTGGGCATGGCCCGAGTATGTGCATGCAGAGACCATCAATGGCCTGGGTTATGGCGGCGCGGTGCTGGTGGTATTGGGATCGGCGCTGGTGGCATTGGGGCCGTCGTTGATGGCGGGGCTCCGGGCGCGGCGGGTGAAGGTGGCAGCAGGGTAGACCGCGTTATCGTTCTTCGCGAGCAAGCCCGCTCCCACAAGGGAATGCGAAAACCCCTGTGGGAGCGGGCTTGCTCGCGAAGACTGACTATCAGACGCTACAAACCTCAGCCCTTGGCCCCCGCTTCGAGCATATTCTCCGGCCGCACCCACGCATCAAACTGCTCATCGGTCAGATAACCCAATTGCAACGCCGCCTCACGCAAGGTCAGCCCTTCGGCATACGCCTTCTTGGCAATCTCCGCCGACTTGTCGTAGCCAATGTGTGGGTTCAGCGCGGTCACCAGCATCAAGCCACGTTCCAAATGTTCCGCCATTTTCTCGGCATCCGGTTCCAGCCCGGCGATGCAATGCTGCTGGAAGTTGCTGCAGCCATCGGCCAGCAGGCGAATCGATTGCAGCAGGTTGTGGATGATCACTGGTTTGAACACGTTCAATTGCAGGTGACCCTGACTCGCGGCAAAACCGATCGCCACATCGTTGCCCATCACTTGGCAGGCGAGCATCGACAACGCTTCGCACTGGGTCGGGTTGACCTTGCCGGGCATGATCGAACTGCCAGGCTCGTTGGCCGGCAGCTTCACTTCAGCGAACCCGGCACGCGGGCCGGAGCCGAGCAAACGCAGGTCGTTGGCGATTTTCATCAGGGTCACGGCCAGGGTTTTCAGCGCCCCGGACAACGTGGTCAGCGGTTCATGGCCGGCGAGGGCAGCGAATTTGTTCGGCGCGGTGACGAACGGCAAACCGGACAGCGCGGCCAGTTCAGCGGCAATCGCTTCACCAAAACCGTGGGGCGAGTTCAGCCCGGTGCCCACCGCCGTGCCGCCCTGGGCCAGTTCACAGACTTGCGGCAATGCGCTGCGGATCGCCCGTTCGGCGTAATCCAGTTGTGCGATAAACGCCGACAGCTCCTGGCCGAAGGTGATCGGCGTCGCATCCATCATGTGCGTGCGGCCGGTCTTGACCAGTTTCATGTGCCGCGCCGACAGCTCGGCCAACCCACCCGACAATTCACTGATCGCCGGCAGCAGTTGTTGCTGCACCGCTTGAACGGTGGCGATGTGCATGGCGGTGGGGAAGCAATCGTTGGAGCTCTGGGAGCGATTCACGTGATCGTTGGGGTGCACCGGCGACTTGCCGCCGCGAGGGTTGCCGGCCAATTCGTTGGCGCGACCGGCAATCACTTCGTTGACGTTCATGTTGCTCTGGGTGCCGCTGCCGGTCTGCCATACCACCAGCGGGAACTGGTCGTCATGGCTGCCGTCGAGCACTTCATCGGCGGCTTGCTCGATCAGCCGGGCGATGTCCGCCGGCACGTCACCATTACGGTCGTTGACCCGGGCCGCGGCTTTCTTGATCAGCGCCAGCGCATGCAGGACCGCCAGGGGCATGCGTTCCTGACCGATGGCGAAGTTGATCAGCGAACGTTGGGTCTGCGCGCCCCAGTAGGCATCATCCGGGACGTCCACTTCACCAAGGCTGTCGGTTTCGATACGGCTCATCGGTCACACTCCTGAATGTCTGATTGCGCAGTTTAGGCCGTGTTCGGCCGATGTGGTTCCATCAGTCTGTTTTTTGACCGCTCAGCCCTGCAAATCAGGCCCTGTAAGGGGCAGGGGTTGAGCCATGACGTTTTTTAGGCGCAGAATGGTCGCCCTTGGGGTTTTACCTCGCCTGCTAGAAAAGGAAACTCGATGACTCGTCTTCGTGCCATCTGTACCGCGGTTGCACTGGTTTGCGCCAGCGGCCAGGTTTTTGCCGATACCGCCAGCCACAACGCCAGTGCCGAAGCTTTCCTGACCCTGGCGCACGCTGACAAATTGGGCACTCCGGTGTACATGCAAGTGCAGCAAATGTTCGCTCAGCGCTTTGAACAGACCAAAGCCCCTGAATCGAAAAAGGCCCTGCTGGAAACCTACCAGGCCAAGGCCAACGCCGCTCTGGACCAAGCCATTGGCTGGAACAAGCTGAAACCTGACATGGTCAAGCTGTACACCACCAACTTCAGCGAGTCCGAGCTCAAAGACCTGGTTGCTTTCTACCAGTCGCCGCTGGGCAAAAAAGTCCTGGAAAAAATGCCGCAGCTGACTCAGCAATCGGCCCAGATGACCCAGGCCAAACTCGAAAGCGCCGTGCCAGTGGTCAACAAGCTGTTGGCTGACATGACCAACGAGCTGGATCCGAAGGCTGCCGCAGCTGCACCTGCTCCTGCCAAGAAAAAGCCTTAAGCGGAGTCGGGTATGACCATGCAACAACGCATCGAATCGACGCTGGGGTTGTTACAGCCCGAGCACCTGCAAGTGCAGGATGAAAGCCACATGCACAGTCGTGGGTTGCAAACCCACTTCAAGGCCGTGGTGGTCAGCCAGCAGTTCGAAGGGCTCAATCGCGTCAAGCGTCACCAGAAAGTCTACGGCACGCTCGGCGAGCTGATGGGTGAGTTTCATGCGTTGGCGCTGCATACCTACACGCCTGAAGAATGGGCACAGATGGATGCGGCCCCGGCCTCACCGACCTGTGCTGGCGGCAGCAAGCATTGATGTCCTGCCCCCTGTAGGAGCGAGGCTTGCCCGCGAAGGCGTACTCAAGATCGCCATCGCGGGCAAGCCTCGCTCCTACAGAAGCGTTTATTTTTGCTAGAATCCGCAACGCGCCGCTAACCCGGCGCGTTTTTTTTCGCATCCGGTTCACCCCTTACGAGGGTAGCCACCTGGAGAATCACCCATGACACAACAGATTGTCGTGGCGGCACTGTATAAGTTCGTCACCCTGGAAAACTATGTCGAGATGCGTGAGCCATTGCTGCAAGCGATGGTCGACAACGGCATCAAAGGCACGCTGCTGATCGCCGAAGAAGGCATCAACGGTACCGTGTCCGGCAGCCGCGAAGGCATCGACGGGCTGATGGCCTGGCTCAAGAACGACCCGCGCATGGACGATATCGACCACAAAGAATCGTACTGCGACGACCAGCCGTTCTACCGCACCAAGGTCAAGCTGAAGAAAGAAATCGTCACCCTCGGCGTTGACGGCGTAGACCCGAACAAAGCCGTCGGCACCTACGTCGATCCGCAGAACTGGAACGCGCTGATCAGCGATCCGGAAGTGCTGCTGATCGACACCCGCAACGACTACGAAGTCGCGATTGGCACCTTCGAAGGCGCCATCGATCCAAAAACCACCAGTTTTCGCGAATTCCCCGACTACATCAAAGAACACTTCGACCCGGCCGTGCACAAGAAAGTCGCGATGTTCTGCACCGGCGGCATTCGTTGTGAAAAGGCTTCGAGCTACATGCTCAGCCAGGGCTTCGATGAGGTCTATCACCTCAAGGGCGGCATCCTGAAGTACCTCGAAGAGGTGCCGCAGGAAGAAACCAAGTGGCAGGGCGACTGCTTTGTGTTCGACAACCGCGTGACCGTGCGCCACGACTTGAGCGAAGGCGACTACGATCAATGTCATGCCTGTCGTACACCGATCAGCGTCGAAGACCGCGCATCCGAGCACTACGTGGCGGGCATCAGTTGCCCGCATTGCTGGGATAAGCTGAGCGAGAAAACCCGTCGCAGCGCCATCGACCGGCAGAAGCAGATCGAACTGGCCAAGGCGCGCAACTTGCCGCACCCGATCGGTTACAACTACAAGCAAACCCCTTCCGAGGCTTGAACCCATGTCTGCTCGCCGCCTGCTCTATGTGATGGACCCGATGTGTTCCTGGTGCTGGGGCTTCGCGCCGGTGGCTGAAGCGCTAGTCGAGCAGGCGCAGGCGGCGGGCGTGGAGTTGCATCTGGTGGTGGGCGGTTTGCGCACCGGCAGCGGTTCGGCACTCGAGCCGACCACCCGACGCTACATTCTTGAGCACTGGCAAGCGGTCACCGAGGCCACTGGCCAGCCGTTCAAGCGCGAAGGTGCGTTGCCTGACGGCTTTGTCTACGACACCGAGCCGGCATGCCGGGCGCTGGTGACGGCGCGCAGCCTGGCGCCGGATTGCGCGTGGAAACTGCTCGGGCTGATTCAGCACGCGTTCTACGCCGAAGGTCGCGACGTCACCCACGCCAGCGTGCTGGTGGAATTGGCGGAAAAGGCCGGTTTGCCGCGCATCGAGTTCGCTGCGGCGTTCGACCGTGCCGATCAGCACGCTGCCACCGCCGCCGATTTCACCTGGGTCCAGGACCTCGGCATCGCCGGGTTCCCGACCTTGCTGGCCGAGCGCGATGGGCAATTGGCGTTGCTGACCAACGGCTATCAACCCCTGAATGTCCTGTCACCGCTGCTCGGCCGCTGGCTGGAGCGCGCTGCCTGTGCATGATCTGCCCGACGATGTACCCGCTTCCCCGCGTGTCGATCGACTGAGCTGGGCGGAAATCCGCCGACTGGCCCTGCATCATAAAAAATCCCTGTGGATCGCCAACGGCGTGGCCGTGCTGGCGACCCTGTGCAGTGTGCCCATCCCGTTGCTGTTGCCGTTGCTGGTGGACGAAGTGCTGCTGGGTCACGGCGATTCTGCGCTGAAGATCATGAACCACGCACTGCCCGATGTTTGGCAGAAAGCCGCCGGCTACATCGGCCTGATGCTGCTGGTGACCTTCGTCCTGCGCTGTGGCGCGTTGCTGTTCAACGTGGTGCAAGCGAAGTTGTTTGCGGCGCTGGCCAAAGACATCGTTTACCGCATCCGCGTGCGACTGATCGAACGGCTCAAACGCATCTCCCTGGGCGAATACGAAAGCCTGGGCAGCGGCACGGTAACCACGCACCTGGTCACCGACCTCGATACCCTCGACAAGTTTGTCGGCGAAACCCTCAGCCGTTTCCTCGTGGCGATGCTGACCCTGGTCGGTACCGCGAGCATTCTGGTGTGGATGCACTGGAAACTTGCGCTGCTGATCATGCTGTTCAACCCGCTGGTGATCTACGCCACGGTGCAGCTCGGCAAACGGGTCAAGCACCTGAAGAAGCTGGAGAACGACAGCACATCGCGTTTCACTCAGGCATTGACCGAAACCCTGGATTCGATCCAGGAAGTGCGCGCCGGTAATCGTCAGGGTTTTTTCCTCGGTCGGCTGGGTCAGCGTGCCCGGGAAGTGCGCGATTACGCAGTGAACTCGCAATGGAAAACCGACGCGTCGAACCGGGCCAGCGGCTTGCTGTTCCAGTTCGGTATCGATATTTTCCGCGCCGCCGCGATGCTCACCGTGCTGTTCTCCGACCTGTCCATCGGCCAGATGCTCGCGGTGTTCAGCTACCTGTGGTTCATGATTGGTCCTGTCGAACAGCTGCTGAATCTGCAATACGCCTACTACGCTGCTGGCGGTGCGCTGTCGCGGATCAACGAGTTGCTGGCGCGTGCCGATGAGCCGCAATACCCCGGTGGCGTCGATCCATTCCAGGGTCGCACCACCGTGGGCATCGACGTTCAGGGGCTGAGTTTCAGTTATGGCGATGAGCTGGTGCTGGACCAGATGAACCTGAGCATCGCCCCCGGTGAAAAAGTCGCGATCGTCGGCGCCAGCGGTGGCGGTAAAAGCACCCTGGTGCAGTTGCTGTTGGGCTTGTACACGCCGCTGGCCGGGACCATTCGTTTCGGTGGTGCGACGCAAGAAGAGATCGGCCTGGAAACCGTGCGGGAAAATGTCGCCGTGGTGTTGCAGCATCCGGCGCTGTTCAACGACACCATCCGGGCCAACCTGACCATGGGTCGCGAACGCAGCGACGAAGCGTGTTGGCAGGCCCTGGAAATCGCCCAGCTCGATGGCACGGTGCGCGGCTTGCCCCAGGGCCTGGACAGTGTGGTCGGGCGTTCCGGTGTGCGTTTGTCCGGTGGCCAGCGTCAACGGCTGGCCATTGCGCGGATGGTTCTGGCCCAGCCCAAAGTGGTGATCCTCGACGAGGCCACCTCGGCGCTGGATGCCGCCACCGAATACAACCTGCATGAAGCACTGGCGCGGTTCCTCAGCGAGCGCACCACCCTGATCATTGCCCACCGACTGTCAGCGGTGAAGCAGGCCGACCGCGTGCTGGTGTTCGATGGTGGACGCATCGCCGAGGATGGCGACCATCAGCAACTGATCGCCGATGGTGGTTTGTACGCCAAGCTTTATGGGCATTTGCAGCAGCTGTAAGTCACTTCCACAGGACTTGCAGCGCGTTTTCCCCGCCGTCGTAGGCGAATTCTTTCATCACCACCGAGCAGGAATCACACGGCGGCATCGTCGTGGCGACGTCGACCGACTTCATCGACTCCCGATTCGGGTATTTCTTGCGGATCACGCTGATCAGTTTGCTTTCACTGTCCAGTGAAGTGGGGCGGCTGGTCAGGTCCGGGCGATAGTTGTCGATGTCGCCGATGGTGTGCGGCACGGCGAGTAGTTTGCCTTCATCGGTGACATGCAGCGACGTGCTGGGAAACGAAGCATTGCGGTCGATATTGAAGTAGGTCGTTTCTCCCACGATGACTTCATCCATGCCCCGGTTATGCTTGAACAGCGGCAGATGCCCAGTAGCGCCCTGTGCGCCGGAAACACTGACGTAGACCTCGCGTTTCCCAGCGGCAGTGATGACTTCGGCATAAGCGATGTTTCGCACGCTGTGCTGGCGCAATCGATAGGGGAGCAATTTGTGGAACTGGTGCATCGTGGCATCGATTTTCAACGCGCTGGTGGCATTTTTTGGCGTTATGACCGTTTTAAGAAACAGTGTATCGAAGATCTCCGCCGTCCTTTGGCGAAAGGCCTCGGGGGCGTCCTTACTGCGTGACCAAGACGTTGCGCCTTCAGGCAGTTTGCTGATGATCATGCGCGTCGAATGATCGAACATCGCCGCTTCACCAGGGCTGGTGTCGACCTTCAACCACTTGAGGGTGTCCGGCGGGTTGGCGTGGCCACCAATCGGTATGGCGATTTCCTCCATGGTCTTCAAGGCGCGTTCGACGGCCTCGACGCCATGGATGCGCACGGTGTTATTGGCGTTGAGGGAACCGGTGTAAACCACCAGCAATTCGTTGCGCACCTCGTCGGGAAGGGTGGAGGCTTTTTTGAAGGTCAACGCATCACGCACGCTGTGGCCCTTGGCGACTTCAGCAACATAGAAGTCCCCGGCGTTGAGGCGGGTGAACAGGTAGTGTTTCGATCCGTCCATGGCTTCGACAATCGTGGTGCCCACGTCAAAGGTATCGACCAGCTCTTCCCCAACGACGGGGATGCTGACTTTGACTCGCCCATAAATCCCTTTCTGGAACTCCATCGTGGCGTGGAAGGACGGGTGTGTGGCGATGTTGAAGCTTTCCATCGCCGCCCTGTTGGTGGCCGGCGTGTAGATACTGTCGCCGAACCATGGCGCCCAGCCTTTGCTGTCATCAAACAGGCCGATGTCAGGCGTGGGGGCCGGGGTGCGGGTGACGTAGCGGGTCTGGCAAACCTCCGCGCCGGGGGCGCGACGTATCCGGCAAGGCAATGCCTTTAAGCCGTTACCGATATCCATGTCATCCGCGCGGCGCAGTACGTCTGCGTCCAGGCGATACGGCACGTCATCGATCAGCAGGGTGGTTCGGCCATCGACTTCCAATATCTCCACCACCTCGTTGTTGTCGCCAATGTGCACAACAACATGACTGTCGGTTTTTTCCACGGTGCTATAAGCCGAGCGACCGGGAGAAAACCCGTCGATGCTGTTGCTCAGCCCTGGACCGTAAGGCCTGGACGATAATGGATCGACGAGAAAGTGGCGTGGGGTAGCATCGGCGGCGGGAATGCTGCGGGTGGGAACGTCGGATACTCGGTTGAACCTGGCCAGTTGATCGCCCTCGATCAAGGGACGCCAGCGGCCGGGTTCGCTCACCTGGGGCAGGCCTTTGATAAAGCTGTAGCTGCCGGCGGACCCGGTCAGGGTTCTGGCATTCCGGATCCCTTTACTGCTGAGGCGGATAACACCCACGATACCTTTTCTGACAATCGACTTGAGTAAGGTCGGAAGCCCTTCGATAGGGTTAAGGTTTTTCAGCGTGGAGGTCATCAATTTACGCGTCAACGTGCCAAACGAGCGCAATGAGGTACGTGCGCTGACCTTTCCCGCCATCATCGCGATTTTCAGCGAGCCCGACATGAACTTGCCGATGGGAAACAGGAAGGAAGCCAGATCAGCACCCAGGCCGATCACACCCTCCAAAATGGTTTTCGCATCGCCAGACATCAGGTCGTCGATGCTGCTCCAGAACGGTACGAAGCTCTTCAGCGCCTGGAGTTTTGCCTGGTTCTTTTGCCTTTTGATATCGAACTGGGTTTGCCCCCTCGCGTAAGCGCGAAGTGCGGTCTCATCGACAAAAAGAAAGTGGCCAGAGATGAACTTGGCTATTTCCTGAAAGCGCGGTGAGGAGGGCGATGGGAAATGAGTCAGCGAAGGTTTTGCCGGTAAGGAGTCACCAATCGCATCGAGGATGGCGGAGCACTGCGCGTCTTGGTTCGGCACGGTCCCTTTGGTGTGAGCGTCCCAATCGAATGGCAGTGATTTGCTACGGTTGACCAGGTCGGGATGCAGCGAGAAGAGCGTTTCCTGCTCCGGAATAAAAGGTGCCCCGGGACCTGCGGTAAAAAAGGCGAATTCCTGCGCGGGGCCGAGCATATCGGAGGTGATATCGTCGCGGCGGCGGATAAACCCGGTCCTAGGCAGCACTTCGTAGTAGTACGAGCGTATCTCATGGGTGACTCGCAGGACAAAGCCCATTCGGGTCCTGAGGGGCATGGTCATTTCAGGCTTTTCAAAGATGGCCCGGAGGTCTTTGGTTTCTCCCCGCAGGGACAGCAACTGGACTTTCCCTCGATCCAGTATTTGGCGATCAGCCGGCGGCAGTGTGGCGAACAGGCTGATGATCAGGGTTTCATAAGCGCCTTTGATCGAAACGAGATGGGCGTCCAGTTTTGTCTGGAACTGCGCGGAGATATCGGGCAATACCTTGCGGTTAGGATTGAAGTAGGGGGCGTGGGGAGGCTCATCGAATCCGCTGAAGTGGTTGGTGAACAGCCTCCGTTTAGCATCCATCCGGACCCATAAGTTGTCCGTGGTTTCTCCATCCGTTTCAGTGATCAGCCAAGTCTTGCCCTGATTGAACTGACCGTCGGCGCACACATCCTCAAAGGTGTAGGAAACAACGAATGATGGCGTTTTGAGCAGGCCCGGACCGACATGTGCCGGTTTTTCCTTCAACACCAGTTTGCGACCATCGTCAAAACCTGCACCCGGGAATAACTTGTCCTTCTGCGCTTTGGCCATGGCCAGCCGATCCGGCGGAGTGACATCGATCCGGGTGATGGCGCTGCGCAACTGCTCGCTGTGCTCATCGAGTGCTTTCACGGCTTGCTCGATTTCAGCGACGCTGTAGTCCATGTCCTTTCGCTGGATGACAATGCCTTGGGTAACGGCCCACTCCAGTGCTGGGACAACACGTGCCAATGCGATGCTCGCCAGATCTTCTTCGGATGCGTCCTCGCTCAAGGCAAGTGGCAGTTCCACCAACTGCTGAAAACTCAAACGCTGCAACAGACCTTCACCCAAGGCTTCCGCCAACAGCACAGCATGGGCAAAATTCACCCAAACGACCGAGCTGCGGTAGGGCAGTTCTGCCGGGATGTCGCGGATGGAAAAGGTTTTTGGAAGCGCTGCCTGATAAATCCGGGCCAGGATAATGGCTTCATTTACTGACGATGCACGGCGAGTCTTGAGCAGGTGCGCTTCGAATTCGGCCCGTATGCTTTGATAGCTTTTCCCCCAGTTGCCGGTTTTTTGCACGTTGTAGCCGGCGATTTCATCGGGCGCCTCGGCGGATGGCGCATGGCAGTACAGGCGGATGGCGTGACACACCAGTTTGTTGCGCACCGAGGGCGCCGTCTGCTCGCCAGGGTTGGCGCCATACCAGCCTAGCGCCTTGATCAACAGGCCTGCGAGGGTTTGGGCCCGATTCACGTTCAGCAGCTTCTGCAGATAGACCGTCGGTTTGGCGCGAATCGCTTCAGGTTCAACCTTCAGGTCAAACCCCGAGCTCAAATAAGCAACCAACGTAGTCCTTGGCGGTAAAACAGCGACTATTGTCTCGATAATCAGTGCGTCGGATCGTCGGGCCAGATAGTCCTTGAACGCGGGGTCTTGCGCCAGGTGCGGAGCCCTCTGGAGCAAGGATTCGTGGGCTTTTTGGCCTTCGGGTCGAACGTGGTGCAACAGTTCGTCGAGCTCCAGGCCATTCTCGAGTTCAAGCACATGACAGGCGCGTTTTTCTTCCAGTGCGTCGATGGCTGACTGACGTTGAGCAGGGCTTTGCAAATCACCGGGCGCGTTGCCGTAGTAGCGGGCCATGTGTTGAAGGCTGAACTGGCCATCGCGACGAATCGTTCCACCGAGGGCTTGCACTGCGTTGTCCAGGGCATCCTGGTAAACCTGCCATTTAGGATGTGTAGTCGGTAAGCGGGGTGTTACTGCTTTGCTGACACTGGTGCGGTTTCCATCAGTGGGCTGGTCCTTTTTTGATGGAATCGTCAACTTGCTGTAGGACTCAACACTTGGTGCTTCACGATTTTCTTGTTCCGTGAGCTGTTCCAGAGCCTTCAATGCGTCTTGTGCTGTTCGGCTGTCCAGATCCATGGGTGAAAAGCGGCTGGGTCGTAACAACTGGTCGCCGGCTAGTTGAGGATCGCGCAGGGCGGCCAGCAGCAGGTTGTAGTCTTCCAACTGGCCTTGATGTCGTTGGGTGTAGTGGGTGGCGGACTGTACGGTTGTGTTTGTTAATGCGGTGGACATGAATAATGATTCTCTTCGCAAAGTTGCTCGCTAACCTGCATTCCATTGATTGATGGAAGGGCAGGGCCGGCGCCCAGTTAAGCGAGTAGGCAAAGAGCAAGTGCGGTACATATATATACAAACGACTAATCACTAGTCGCAGCGGCTCCTGTTAACGGTCAACTGACGGCGCAGGTCACGTTGTTGCTCTATGCTGGGACGATGCATCTTCGCCGGGTGTACGTCCCGCCCCTTGCAGGGAGAGGGATCGCCTCCTAGTCTTGCGGGAGTGGCGGGATCTGGATGATGATCAGGGCAGTGCCAATGCAAGGGACCTCATGAAGCCAAAACGGACTCTCGGAACGCCACGATTGTTGGGCATCGTCTGGCCGTTTATCGCCGTCGTGCTGTTTCAAGCGTTGCTCGGCGGTGTCAGCCTCTATGTGCTATCGGCGGTGCGCGGCTATGTGGCCGGCGAAAGCCTGTGGTCCAAGGGCCAGAAAGACGCCATCTATTACCTCAACCTCTACGCCGACAATCGCGACGAGGCGATCTTCCGCAAATATCAGGATGCCATCGCCGTGCCTCAGGGTGGGCATGAGTTGCGCGTGGCGCTGGACAAGCAGCCGCCGGACCTCGAAGCCGCACGCGTGGGGATTCTAAAGGGCGGGAACCATCCGGACGACGTCGCCAGCCTGATCTGGCTGTACCTCAACTTTCGTCACTTCAGTTACCTGGAAAAAGCCATCGACCGCTGGACTGTGGGCGATGCTTACCTGGTGCAACTCGATGACGTCGCCCGGGAGATGCACCAGCGTGTCGTCGATAATCAGGCCACCGCTGCGGATATCAAGCGCTGGAAGGATCAGATCTTTGCCATCAACGACAGCGTAACCCCGGCCGCCAAGGCGTTCAGCGACGCGCTGGGCGAGGGCTCGCGATTGATCCTGCGGCTGTTGCTGGTGACCAACCTGGCCACTGCGCTGGGGCTGATCGTCCTGGCATTGCTGCGCACCCACAAACTGCTCAAGCAGCGCCATGCTTTCGCCGAAGCTCTGCAACTGGAGAAGGACCGGGCGCAGATTACTTTGCAGTCGATTGGCGATGGCGTGATCACCACGGATGTCGAAGGGGCGATTGCCTATATGAACCCTGCCGCCGAAGCCATGACCCACTGGAAAGCCGAGCAGGCCACCGGGTTGCCGCTGGCGGCGCTGTTCAATCTGCTGGACGAGAATGCCCAGGCCGACGGCTTTACTTTGATCGAGCACATCTTGAGTGGCCAGCTCAGCGGCGGCAGCGAGCATTCGAAACTGATCCAGCGCCTGGATGGCAGCACGGTGTCGGTGACCCTGGTTGGCGCGCCGATCCGCAATGCCGGCAAGGTCAGCGGCACGGTGCTGGTGCTGCACGACATGACCCAGGAACGCCAATACATCGCCAACCTGTCCTGGCAGGCCACCCACGACGCCTTGACGGGGCTGGCCAACCGCCGTGAATTCGAATATCGCCTGGAGCAGGCGCTGCACAACCTCACGCGCCAGCCTGGGCGCCACGCCCTGATGTTCCTCGATCTGGACCAGTTCAAACTGGTCAACGATACCTGCGGCCATGCGGCGGGGGATGAGCTGCTGCGACACATCTGCGCGCTTCTGCAATCCGGTCTGCGCGAAGGGGACACGCTGGCCAGGCTGGGCGGCGACGAATTCGGCATCCTGTTGGAGAACTGTCCACCGGAGCATGCGGAAAAAATCGCCGAGGTGCTGCGCCAGACTGTGCAGAACCTGCACTTTGTCTGGAAGGGCCGACCATTCCTGACCACCGTCAGCATCGGCCTGGTGCATGTCGCGCAAACCCCTACCACCCTTGAATCCTCGCTACGCGCCGCCGATATGGCCTGTTACATGGCCAAGGAAAAGGGCCGCAATCGGGTGCAGGTCTACCACGCCGACGATTCGGAACTGTCCCTGCGTTTCGGCGAGATGGCCTGGGTTCAACGTTTGCACATGGCCCTGGAGGAAAACCGCTTCTGCCTGTACGCCCAGGAAATTGCACCCCTGGGGCATGTCGAGCACGGCGGCGGGCACATTGAAATACTGCTGCGCCTGCATGACGAAGCCGGGCGGATGATCTTGCCCGACAGTTTCATTCCGGCCGCCGAGCGTTATGGCTTGATGACGTCACTGGATCGCTGGGTTGTGGAGAATGTATTTAAGATCATCGCGCAATGTATTGCCGAACAGCGCAAAGGTCCGTTGGCTATGTGTGCGATTAATCTGTCAGGTATTACCATAGGAGATGAGGCGTTTTTAGACTTCCTGCGTGAACAGTTTGTTACTTACGCTATTCCTCCTGAAATGATTTGTTTTGAAATTACAGAAACCAGCGCTATTTCGAATTTAGGAAGTGCAATCAGATTTATTAATGAACTCAAAGGTTTAGGTTGCCACTTCTCACTTGATGACTTTTGCGCCGGAATGTCCTCGTTCGCTTACTTGAAACATTTACCTGTAGACTTCTTGAAGATCGACGGGAGTTTCGTAAAGGACATGCTGGACGACCCGATTAACCGCGCTATGGTCGAGGTGATTAACCACATCGGCCATGTCATGGGTAAACGCACCATTGCCGAGTTTGTCGAGACACCCCAGATCGAGCAGGCATTGCTCGAAATCGGTGTCGATTACGCTCAAGGGTATGTTATAGAACGCCCGCAATTGTTTACCTGTGACAGCTTGCAAAGTCGTCCCGCCAGACCACAGCCTCTGTTATTCAAGGCGCCTGGCACGTTCCGTTGAAATCTCTTGCTGATCTTACAATCACAAATCAAAAGGAGCCGAACAGTGATCGACACATTCAACCGAACCGGACCACTCATGGAAGCTGCAAGTTATCCCGCCTGGGCTCAGCAACTGATCCAGGATTGCAGCGAGAGTAAGCGCCGGGTTGTCGAACACGAACTGTATCAGCGCATGCGAGATAACAAACTCAGCGCAAAGACCATGCGTCAGTACCTGATAGGGGGCTGGCCGGTGGTCGAGCAGTTCGCGTTATATATGGCACAAAACCTCACCAAGACCCGCTTCGCTCGTCACCCCGGCGAAGACATGGCGCGTCGCTGGCTGATGCGTAACATTCGTGTCGAACTCAATCATGCCGATTACTGGGTGCACTGGAGCCGCGCGCACGGTGTCAGCCTGGAAGATCTGCAAGCACAACAGGTTGCCCCTGAACTGCATGCGTTGAGCCATTGGTGCTGGCACACCAGTTCGGCGGATTCGCTGATCGTGGCCATCGCCGCCACTAACTACGCCATCGAAGGCGCGACCGGGGAGTGGTCCGCGTTGGTGTGTTCGAGTGGTGTCTATGCGGCAGCCTTCCCCGAGGAAGATCGCAAACGCGCCATGAAGTGGCTGAAGATGCATGCCCAGTACGATGATGCCCATCCATGGGAAGCACTGGAAATCATCTGCACCCTCGCGGGTACGAACCCGAGCAAAGCGCTGCAAGTGGAACTGCGCCAAGCGGTGTGCAAGAGCTACGACTACATGTTCCTGTTCCTGGAGCGCTGCATGCAGCAGGAACACGCTGAACGGGCGCCGGTAGCTCGGGAAAGGATGGCGTTGGTCGAGAGTTGATCCCTTAAGGCAACACAAACCAAATGTGGGAGCGGGCTTGCTCGCGAAAGCGGTAGATCAGTCGACTTAAAGGGTGACTGTCAGTCCGTCTTCGCGAGCAAGCCCGCTCCCACATTGGTTATGCGGTGTGGCTAAGTGCTTAGCCCGCCATCGCCAGGCGATTACGTCCTTCGCGCTTGGCCACGTACAGCGCGCTGTCGGCTCGGCGCAACAGGCTTTCGGCGGACTCGCCGGGCAGCAAGGTCGAGCAACCGAGGCTGACCGTCAGCTCGATCACTTGGCCATCGGCGCAATATTCCTGAGCCTGGGCAGCAAACCGCAGGCGTTCGCCGACCATCGCCGCCGCTTCCCGCGTGGTGTTGGACAGCAGAATCAAAAACTCCTCGCCGCCAAACCGGAACACCATGTCCACGTTGCGCAACTGGCCTTTGATCGAGGCGGCAACCGCCTTGAGTACTTCATCGCCGGCGCTGTGCCCGTGGCTGTCATTGACCCGTTTGAAGTGGTCAATGTCGAGCATCAGCAACGACAAAGGCTGCAAATGACGCCGTGACATTTCTATTTCCCGCTGCAGGGTCTGGTCCATCGCGACACGGTTGCCGGTGCCGGTGAGCGGGTCACGCAGGGCACTTTGGGTCGCGGCGCGGTAGAGCAGGGCGTTGCGCATCGGATACAGCAGCGCCGACAGTAGCGACTCCAGATTGCCTTGTTCCTGTTCGTTGAAACGCTGATTGCGGCGGAACACCAGCTCACCCAGATGTTCACCTTCATGGCTCAGGCTGTAGCTGACCGTATGATGACCGCGCTGACCGAATTCAAGACGCAGGTCACTGGTCTTGTGCTCATAGCTCAAGGCATCCAGGGGAACAAGGCGCTGAATTTCGCGGAAAAAGAGCCCGAGAATGCGTTGCGGCTCAAGACTGGTTTGCAGTTGCAGGCCCAGTTGCTGGCGCAATTGCGCGAGACTGACCGGCCGCTCCAGGAGAGGAGGCTGCTGACCAAAGCCCAGGCGTTGCAATTTGGCGCTATCGAAGTCAATTGCGTTGGTCTGGGAAGGCGATTTCATATGGCGTGAGCCCCTAAGCAGTAAGGCTGTCTTACAGGCTGGGTGAGAGCGGCTTTGGGCTGCGCGTCATACTGGTCCATCAGTCCCGTAGGACATTTGGTACGAGTTTAGTCCGCTTTGCCGAATATAAGTAACCTATCGACTCAGGCGCTAACGCCAGCTGCTGTCACACTGCGTGTCTGAACAAAATTAGAGCGAAAGTCGTGCCATTCGGTTCATTCGGATAAAAACCGTTCTAATTCATTGGATTAGAGCGTTCTTCGAGAAATGTCGCCGAGATCGGCGGCATTTGTTTGACTGGAAAGGGCAGAAGTTGCAGCGATTGTAATGTGCCGCGACGGTTAAATGTCGCGGCACAAAAGCGACGTGCGGGCGTTACTGAGCGTTGAACGCCTGGCCATTGATGCCCGTACTGTCCGGGCCCATCAGGTACAGGTAGACCGGCATAATCTCTTCGGGCGTCGGGTTGTTCAACGGGTTTTCACCCGGATAAGCCTGGGCGCGCATGCTGGTGCGAGTGGCGCCGGGGTTGATGCTGTTGGAGCGCACCGGTGCCACGGTATCGACTTCATCGGCCAGGGTTTGCATCAGCCCTTCGGTGGCAAACTTGGAGACACCGTAAGCGCCCCAGTACGCCCGGCCCTTGCGCCCGACGCTGCTTGAGGTGAACACCACCGAGGCGTCCTGCGACAGCTTCAGCAACGGCAGCAAAGTGCTGGTAAGCATGAACATGGCGTTGACGTTGACATGCATGACGCGCATGAAGTTTTCGCCGGACAACTGCTCGATCGGCGTACGCGGACCAATGATCGACGCGTTGTGCAGCAAGCCGTCGAGATGGCCGAACTCAGTCTCGATCATCGCCGCCAACTCATCGTATTGATGGGGCAGGGCGGTTTCCAGGTTGAACGGGATCACCGCCGGCTGTGGATGCCCGGCTGCTTCGATCTCGTCGTAGACCTGAGTCAGGTTGGCTTCAGTCTTGCCCAGCAACAATACGGTGGCACCGTGGGCGGCGTAGGTTTTCGCCGCCGCAGCGCCGATGCCACGGCCAGCGCCGGTGACCAGGATGACCCGGTCCTTGAGCAATTCAGGGCGGGCGGAATAATCAAACATAAAAAAACCTCAACAAATCAGAATGCAGACCGCGGCGTGGCCATTCGCGAGCAAGCCCGCTCCCACAGGTACAGCGAGATCCATGTGGGAGCGGGCTTGCTCGCGAAGGCGTCAGCGCCGACAACCCGAAATCAGGATTGGAAAATCGATTCTTAGCAACTGCACAACGCGCTATCCAGCACCTTGCGCAACTCCAGCGGATGATCCACCACCACATCCGCGCCCCAATGCCGCGGGTTGTCGTCCGGATGGATGTAGCCATAGGTCACGGCGGCGGTCTTGGTGCCGGCGTCGCGGCCCGACTCGATATCGCGCAGGTCATCGCCGACAAACAGCACGCTGGCCGGGTCCAGGTCGAGCATCTTGCAGGCCAGGATCAACGGCTCCGGGTCCGGTTTGCTGTTCTTCACATGATCCGGGCAGATCAGCAGCGCCGAGCGCTCGGCCAATCCCAGTTGCTGCATGATCGGTTCGGCAAATCGCAATGGTTTGTTGGTCACCACGCCCCAGATCAGTTTGGCTTTCTCGATGTCGGCCAGCAGCTCGCCCATGCCGTCAAAGAGTTTGCTGTGAACCGCGCAATCCTTGAGGTAACGCTCCAGGAACTCCAGGCGCAGCTCCTCGAAGCCTGGCGACTCCGGGTCCATGGAGAAAGTCACCGCGACCATCGCCTTGGCGCCGCCGGAGATCTCGTCGCGAATGTGCTTGTCGTTCATCGGCGGCAAGCCGCGATCGGCGCGCATCGCCTGGCAGATGGCAATAAAGTCCGGCGCAGTGTCGAGCAGGGTGCCGTCCATGTCGAAAAGGACTGCTCTGATTCGCATCGGCTTACTCCTCGCGCAGGGTCTGGATCATGTAATTGACGTCCACGTCGGCCGCCAGTTTGTAGTGCTTGGTCAGCGGGTTGTAGGTCAACCCGATGATGTCCTTGACGGTCAGGCCGGCCATGCGGCTCCAGGCACCCAGCTCGGACGGGCGGATGAATTTCTTGAAGTCGTGGGTGCCACGGGGCAGCAACTTCATGATGTATTCGGCGCCGATGATGGCGAACAGGTAAGCCTTCGGATTGCGGTTGATCGTCGAGAAGAACACTTGGCCGCCCGGCTTGACCATCTTGAAGCAGGCACGGATGACCGAAGAGGGATCCGGCACGTGTTCGAGCATTTCCAGGCAGGTGACCACGTCGAACTGCTCAGGCATTTCTTCGGCGAGGGCTTCGGCGGTGATCTGGCGGTATTCGACGCTCACGCCGGATTCCAGTTGATGCAACTGCGCGACCGCCAGCGGCGCTTCGCCCATATCGATGCCCATGACTGTGGCGCCGCGCTGGGCCATGGCTTCGCTGAGGATGCCGCCGCCGCAACCGACGTCGAGGACTTTCTTGCCGGCCAGGTTGACCCGTTCGTCAATCCAGTTGACCCGCAGCGGGTTGATGTCGTGCAGCGGTTTGAACTCGCTTTCGCGGTCCCACCAGCGATGGGCCAGGGCTTCGAATTTGGCGATTTCAGCGTAGTCGACGTTGCTCATGGTTTAAGTCCTCTAAAACTTGAAAAATCCTGTTGCCCCGGGCGTGCGCCCGAGGTGCTTACGATTCGGTATGGCCGCTGATGCGCTGGCCCCAGGCCTTGGCCGTGGCGCAGAGTTGTGCTTCATCCAGGCGCGTCAGGCGCTTGTCGTCGAGCAGTTGCTTGCCGGCGACCCAAACGTGTTTCACACAATCGCGGCCAGTGGCGTAGATCAGTTGCGAAACCGGGTCGTAGATCGGTTGCTGGGCCAGGCCGGACAGGTCGAACGCGACGATGTCGGCAGCCTTGCCGATTTCCAGCGAGCCGGTTTCGGTCTCGATGCCCAGCGCGCGGGCGCCGTTGAGGGTGGCCATGCGCAAGGCGCGGTGGGCGTCCAGCGCGGTGGCCGAGCCGGCGACAGCCTTGGCCAGCATTGCGGCGGTGCGGGTTTCTCCGAGCAGGTCGAGGTCATTGTTGCTGGCGGCGCCATCGGTTCCGATGGCTACGTTAACCCCGGCCTGCCACAGGCGTTCCACCGGGCAGAAACCGCTGGCCAGTTTCAGGTTCGATTCCGGGCAATGAATCACATTGGTGTTGCTTTCTACCAGCAAGGCCAGGTCTTCATCGCTGATCTGGGTCATGTGAACCGCCTGGAAGCGCGGCCCAAGCAAGCCCAGGCGGCCGAGGCGGGCCAGCGGGCGTTCGCCACGTTGTTCGACTGCTTGCTGCACTTCGAAAGCGGTTTCATGGACGTGCATGTGAATCGCTGCGTCCAGCTCCTCGGCGATCACCCGGATTTTCTCCAGGTTCTCGTCGCCCACGGTGTAGGGCGCGTGAGGGCCGAAGGTGATTTTGATGCGTTCGTGGTGCTTGAGATCGCCGAACAATTCCACGCCCTGACGAATGGCGTCATCCGCCGTGGCGGCACCGGGAATCGGGAAATCGAGGATCGGAATTGCGATTTGCGCGCGAATGCCGCTGTTATGCACGCGTTCGCTGGCAACCTTCGGGAAGAAATACATGTCAGAGAAGCAGGTGATGCCACCTTTCAGCTGTTCGGCAATCGCCAGGTCCGTGCCATCGCGCACAAACTCTTCATCGACCCACTTGGCCTCGGCCGGCCAGATGTGGTTTTCCAGCCAGGTCATCAACGGGAGGTCGTCAGCCAGGCCGCGGAACAGCGTCATCGCCGCGTGGCCGTGGGCGTTGACCAGGCCGGGGCTGAGCAGAACATCCGGGAGCTCGCGGACTTCGGTCGCGTTACACTTCAGCGCTTCGGCACGCGGGCCGATAAACACGATGCGACCGTCGCGGATGCCCAGGCCGTGCTCTTTGAGAACCACGCCAGCGGGTTCGACGGGTACCAGCCAGGTCGGCAGCAATAATAAGTCGAGCGCAACGGCAGGTTTCGGCATCGAAGATCGGTTCCAGTGCTTTTGTAAAGGATGGCGAAGTATACCCGAGCGTCTTCGCGGGGGGATCGCTATAATCGGCGGCTTTTGTTCATGAGTGCGGGGTGAAGGATGCGCGATCGACTATTGGCTGCAGAGAAAGTTAAGGCCATCGATTGGCGTGATGGTGCCCTGTACCTGCTGGATCAGCGTATTTTGCCATTCGAGGAAACCTGGATCGCCTATACCAGCGCTGCTGGCGTGGCCGAGGCCATTCGCTCGATGGTGGTGCGCGGTGCGCCGGCGATCGGCATCAGTGCAGCCTATGCCATGGTGCTGTCAGCCCGCGCCCGGATTGCCGAAGGCGATGACTGGCAGGCATCGTGGGAAGAGGATTACGCGTTGTTGGCGGATTCCCGTCCAACGGCGGTCAATCTGTTCTGGGCCCTGAGCCGCATGCGTGACCGCCTGGACCGTCTCAAGGGCGATGCCGATCCTCTGGCAGCGCTGGAGGCCGAGGCCATCGCGATCCACGAAAGTGACCGCGAAGCCAACCTGACCATGGCCCAACTGGGTGTGGACCTGATCCGCAAGCATCAGGGCAATGCCCAGGCGATCCTGACCCATTGCAACACCGGCGCCCTCGCTACCGGTGGTTTCGGCACGGCGCTGGGGGTGATTCGCGGCGCCTTTATTGAAGGCATGGTCGAGCGTGTCTACGCCGACGAAACCCGTCCCTGGCTGCAGGGTTCGCGGTTGACCGCGTGGGAGCTGGCCAATGAAGGCATTCCCGTCACCCTCAACGCCGACTCCGCCGCCGCCCACATCATGAAAACCAAAGGCATTACCTGGGTGATCGTCGGCGCTGACCGGATCACCGCCAATGGCGACGTGGCGAACAAGATCGGCACTTATCAATTGGCCGTGAGCGCCATGCACCATGGCGTACGCTTTATGGTGGTAGCGCCGAGTTCGACCATCGACATGAATTTGGCCAGTGGCGACGACATTCCGATCGAAGAGCGCGACGGCAGCGAGTTGCTGGAAGTCGGCGGCAAGCGGGTCGGGGCGGATGTCGATGCCTTCAACCCGGTATTCGACGTGACACCGGCGGACCTGATCGATGCGATCGTCACCGAGAAGGGCATCGTCGAGCGTCCGGATACCGCGAAAATGGCGCAGTTGATGTGCCGCAAGCGTCTGCATTGACGGTATTTTTTGTCAGATAAATTGCCTTCGCGGGCAAGCCTCGCTCCTACAGGTTCCACATTTCTGTAGGAGCGAGGCTTGCCCGCGAAGAACGATGACGCGGTCTACCTCTCCTGCTACCCCATATTTTGCTTATGAATAGGGGGTTGTGGCGGCTCTAAGCCCCTCTCGTCCCCTTTAAGCCTGTCACCGGTCAACTAACTATGCTCCATGCGCATCTGGGGGATAGGTGCGTGGCGGCTCTTGTGATAACATCCGGCGTTTTCCGAGGCAGTCCCACGGGGTTGTCTTTACTGCGCAGATCCATGGCATAACTCGTTGATTTGTCGTAAGTCGGTGCATGGCAATCAGTCGGCATCGGCGAGCTTCGTTCGTCCCATATGGATGTGACGAAGTTTCACCAGAAAAAGGAATCAGGCTTCTCATGGGCGAACTGGCCAAAGAAATCCTCCCGGTCAATATCGAAGACGAGCTGAAGCAGTCCTACCTCGACTACGCGATGAGCGTAATTGTCGGGCGGGCACTGCCGGATGCGCGCGATGGCTTGAAGCCCGTGCACCGGCGTGTGCTGTTCGCGATGAGCGAGCTGGGCAACGACTTCAACAAGCCGTACAAGAAATCTGCCCGTGTTGTCGGTGACGTGATCGGTAAGTATCACCCTCACGGTGATACCGCGGTGTACGACACCATCGTTCGGATGGCGCAGCCATTCTCCTTGCGCTACCTGCTGGTAGACGGTCAGGGCAACTTCGGTTCGGTGGACGGTGACAACGCCGCGGCCATGCGATACACCGAAGTGCGCATGACCAAGCTGGCGCACGAGCTGCTGGCTGACCTGCACAAAGAAACCGTGGACTGGGTGCCGAACTACGACGGCACCGAAATGATCCCGGCGGTCATGCCGACCCGTATTCCCAACCTGCTGGTCAACGGCTCCAGCGGTATCGCCGTGGGCATGGCGACCAACATCCCGCCGCACAACCTCGGTGAAGTCATCGACGGTTGCCTGGCCCTCATCGACAACCCTGAGTTGACCATCGATGAGCTGATGCAATACATCCCTGGTCCGGACTTCCCGACCGCCGCGATCATCAACGGTCGCGCCGGCATCATCGAAGCCTACCGCACCGGTCGCGGCCGCATTTACATGCGCGCCCGCTCGATGATCGAAGACATCGACAAGGTCGGTGGCCGCCAGCAGATCGTCATCACCGAACTCCCGTACCAGCTGAACAAGGCCCGTCTGATCGAGAAGATCGCCGAGCTGGTCAAAGAGAAGAAGCTGGAAGGCATCACCGAACTGCGCGACGAGTCCGACAAGGACGGTATGCGCGTCGTGATCGAACTGCGTCGCGGCGAAGTGCCTGAGGTGATCCTCAACAACCTCTACGCCCAGACCCAGCTGCAAGCGGTGTTCGGTATCAACATCGTTGCGCTGATCGACGGCCGTCCACGGATCCTGAACCTCAAGGACCTGCTGGAAGCCTTCGTTCGTCACCGTCGCGAAGTGGTGACCCGCCGTACCGTGTTCGAGCTGCGCAAAGCCCGCGAACGTGGCCACATCCTTGAAGGTCAAGCGGTTGCCCTGTCGAACATCGACCCGGTCATCGCCCTGATCAAGGCTTCGCCGACGCCGTCGGAAGCCAAAGAAGCGCTGATCAAGACTGCGTGGGAATCTTCCGCCGTGGTCGCGATGGTTGAGCGCGCCGGTGCCGACTCGTGCCGTCCAGAGACCCTGGACCCGCAATACGGTCTGCGCGAAGGCAAGTACTTCCTGTCGCCGGAGCAGGCGCAAGCCATTCTGGAACTGCGTCTGCACCGTCTGACCGGTCTGGAACACGAGAAGCTGCTGGCCGAGTATCAAGAGATCCTCAACCAGATCGGCGAACTGATCCGCATCCTCAGCAGCGCCACGCGCCTGATGGAAGTGATCCGCGAAGAGCTGGAAGTGATCCGCGCCGAATACGGCGACGTGCGCCGCACCGAAATTCTCGATGCCCGTCTCGACCTGACCCTGGGTGACATGATCCCGGAAGAAGAGCGCGTCGTGACCATCTCCCACGGTGGCTACGCCAAAACCCAGCCATTGGCTGCGTACCAGGCTCAGCGTCGTGGCGGTAAAGGCAAATCGGCGACTGGCGTCAAAGATGAGGACTACATCGCTCACCTGCTGGTCGCCAACAGTCACACCACGCTGCTGCTGTTCTCCAGCAAAGGCAAAGTGTACTGGCTGAAAACCTATGAAATTCCGGAAGCGTCCCGTGCAGCCCGTGGTCGTCCGCTGGTCAACCTGCTGCCGCTGGATAGTGATGAATACATCACCACCATGCTGCCGGTCGACGAATACACCGAAGGTCACTTCATCTTCATGGCGACCGCCAAAGGCACCGTCAAGAAGACCCCGCTGGAATCCTTCAGCCGTCAACGCAGCGTCGGCCTGATCGCGCTGGAGCTGGATGAAGGCGACGTGCTGATTTCTGCTTCCATTACCGATGGCAGCCGCGAAGTCATGCTGTTCTCCGATGGCGGCAAGGTGACTCGCTTCAAGGAAACCGACGTTCGCGCCATGGGCCGTACCGCTCGTGGTGTGCGCGGCATGCGTCTGCCTGAAGGCCAGAAGCTGATTTCCATGCTGATCCCGGAAGAAGGCAGCCAGATCCTCACCGCTTCGGCGCGTGGTTACGGCAAGCGTACGGCGATCACCGAGTTCCCTGAGTACAAGCGTGGCGGTCAGGGCGTTATCGCCATGGTCAGCAACGACCGTAACGGCCGCCTGGTCGGTGCAGTCCAGGTGCTCGACGGCGAGGAGATCATGCTGATTTCCGACCAGGGCACCCTGGTTCGTACTCGCGTCGACGAAGTCTCCAGCCTGGGTCGTAACACCCAGGGTGTGACCCTGATCAAACTGGCCAGCGACGAAACGCTGGTCGGTCTGGAGCGGGTCCAGGAGCCGTCGGAAGTCGAGGGCGAAGAGCTCGAAGGTGAAGAGGGCGAAGCAGGTGCGGTGTTCGACGGTGAAGTCGTGATCGACGACGTTGCCGACGACCAGCAACTCGACGCTGCAGCCGACGAAGAACCGCAGGAATAAGCGGACAAGCAGGGGGCGGATGAAGATTCGCCCCTTCTTGTTTCTCCTGTTTGAATGTAGGACTTGTAGGACATGTAGGAGCTGTCGAGTGAAACGAGGCTGCGATCTTTTGATCTTGCTTCGCAGATGCAGGGAAAAGATCGCAGCCTCGTTTCACTCGACAGCTCCTACGGCTCCTACGACCCCTACAGGATTTTGAATTTTCAGATTTACTGCGTGATACCACCAAATCAGAGCGAGATTGGATGTGAGCAAGAGAGCCTATAACTTCTGTGCCGGTCCTGCGGCGCTGCCTGAAGCTGTCCTGAAGCGCGCTCAGGGTGAACTCCTCGATTGGCACGGCAAGGGCCTGTCGGTCATGGAAATGAGCCATCGCAGCGATGAGTTCGTGTCCATTGCTACCAAGGCCGAGCAGGATCTGCGTGATCTGCTGAATATCCCTTCGAACTATAAAGTGCTGTTCCTGCAAGGCGGCGCCAGCCAGCAATTTGCCCAGATTCCGCTGAACCTGCTGCCTGAAGGTGGCTCGGCCGACTACATCGACACCGGTATCTGGTCGCAGAAAGCCATCGAAGAAGCTTCGCGCTACGGCCACGTCAACGTTGCCGCGACTGCCAAGCCTTACGACTATTTCGCTATTCCCGGCCAGAACGAATGGAACCTGTCGAAAGACGCGGCCTACGTTCACTACGCGCCGAACGAAACCATTGGCGGCCTGGAATTCAACTGGATCCCGGAAACCGGCGACATTCCGCTGGTGGCGGACATGTCCTCGGACATTCTCTCGCGTCCGGTGGATATCTCGCGTTTCGGCATGATCTACGCCGGCGCCCAGAAAAACATCGGCCCGAGCGGCATCCTGGTCAACATCGTTCGCGAAGACCTGCTCGGTCACGCCCGTTCGCTGTGCCCGACCATGCTCAACTACAAGGTCGCGGCCGATAACGGCTCGATGTACAACACCCCGCCGACCCTGGCCTGGTACTTGTCGGGTCTGGTATTCGAGTGGCTGAAAGAGCAGGGTGGTGTTGAAGCCATCGGCAAGCTCAATGAAGTCAAACAGCGCACGCTGTACGATTTCATCGACGCCAGCGGCCTCTACAGCAACCCGATCAACAAGTCGGATCGCTCGTGGATGAACGTGCCGTTCCGCCTGGCTGACGATCGTCTGGACAAGCCATTCCTGGCCGGCGCCGACGAACGCGGACTGCTGAACCTCAAGGGTCACCGTTCCGTGGGTGGCATGCGCGCCTCCATCTATAACGCCGTCGACATCGTTGCGGTCAACGCACTGATTTCGTACATGGCAGAGTTCGAGAAGGAACACGGCTAATGTCTGAGCAAGAACTCAAGGCACTGCGCGTTCGCATTGATGCCCTGGACACCAAAGTCCTGGAGCTGATCAGCGAGCGTGCACGCTGCGCCCAGGAAGTTGCGCGAGTAAAGATGGCCTCGCTGGCCGAAGGCGAAGTGCCGGTGTTCTATCGTCCTGAGCGTGAAGCCCAGGTGCTCAAGCGCGTGATGGAGCGTAACCAGGGGCCTCTGGGCAACGAAGAGATGGCGCGGTTGTTCCGCGAAATCATGTCCTCGTGCCTGGCGCTCGAGCAGCCGCTGAAAGTGGCTTACCTCGGCCCTGAAGGTACATTTACTCAAGCCGCGGCCATGAAGCATTTCGGCCACGCAGTGATCAGCAAGCCAATGGCGGCGATCGACGAAGTATTCCGTGAAGTGGCGGCCGGTGCGGTGAATTTTGGCGTGGTCCCGGTGGAAAACTCCACCGAAGGCGCGGTCAACCACACCCTCGACAGCTTTCTGGAGCACGACATGGTGATCTGTGGCGAAGTCGAGCTGCGGATCCACCATCACCTGTTGGTCGGTGAAAACACCAAGACCGACAGCATCAGCCGCATCTATTCCCACGCCCAGTCCCTGGCCCAGTGCCGCAAGTGGCTGGACGCCCATTATCCGAATGTCGAGCGCGTGGCGGTGTCCAGCAACGCCGAAGCGGCCAAGCGGGTCAAGGGTGAGTGGAACTCGGCGGCGATTGCCGGCGACATGGCTGCGGGCCTGTACGGGTTGACCCGTCTGGCGGAGAAAATCGAGGATCGCCCGGACAACTCCACGCGATTCCTGATGATCGGTAGCCAGGAAGTGCCGCCGACCGGCGACGACAAGACGTCGATCATCGTCTCCATGAGCAACAAGCCCGGCGCCCTGCATGAGCTGCTGGTGCCGTTCCACGACAACGGCATCGATCTGACGCGGATCGAGACTCGTCCGTCGCGCAGCGGTAAATGGACCTACGTGTTCTTCATCGACTTCGTCGGCCATCACCGTGATCCATTGATCAAAGGTGTGCTGGAAAAGATCAGTCAGGAAGCAGTAGCACTCAAAGTGCTGGGTTCCTACCCGAAAGCAGTTCTCTAAGGGGTAGCAAATGAGTGGTGACTTCCTCGCTCTGGCACAGCCGGGCGTGCAACAACTTTCGCCGTACGTTCCAGGCAAGCCTGTGGACGAACTGGCGCGCGAGCTGGACATCGATCCGGCCAAAATAGTCAAACTGGCCAGCAATGAAAACCCGCTGGGTGCCAGTCCAAAGGCATTGGCCGCGATTCGCGAAGAATTGGCCGAGCTGACCCGTTATCCCGATGGCAATGGTTTTGCGCTCAAGACCTTGCTGGCTGAGCAGTGCCGCGTCGAGCTTAACCAAGTGACGCTGGGCAACGGTTCCAATGACATTCTGGAGCTGGTTGCCCGCGCGTATCTGGCGCCGGGCCTGAATGCGGTGTTCAGCGAGCACGCGTTCGCGGTCTATCCGATCGTGACTCAGGCCGTAGGTGCTGAAGCGCGGGTTATTCCTGCCAAAGACTGGGGCCATGACCTGCCGGCAATGCTGGCGGCAATCGATGCCGACACCCGCGTTGTGTTCATCGCCAACCCGAATAACCCGACCGGGACCTGGTTCGGCGCCGAAGCGCTGGACGAATTCCTGCAGGACGTGCCGGCCCATGTGTTGGTAGTGCTGGATGAGGCCTACATTGAATACGCCGAAGGCAGCGACTTGCCGGATGGCCTGGATTTCCTCGCCGCTTATCCGAACCTGCTGGTTTCGCGCACGTTCTCCAAGGCCTATGGCCTGGCGGCATTGCGGGTCGGTTATGGCTTATCCACCGCCGTGGTCGCCGATGTGCTGAACCGCGTACGTCAGCCATTCAACGTCAACAGCCTGGCCCTCGCCGCTGCGTGCGCTGCGTTGCAGGATGCCGAATACCTGGCTGAAAGCCGTCGCCTGAACGAAGCCGGCATGCTGCAACTGCAAGCGGGTTTTCGTGAGTTGGGGCTGAGTTGGATTCCGTCCAAGGGCAACTTTATCTGCGTCGATCTGGGGCAGGTCGCTGCGCCGGTCTTCCAGGGTTTGCTGCGTGAAGGCGTGATCGTGCGTCCGGTGGCCAATTACGGCATGCCGAACCACTTGCGCATCACCATCGGTCTGTCGGCTGAAAACAGTCGCTTCCTTGAGGCGCTGACCAAGGTTCTGGCTCGTGGTTGATGTCACTGCACTGCAATCTGCTGAACCTATGATCGGGCGCCTGGTGGTGGTCGGTCTGGGGTTGATCGGTGGTTCGTTTGCCAAGGGTTTGCGCGAAAGTGGCTTGTGCCGCGAAGTGGTCGGGGTCGATCTCGATCCGCAATCGCGCAAACTGGCGGTAGAACTGGGCGTGGTGGATCGCTGCGAAGACGACTTGGCCGCTGCATGCCAGGGCGCTGACGTGATTCAGCTGGCCGTACCGATCCTGGCCATGGAAAAAATGCTCGCGCGTTTGGCCGGAATGGATCTGGGTCAGGCGATCCTGACCGATGTTGGCAGCGCCAAAGGCAATGTGGTGCGTGCGGCCACCGAAGCCTTCGGCGGCATGCCGGCGCGCTTCGTGCCGGGGCATCCGATTGCCGGTTCCGAGCAGAGCGGGGTGGAAGCCTCGAATGCCGAGCTGTTCCGTCGCCATAAAGTGATTTTGACGCCGCTGGATCAAACCGATCCGGCAGCGCTGGCCGTGGTCGACCGTTTATGGCGTGCATTGGGCGCCGATGTCGAGCACATGCAGGTCGAGCGCCATGATGAAGTGTTGGCGGCAACCAGCCATTTGCCGCACTTGCTGGCGTTCGGTTTGGTCGACTCGTTGGCCAAGCGCAATGAAAATCTTGAGATCTTCCGTTACGCTGCGGGCGGTTTTCGCGATTTCACAAGAATCGCGGGTAGCGACCCGGTCATGTGGCACGACATCTTCCTCGCTAACCGCGAAGCTGTCCTGCGCACACTCGATACATTTCGCAGCGACCTCGACGCCTTGCGCGACGCGGTCGATGCAGGGGATGGGCACCAATTGTTGGGCGTATTCACTCGCGCCCGGGTTGCCCGCGAACATTTCAGTAAAATCCTGGCCCGCCGGGCTTATGTGGACGCTATGAACTCCAACGACCTGATTTTCCTGGCACAACCTGGTGGCCGCCTGACTGGGCGGATTCGTGTACCGGGCGACAAATCTATTTCCCACCGTTCGATCATGCTCGGCTCCCTGGCTGAAGGCACCACTGAAGTGGAAGGTTTCCTCGAGGGCGAAGATGCCCTGGCGACCTTGCAAGCCTTCCGCGACATGGGCGTCGTGATCGAAGGTCCGCACCACGGTCGCGTGACCATCCACGGTGTCGGCCTACATGGCCTGAAGCCTGCGCCAGGTCCGATCTATCTGGGCAACTCCGGCACGTCGATGCGTCTGCTGTCCGGCCTGTTGGCGGCACAGAACTTCGACAGCACCCTGACCGGTGATGCCTCGCTGTCCAAGCGTCCAATGAATCGCGTGGCCAATCCGCTGCGTGAAATGGGTGCCGTGATCGAGACTGCTGCAGAAGGTCGTCCACCGATGACCATTCGTGGCGGTAACAAGCTCAAAGGCCTGACCTACACCATGCCGATGGCCAGTGCCCAGGTTAAGTCCTGCCTGCTGCTGGCGGGTCTGTACGCTGAAGGCAAGACCACCGTCACCGAGCCAGCGCCCACCCGTGATCACACCGAGCGCATGCTGCGCGGCTTTGGCTACCCGGTCAGCGTCAACGGTGCAACGGCGTCGGTCGAGTCCGGCCATAAGCTGACCGCCACCCACATTGAAGTACCGGGAGATATTTCGTCGTCGGCGTTCTTCCTGGTGGCTGCGTCGATTGCCGAAGGTTCGGAGCTGGTGCTTGAGCACGTCGGTATCAACCCGACCCGTACCGGCGTGATCGACATCCTGCGCCTGATGGGCGCCGACATCACGCTGGAAAACCAGCGTGAAGTGGGTGGTGAACCTGTCGCTGACCTGCGCGTACGGGCAGCTAAACTCAAAGGTATCGAGATTCCCGAGGCGCTGGTTCCGCTGGCCATCGACGAGTTCCCGGTGCTGTTCGTGGCAGCGGCCTGTGCCGAAGGGCGCACCGTCTTGCGCGGCGCTGAAGAGCTGCGAGTCAAGGAGTCAGACCGGATCCAGGTCATGGCCGATGGCTTGCTGGCGCTGGGCGTCAAGTGCGAGCCGACCCCGGACGGCATCATCATCGACGGCGGCCTGATCGGCGGCGGCGAAGTGCACGGTCACGGCGATCACCGGATTGCCATGGCCTTCAGCGTGGCTTCACTGCGCGCCACGGCACCGATCCGCATCCACGATTGTGCCAACGTCGCGACCTCGTTCCCGAATTTCCTGGCGCTGTGCGCACAGGTCGGTATCCGTGTTGCACAAGAGGCTCAGTCGTGATTATCAAGCCACCGGTCATCACCATCGACGGACCTAGCGGTTCGGGCAAGGGCACTATTGCCGGGATTCTGGCCAAGCGTCTGGGGTGGTGCCTGCTGGATTCCGGTGCGCTGTATCGACTGTTGGCGTTCGCTGCACGCAATCATGGCGTCGATCTGACCAATGAAGAGTCGCTGAAACTGCTGGCCGCTCATCTGGACGTGCAGTTCGTCGGCGCGACCGAAGGTCATCCGCAGCGGATCATCCTTGAAGGTGACGATGTCACCGATGACCTGCGCAATGAGCAGGTCGGTGCCTGGGCTTCCCAGGTCGCTGCGCTGCCGGCGGTGCGCGATGCGCTGCTGCAACGCCAGCGGGCGTTCCAGGAACCGCCGGGCCTGGTGGCCGATGGCCGCGACATGGGCACGGTGGTATTTCCCGACGCGCCGCTGAAGATATTCCTCACTGCCAGTGCCGAGGAGCGTGCGCGCCGTCGATACTTGCAGTTGAAGGGCAAAGTCGATGGTGTTAGTCTGTCGAGTCTGCTAGATGAGATACGTGTCCGCGACGAGCGTGACACCCAGCGAGCGGTAGCCCCGCTCAAACCGGCGGCTGACGCCATACAGCTGGATTCCACGGAATTATCCATCGATCAGGTGCTGGAACGCATCATGAGCGAGATCGCCATTCGCGATATCGCCGGGTGACCAAGAAGCTGCGCAGGGGACCAGTCATAGTCTTGCGCTGCTTCTTTAAATGAACGTAACCCACGTCGTCTGGGATGTGGAGATGGGCGTATCCTTCGCCCTTATTCAACAGGAATTAAAATGAGCGAAAGCTTTGCGGAACTCTTTGAAGAAAGCCTAAAAACCCTGAACCTTCAGGCAGGCTCCATCATCACCGGTGTTATCGTTGATATCGATTACCAAGCTCGCTGGGTAACCGTTCACGCTGGCCTGAAGTCTGAAGCACTCATCCCGCTTGAGCAGTTCTACAACGATGCTGGCGAACTGACTATCAACGTCGGTGACGAAGTTCACGTTGCGCTGGACTCGGTTGAAGACGGCTTTGGTGAAACCAAGCTGTCCCGTGAAAAAGCCAAGCGCGCTGAATGCTGGATTGTTCTGGAAGCAGCCTTCGCAGCCGAAGAAGTGGTCAAGGGCGTTATCAACGGTAAGGTTAAAGGCGGCTTCACTGTCGACGTTAACGGCATCCGTGCGTTCCTGCCAGGTTCTCTGGTTGACGTCCGTCCAGTGCGCGACACCACGCACCTGGAAGGCAAAGAGCTGGAATTCAAGGTCATCAAGCTCGACCAGAAACGCAACAACGTTGTCGTTTCCCGTCGTAGCGTCCTCGAAGCCGAGAACTCCGCTGAGCGTGAAGCTCTGCTGGAATCCCTGCAGGAAGGCCAACAAGTCAAAGGTATCGTCAAGAACCTCACCGATTACGGCGCATTCGTCGATCTGGGTGGCGTCGATGGCCTGCTGCACATTACCGACATGGCTTGGAAGCGTATCAAGCATCCTTCCGAAATCGTCAACGTTGGCGACGAGATCGATGTCAAGGTTCTGAAGTACGATCGCGAACGCAATCGTGTTTCCCTGGGCCTGAAGCAACTGGGCGAAGATCCATGGGTTGCTATCAAAGCCCGTTACCCAGAAAGCACTCGCGTTACCGCTCGTGTAACCAACCTGACCGACTACGGCTGCTTCGCTGAGCTGGAAGAAGGCGTTGAAGGTCTGGTACACGTTTCCGAAATGGACTGGACCAACAAGAACATCCACCCTTCGAAAGTCGTACAAGTCGGCGACGAAGTGGAAGTTATGGTTCTGGACATCGACGAAGAGCGTCGTCGTATCTCCCTCGGCATCAAACAGTGCAAATCTAACCCATGGGAAGATTTCTCTGGCCAGTTCAACAAGGGCGATAAAATCTCCGGCACCATCAAGTCGATCACCGATTTCGGTATCTTCATTGGTCTGGACGGCGGCATCGACGGTCTGGTTCACCTGTCCGACATCTCCTGGAACGAAGTGGGCGAAGAAGCCGTTCGCCGCTTCAAGAAGGGCGACGAGCTGGACACCGTTATCCTGTCGGTTGACCCAGAGCGTGAGCGTATCTCCCTGGGTATCAAGCAACTGGAAAGCGATCCGTTCTCCGAGTACGTTCAAGAGAACGACAAAGGCGCAATCGTTAAGGGCATCGTGAAAGAAGTTGACGCTAAAGGCGCCATCATCACTCTGGCCGACGATATCGAAGCGACTCTGAAAGCCTCCGAAATCAGCCGTGACCGCGTTGAAGACGCGCGCAACGTTCTGAAAGAAGGCGAAGAAGTAGAAGCCAAGATCATCAGCGTTGACCGCAAGAGCCGCGTAATCCAGCTCTCGATCAAGTCGAAAGACGTTGAAGACGAGAAAGAAGCTATCCAGAGCCTGCGCGATAAGCCAGCTACGGAAGCCGCTGCCACTGGTGATACCACCATGGCTGCACTGCTGCGTGAAGCAATGGCCAAGCAGAACTAAGTTCTGTAAGACCATAGAAAAAGGGCGACTTCGGTCGCCCTTTTTTGTGCCCGGAATTTGGGGCATGAACCAATCCCTTCCGCATGCTGTCTCTTTCTTTAGTCGGATCAATCGTTTATTTGCAGCTAGGCTTACGCTTGGGGCGAACGAGAGTCGGGCGTGGCGTCCGGCATAAGGAAGTGAATGAACAAGCTCATTGTCGCAATTGCTGTGCTGACATTGACGGGGTGTACTACTAACGCCAAGACGCATGTTGTACGCGGGGTCAGTGGTATCGAGATCGATTGCTCGGGATTGGGTTCCGGGTGGGAGAAATGCCGCAAGCGAGCCGCCAAGGAGTGCAAGGCTGCCGGGTACAAGGTGGTTGCACGATCCGACGATGCCAAAGAAGAGGATGAGTTTCCTTTTGGCTTTAATCCAGCAGGCTACCTTACGCGCACCATGTTGGTTATTTGCAGGTGATAGTGTGGTGCCGCGGCTGTTTCGGTGTCCTGTAAATGGGCATTTCGAGGCTGGTAAAGATATGTCAAACCCTGGGCTGTTCAAATTCCTCCGGGCATGCTAAAACCTTTGAAGCGCTGATCTAGCTGCTTGAAAAAGAAGGGAAAAATATGACGAAGTCGGAGTTGATCGAACGAATTGTCACCCATCAAGGGCTGCTCTCATCCAAGGATGTGGAGCTGGCCATCAAGACCATGCTTGAGCAAATGTCCCAATGTCTAGCCACCGGGGATCGTATCGAGATCCGTGGTTTTGGCAGCTTCTCCCTGCACTACCGCGCACCGCGCGTGGGTCGTAACCCGAAAACCGGTCAGTCGGTTAGCCTCGATGGCAAGTTCGTTCCGCACTTCAAGCCGGGCAAAGAACTGCGTGATCGGGTCAACGAAGAAGAGGAGGAAGGTTTTGACCTCCATAACTAAAGGTTCGGCGCATGCGTAGCCTCAAGCGTGTACTCCTTGGCTTGGTATTCCTCTTGCTGATTCTGGTTGTTCTGGCATTCGTTCTCGAAAATCAGCAATCGGTTTCACTGTTGTTCTTTGGTTGGGCCGGGCCGCAACTACCGGTGTCGCTGGTAATGGTTCTTGCACTACTGATCGGCATGTTGATCGGGCCGATTTTGGGCTGGTTCCTGGGGCGTGCGTCCCGGGCCTCACGCAAGCGCCTTGTCTGATTCCGATAATGTGAGCGCAGGGCGAATTGGCTACACAGCTTGTCTATATCCATTAGTAAAACCTTCATTAAGCTGTAAAATGCTCCGCTTGTCCGGAGAGTGGCGCCTGCCGTTCCGTTCAGACTGACACTGTCAGAAGCTATGCTTAGTTATGGCTTTTGCATTCATGGATCAGACAGCGCTCGGTTGGTAGCTCTGTCAGCAGCTCAAGGGTATGGTTTCGCGTGAAAATTCTAGTAACCGGCGGCGCCGGGTTTATCGGTTCGGCAGTCATTCGTCATATCATTTCCAATACTGCCGACTCGGTGATTAATGTCGATAAGCTGACTTACGCCGGCAATCTTGAGTCATTGGCCGAAGTTAGCGAAAATTCGCGTTATGCATTCGAGCGCGTAGATATCTGCGACCGCGATCAGATCGACCGTGTCCTGCGTGAACATCAACCCGATGCCATCATGCATCTGGCCGCAGAGTCCCATGTCGATCGCTCGATCTCTGGTCCGTCCGAGTTCATCCAGACCAACATTATCGGCACTTACACCCTGCTGGAAGCTGCACGCCACTATTGGGCGGCATTGGATGATGCGCGTAAAGCCAACTTCCGTTTCCACCATATTTCCACCGATGAAGTCTACGGAGACCTCGAAGGTCCGGAAGACCTCTTCACGGAAACCACGCCATACCAGCCAAGCTCGCCGTACTCGGCCAGCAAGGCCAGCTCCGATCACCTGGTTCGCGCCTGGAGCCGTACCTATGGCCTGCCGACCCTGGTCACCAACTGCTCGAACAACTACGGTCCTTGCCACTTCCCTGAGAAGCTGATCCCGCTGATCATCCTCAACGCACTGGAAGGCAAGCCGCTGCCGGTCTACGGCAAAGGTAACCAGGTCCGTGACTGGCTGTATGTCGAAGACCACGCTCGCGCCCTGTACAAGGTCGTGACCGAAGGTGTCATCGGCGAGACTTACAACATCGGCGGTCATAACGAAAAGCAGAACATCGAGGTCGTTCAGACACTGTGCGCACTGCTTGATGAGATGCGCCCGGATTCCGCACATCGTCCTCACGCCAGCCTGATCACCTACGTTCAGGATCGTCCGGGCCACGATCAGCGTTATGCGATCGATGCCAGCAAAATCCAGCGTGAGCTGGGTTGGACTCCGGAAGAAACGTTTGAGACCGGTATCCGCAAAACGGTCGAGTGGTACCTCACCAACACTGAGTGGGTTGATCACGTGAAGAGCGGCAGCTACCAGCAATGGATTGACCAGAACTACGCGGATCGTTCGAGCAAGGCATGAAGATCCTTCTGCTGGGAAAGAACGGGCAAGTCGGCTGGGAGCTGCAGCGCTCCTTGGCTGCACTTGGCGAGCTGACTGCCTTGGATCGCCAGACGGTCGATGGTTTGTGCGGTGACCTGTCTGACCTCGATGCGTTGCGTGCGACTATCCGTCGGGTCAAGCCTGACGTTATCGTCAACGCCGCAGCTTATACCGCCGTCGATAAAGCCGAGTCCGAAACCGAACTGGCTGATCGTGTGAACGCTCAGGCAAGTCAGGTTCTGGCAGAAGAGGCCGCGTCCCTGGGTGCCTGGCTGATTCACTACTCGACTGATTACGTCTTCAGCGGTCAGGGCTCTGTGCCATGGCAAGAAACGGATGGCGTCGCACCGGTGAACCACTACGGGGCCAGTAAACTGGCTGGCGAGCAGGCGATTATTGCGTCGGGTTGCAAGCATCTGATCTTTCGCACCAGTTGGGTCTACGCCGCTCGCGGCAACAATTTTGCCAAGACGATGCTGCGCTTGGCAAAGGATCGCGAAACACTTAGCGTCATCGCCGATCAGATCGGCGCCCCGACGGGTGCAGACTTGATCGCCGATGTGACTGCATTGGCTATTCAGCAAGTCATGCAGCGCCCTGAACTGGCAGGCTTGTATCACCTTGCGGCTGGCGGTGAAGTGTCCTGGCACGGCTACGCCAGTCATGTGATCGAATTTGCCCAGGCCAATGGCGAGTCACTTGCCGTCAAGTCAATTAGCCCGATCGAAACAACCGCATACCCGACACCTGCCCGTCGCCCTCTGAACTCCCGTTTGAATACTCAGAAGCTACGCGACAATTTCTCTCTACACTTGCCGGATTGGCAAAGTGGTGTAACCCGAATGCTTAGGGAAGTTCTGAACAAATGAACACGACAAATCGTAAAGGCATCATCCTCGCTGGCGGTTCGGGCACGCGCCTGCATCCGTTGACTCTCGGCGTGTCCAAGCAGATGTTGCCGATCTACGACAAGCCGATGATCTTCTATCCGCTGTCGGTGCTGATGCTCGCGGGGATGCGAGAGATCCTGATTATCTCCACGCCTGATGACTTGCCAAGCTTTCGCAAGTTGCTGGGTGACGGCAGCCTGTACGGCATCAAGCTGACTTACGCCGAACAGCCTACTCCAGACGGCCTGGCTCAAGCGTTCATCATCGGGGAAGAGTTCATCGGCAAGGACCCTTGCTGCCTGATCCTTGGTGACAACATCTTCTACGGCCAGCACTTCTCGGATAACTTGCGTTCTGCGACTGAACAGAAGTCTGGTGCGACGGTCTTTGGTTACCACGTCTCCGACCCTGAGCGTTTTGGCGTGGTTGAATTCGATGCTACTGGTCGTGCTCTCAGCATTGAAGAAAAACCGCTGAAGCCCAAGTCCAACTACGCGGTGACCGGCCTGTACTTCTACGACAACGAAGTTGTCGAGATAGCCAAGAACATCAAGCCTTCCGAGCGCGGCGAGCTGGAAATTACCGACGTCAACCGTGCTTACCTTGAGCGTAAGTCCCTTAACGTCGAAATGCTTGGCCGCGGTTTTGCCTGGCTCGATACCGGTACTCACGACTCGCTGCTTGAAGCCAGCCACTTCGTGCATACCATCGAACAGCGTCAAGGCCTGAAAGTGGCTTGCCTGGAAGAGATCGCCTACCACAATGGCTGGATTACTGCCGAGCAGCTGGGTGCTCAAGCTGACGCCCTGAAGAAGACGGGCTACGGTCAGTACCTGCAGAAGTTGTTGGACTCGCCTTCCCACTGATTCGAAAGACCAGTCCTTCTCGAAAAAAAGCGTTCAATCGGTTCAAGCAGGAATGGCATGCCAGTAAAACTTCCCAAGATTGCGGTTTTGCTGGCTGCCTACAATGGCATGCAGTGGATCGAGGAGCAGCTTTTATCAATTCTTGACCAGTCTTCTGTTGCGGTAACGATCTACATAAGTGTCGATCCCTCCAGTGATGGAACTGAGTCCTGGTGTGAAGCTTTTTGCGCTGCCCAAGAGCGTGTTGTTTTACTACCCGATGCAGGACAATTTGGCGGTGCTGCACGCAATTTTTTTCGATTGATACGCGATGTCGACTTTGAAAATTACGATGCCGTTGCCTTTGCTGATCAAGATGATATCTGGCATTCAGATAAGCTGATGCGCTCCATGGAAATCATGGCTGCGCGAAAGGTTGACGCCTATTCAAGTAACGTCACGGCCTTTTGGTCAGGCGGAAAAAAGGTGTTACTCGATAAGAGCCAACCACAGGTCGCATGGGACTATCTCTTCGAAGCGGCCGGCCCAGGCTGTACTTACGTTTTTACCAAGCCGCTTGCTAAAGCACTAAAAGAAGCTGTCTTGCAGAATTGGAGTCAGCTTCAACAAGTAAGTTTGCATGATTGGTACTGTTACGCATTTGCTCGAAGTCACGGGTACGACTGGTTTATTGACCCTAAATCAACAGTGCTTTATCGGCAGCATGAAAGTAATCAGGTCGGTGCTAACACCGGGTTGTCACCATTGCTGCAGCGATATAAGACCATTCACGAAGGTTGGTGGTTTACTCAGGTGAGGGTGATTGCAGAGCTGATAGGGCAGGCCGACGAACCGTGGGTGAAGAGTTGGTTGCGCTTCAGGCGCCGTAATCTATTGGCGCTGTCATTGAAGTCATGGCAGTGTCGTCGACGATTGAGAGACAAGATATTGTTTTTCTTCGTGTGCTGCTTGACTGCAATAGTCGGCAGGAACATTTAACGAGAGGGGAGTGGCAACTGCTGTAACTCCAGGAAGCTCTTGCTTGCCAGCTTAAGCCACTACCAAACTCATGGTTGTTAAACAGCATGAGCTTGGCTTGAAAGTGTGCTTATTCGCTCTTTAGAGTATCAACGTACCAGCGAATGGTCTGGGCCAACCCCACCTCTAGTGAATGCTTGGGCTCCCAGCCAAGGTGTGTCTTTGCGAGGGTACAGTCAAGTACATTGACTGGCACATCGAATGGTCGGGCAGGCAAGTAATTGCGGGCAACATTTTTGTGCGTAATCTTTTCTATCAGATCAATTAGAGTATTGAGCGTCGTTCCGTTGCCGGAGCCGATGTTGAAAGTAATTTGCTCGCCATCATATTCCAGAGCTTTGGAAAATGCGCTTGCGATATCCTGGATATATATATAGTCACGGGTAACGGAGCCATCGCCCCATATATCAATAGCTTTGTCACCCACAGCCCTGCTAACGAACGCCGCAATGGCGCCTTGTGCTGTTTCGATGCGTTGCCGTTCCCCATATGGGTTCGCTACACGCAGAATGACGGGTTTGATGTTGTGTAATTTGCTATAGAGATAGAGGTATTTTTCGATAGCGAGTTTGCTGATCCCATAAGACACTTCCGGATTCGTCGGATGATCTTCTGACAGCGGGCATGAAACGGGTTTTCCATAAACAGTACCACCTGAAGAGATGAATACTATTTTGTCCACTTTCTGCTCAACCATGACGTTGAGCATATTAATGGTGGCAATGACATTAGTCTGAACGTCATAAACAGGATCTTCATTAGAGGATTTTGGCAGCGTGGTTGACACAAGGTGAAGCACGCCGTCGACGCCCTTGATAGCTTCCTCAAGATCATGCTTGCTCTGGAGGTCCCCCGAAATCCATTCAACGGACTCATGGGGCGCAAACGTCCGGTAAGGAGGAACTCGAGGTCGCTCGAAAATACGCAGGCTGTGACCTTCTTTGAGGAGCCTGTCCGCGATGGCCGAGCCAATGAAGCCACCACCACCAAAAATTACATATTTCATGATTTATTCCAATTCTTCATGAGCTGTGGATAAGGCTCGAGTAAACACTTGAAAGCGTGTTGATATACGCATGCATCGGTTCACCGGCTATCCTTCCTGCGCTCTGATTGTGAGCCGGGTCACTAATCAATGCAAGGCGTGACACAAGGCGTTCCGCCAGCTGCTCCGCATTCCCTGGCTCGAACAAGGTTACGTCGTCCGTAGCGCCCAGATACTCGGTTATACCCGTGACGTTGCTGGCAACAACCGGTGTACCGCAAGCCACTGCGTTCAATAACACTAGCGGGGCGTTTTCGCGCCAGGTAGAAGGTATGACCAGTACATCAATGGAATGCAAAATGTTGCCAATTTGTTGATGGGGAAACGTACCCATAAAACGAACGCGAGGGTCCGATTGAATAATTGCATTCAGCTTCTTGACGTATTCAGGGTTTTGATTAGTGTCGCCGTAAATAACGAAGTCGACATTCGCATCAGCAATTGTCTTTATCGCTTGAGCAAAGACATGGCAGCCTTTGTGGTCCACGAGGGTCCCTATAAAACCGATCGCAGGGCGACGACGAACCGAAATCTCTGGCGTTGGCTCAGAGCGATAAATAAGAGGGGGTTGGATCCCATACCTCAAGCGAGTTATTTTTTTTTGCGGAATACCTGAGTTGAGCAGCAGAGATTCAATAAACAAGGTAGGCGGCAATATTCTATCTATTTGGATCAGGCTGTCGTGTATGGATTGTTTACGGTTCGCTAAATCGCGAAGCACTTGCGCGTGTTTTTTAAATCGAGTTGCTGTGAGCCATGACGATGCAAAAATCAGTGCAGAAAATAAAGCGCTGGGTACCACGCTCAAAAGGCGTCGAGTAGGCCCGGTCTTTCTGTTCATGATCACATGCTTCAGGCAATTCCCAGATAGCAGGCTGGGTCCGGAGCATTCCTCTTTACCCCAAGGCTTGACCAGTTGGCAGGCTCTACAAGTTATCCAATAGTCAGTGGGGGTGTAGACAGTGGGGATCTTATAGTCAAAACACGCTTGAAGCGCTGCAGTGGTCAAGTTTTTAAGGTGAAAGAAATGCACCAGATCGGGTTTGAACTCGTCGAGCAAGCGTCTGAACGGAGTAGTGATTGCCGTGTTGCGATACTCGTTCAAAATTGCATCGCTAGAGAAACGTCCGGGCAGGTAGGTTATCTCTAATTGATGTACCTGGAAGCCTTGGTACAGGTAACTTGATGTGCCCGGGGTTTGCCGATCAGTCAGTGCGGCCGTAACGATTTCAACCGTATACCCACATGCTCGCAACGATTGCGCCGTCGATAGCGTAAGTACCTCTGTTCCCGCAGAAAACTGAGGGAAAAATTGATGTACGCACAACAAAATACGCTTGCCGTCGGCAATACACGGCTCACCTGTCATGGTGAGCAGCGGCATCGCGCATTTTGTTTTCTATCTCGGTTTTCTCATCGTCGCGGAGCATGATCCGGTTTCCTTAGTTTGACTGAATACTTGATAAATCAAGAATCACGCGTCGCCCATTGTAATCAGAAACAGGACTTTCCACGCTCATGGGTAGGGAAGGGTCGAGATAAATTGCCAGTCCCAGTTTCTCAGGTTGGCTATTACCTGACTTCCCGCCAAGTGTCGCCACTTCCACCCATTCGTCACCTGCGCGCAGGCTACTGGATTTTGAAAAGTAGGTATCGGACTTGTCAATGATCTCGGAGTTCTTGTCGAGCAGGTGGACAGCGAGTATGTAGCCTTTTGGCAGCGGTTGAAGCAGCTTGAATGCCAGCTCAATATTGCTGCTGCCAGACGTGGCTTTTCGGGATGTCGCCGCAATGAGTCGAACGCTGTCACCAAATTGAGGTGATTTGCTTAACGTGAAGTTCTTGACCAGATAGTTGCACTGTTCGGACTGGCAACCTTGGGGGGCAAACATCGGCGGCAAGGTTTTCAGCATGACTATCAGGCTGACGGCGACCAGCATGTAGCCTATCGCTTTCGCAGGGTAGGCGGATGCAAGGCCCTTTGAGATCGAAGTTTTATTGATGCTTAGTATCAGCTTGCGGCAAGGGTTTTCGATAGCCCTTTGCATCAGGAACGCTGTCCCCAGGGCCAGCAACCAGAATGCGGGGCCTCGGACATACAAGGGGATGTTACTAAAATAGGGTTCGTTCGCCAGATACCATTGGAACAGTGTCATATGAACAAGGTACAGCGAAAAGCTGATCTCGCCCAAAAGCACAAGCAGTGGATTGGACAGCGCTCGGGAAAGGATGCCTTTGCCAAGCGCAAAAGCAACGATCAGCAATGCGAAAAATACGAAACTGCCGGATTTGATCAGGTAATAATTTAATGCGGTACCGATAACGCCGTGCATGCCAAGAAACGTGGTCAGTTTAGGTGTGAGCCACATTGCTCCTATAGCAAGAGCAACTGTAAGGCATTCGACGACAGAGAACAGAGAGGCCGGCTTGCCGTCGGCATTCGCCCGGATCTTTTGGTAAGCGCCGCAAGCGAGAATGCCGGCGAAAAACTCCAACAGCCGAACCAGGGGATTTACATACAATAAACCCATCATGCTGACTTGTGACGAGGCGTCGTCAGCAGGGATGTTCCACGCAATCGAGAATCCCAGGAACAAAGCGACTATGAAGGATATGAATAACAGTTTCGCCTTCCAGCCCGGGATGATGCTAGTGATAAGCAGCGGAAAGGTCAGGTAGAAGAACATCTCTGTTGAAATGCTCCAGGCAACTCCATTAAAAGTCAGGAACACATCTCGTAAAGGAATCAGAGACTGGATCAGGAAGAGATTCGCCAGCGCTGTAAATCCGGCCTGCAGGTGTGACAGGGCGCCAAGATTTAAGCTTGATGTCAGCAGGTAGAGCAAGACAATGGCTGCGATATGCGCGGGCCAGATGCGTGCAATCCGGGCTTTTAGAAAGCCACCTATTTCTGCGGCGGTCGAAAGGCTAGGGTAGTTGTAGGCAAGAATGAAGCCGGAAAGCACAAAGAAAAACGAGACCCCCTGAGCGAGAGAGAGGGTTGTCGCCAAACCGAAGGAGCCGAATGCGCCGTGTGTATGGCCCAGAACAATCATCGCTGCTGCGAAAAAGCGGAGTGATGTCAGTGCGTCAAGTTTTACTGTCGCATGCATGAAAAATGGATCCTGTGCTTTAGTCTATAAAGCGAGTTCGAATTGATGAATGTTTAGCCATCCTTGGCTAAGTTGCTATCAACGGCCTTATAGACTTAACCAGCTGTTTTCATGTACATGGCAAACGTCTCTTTTGCCATGATTTCTGGTGTTCTTTCATACGTCGTGGTTTTGGCCAGTTCGTAAAGCTTTTTCGGATTGGCAACCCAGACGGATAGTTTCCGGTACAGATCCTCTGCGCTGCCTCTGTCGAAAATTTCGCCATTTACGCCGGCTTCTACAAACTCTGTCATCCCGCGTACGTCCGAGACAAGAGCTGGTGTATGAGTGGCCAGTGCATTCAAAAGAACCAGCGGGCTGTTCTCATACCAGCGCGATGGAATGACCAAAGTATCCATGTCCCTAAGAATGTTGGCCATGTCCTTGCTTTCGAATACGCCGCGGAATTCAATTTGAGTACCCGCGCTTTTGGCTTTCAGCTCTTCCATGTAAGCCGGATCCTGATCTGTCGGTCCATAGATCAGCAGGCGCGCAGAGCCCACAGGCAGCCGATTGAACGCATCGATCAGCAGGTCTGTACCTTTATGTGGGGCAATCTGGCCGATGAATCCAATAGTCGGAATGTGATCAGCCGGGCGTTCGGGTTTCTCGGTGCGGTCTACATCAATCCCGAACCACAGAGTCTTCATAGGCACCTTGATATCATTATTGACATAGGCTTCTTTCAGAAACGTGGTGGGTGCGACTGCACCGGAATAGGATCCGTTGTACAAGGCTCCCAAAATATCGGGACGGTCGGCGATGTAATCTATCGTCGTGTCGAAAACACCATTTTTGATTCCTGGCAGTTTTCTTAAAGTTGTCGCCACGCTGGCGATCAGCTTCGCTGATGTGCCATTTTTTGCGTATTTGAGCCAGCCGTCGTTGGCCGTACGAGCTGACTCCTTCAGGTAGCAGGCAACACAATTGCTTCTGGATGGCGAGGGGCCGGCACACAGCGCTCCGTCAGCAGCTTCCAGCTTGTTGGTCAGGCAGAAGCCGAAGAAGTCTGTAAAGGTTGCATACGTCGGGATGCCCAACGCCTTGGTCGCTTCAAGCAAGGCACTGGTATGGTTGATCAAGTGCGTGACATGAACAATATCCGGTTTCAACTCTGCCAATAGGTCGGTTAATACCGGACGCATTTCGGCCTGATAGTATGTTTCTTTGATAGTAGAGTGAGGGATCTTGTTCTTGTCGATGCAGACGACCTCGAACCCCTCGTGCTGATAAGTCGTCACCAACTGTTCAGCAGCCGGTTCGCCTTGAAACAAGGCACTCACGATGACAACTTCATGGCCCCAGGATTTATAGTTCTTGGCCAGTTCCAGCGTGTAGGTTTCGGTCCCGTAAAAGTGGTCCGGGAAAAAACAGTGTACGAAAAATACGATTTTCATTATTTCTTTTCCGCCAAGGTTGCGGCATAGATTTTGTCATAGCTTTTAATCATCGCTTTAATTGAGAAGTGAGCTTGAGCTCTCTCACGATGACGTTGGGCGATAAGGGTTCTGCGGGAGGTATTTTCCAGCAGGTTCACGATGATATCCGACAGGCTATCTGCGTCACCGTAAGGTGCGAGCAGAGATGAATCATCGACGATTTCGCCGATGGCACCGATGTCGTATCCCACGACCGGGACATGCATGTTCATCGCAAACGGACTTACCTGGCCGAAGCTCTCTTTCCAGACGGGAGCTACAAACAGCTTCATGCGGCGATAGAGTTCCGGCAACTGGGAGTAGGCCACATAGCCCGTGAACTCGAAGTTATCGCCGACCCCTGCAGTGTTGACGGCATTCTTGAATTCTTCCATCAGGCTTCCGCCACCGACAATCAGCACGCGGGTCTGCGGTCGCTTTTGTACGGCTTTTATGAACGGAAAGATGGATGCCGCATTGAGTTTGTCCGTTTCGAGGCGGTAAACCATGCCGATAGTGTCTATGTCGGAAAGGTTGGGGCTCTTGGCTTCGAATATAGAAAAATCGGAACCTGGATAAACGGTGACGTTCGGATCAGTATCGTGGCCAAACACGTTGCGCACATAGTCACTGACGTAGACGTAACGCTTGATCGCAGATGATTTATGAGGCGTCACAGGCGTATTGATATTCTGGATGACCGGAATATTCAGCTGCTGCGCTGCAAGCATCGCCTGGTCATACCAAGGTTCGTCGCAATCACCCCAATAATGCATATGGATGATGTCGGGTTGAAGCGATTCAAGGTATTGGACAAATGGCTGCTCGTCCGAAGAAAGCTTGATTTCCTTTACCGTAATCCCTGCATAAGCAGCAGGTGTTGGGGAGAGGCTAGTCAGAATGCTTTGATCGAAACGGCCACCGAGGTATTCATAAATGTCGACTACCAAGCGAGAGGAGCCGCCTGTCATGAAGTTGGCGATAACGTGCAGCACGCGCGGCCTGTTGTTCCGCACGGAAGTGGGCTGTTTTACGATATAGGTGTCCGCGCTGATATTGGCATCTGTGTTGGCTTCCAAAAGAACCGGCGTTCCCCTGTAAATACGCTTCAGATTATTGACTGTCGGCGCCAAAAAGCGTCGTACAGGCAATGGAGTTATCAGCGATCCGGCTAAATAGACCAGCCGAAGGCATTTTTTCAGATCCGTGGGTTGTGTCGCAAAGGCCTGGCTCAAACGATGAAGTCTGCTTCTACTGAAATGCTCAAGCTTCTGTTCTTTTTGAGAGTGCTCGGAGTTTAAATGATTTATCAGCAAATCCTTCTGAGCAAACTCTGTGTTTAATTTATCGATGGCCGAGTCTTTCTGGGAATGCTCGGCGTTCAAATAATCGATAGTCGAGTCTTTCTGAGCGATTTCGGAGTTTAAATATTCGATAGCCGAATCTTTTTGAGCGAGCTCGGAATTCAATTGGTCGAGTGCCAAATCTTTTTGAGCGAGTTCTGAGTTCAAATATTCGATAGTCGAATCTTTTTGAGCGAGTTCGGAATTCAATTGGTCGAATGCCAAATCTTTTTGAGCCAGGTCTGAGTTGAATTTTTCGAGTGCCGAGTCTTTTTGATTCAGCTTGGAGTTCAATTGATAGAATGCCGTATCTTTTTGAGCGAGTTCGGAATTCAACTGATTGATGGTCGAGTATTTTTGCGAAAGTTCATAGTTGAAACGATCGATGGTTGACTCTTTGTTAGCCAGTTCGGAGTTCAACTCATTAATGGTCGAATATTTTTGTGAAAGTTCGTTGTTAAAACGATCGATGGCCGACTCTTTGTTAGCCAGTTCGGAGTTCAGCTCATTGATGGCGGAGTATTTTTGCGCCAGCTCAGAGTTGAAACGATCAATAACAGTGTCTTTTTGCCCCAAAATTTCGGTGAGCGATATTTCCTGATTCTGAAGTTGCTGGGTGGCGGACGCTACTTCGTTGAGTATTTTTCCCTTTTCCAGAACCAATTCATTGATTGCGATATCTTTCTGCACAATCACTCCATTGAGGCGTTTTGTTTCCGCGACAATGGTCGTGATCGTAGAAAGCTGCGAGCTGCGGTCGCGCAGGTGTTGATGCCACCATTGAGGTGTACGATCTTTTTCGTTCGAAATGTATCGCAGTGAATAGGCACACGACGAAGCCAGTTCCACGATGGCGCCGAGTTCGGATACGCCGAAATCGGTCGGTTTATCGAGTGAGCCTATCGACGCGCGCCAATCTTCGCCCATTGCTTTTTCTGCGCTGATGACACCTTCACGCCAGTACTCTACCGCTTGGGTGGTATTGCCCAGACCGGACTCGATCAGCCCAAGATTCAGGTAGGCGCTTATTTGCTTGGTGATCAGCGTAGGGCTGAACTTTGTGCAGTCAAAAGCGATGCAGGTTTTATAGAGGGGGATTGCCCGGGATGTATCACCGGTCGCCTGCCACAGTTGCGCCATGACAAATGCCAGGGACACCTTCCAACGCAGCTGTTGTGGCGACTGATCGGGTTCATCCAGATAAGCCTGGATTTTCAGCGAAAAAGCTTCAATGTCCTCAAGCGTAAACTCGCCGTGTTTGAGGAGTTGATATGCCTGGATGCAAAGTGCTGCACCCAAGTCAGGCGATGCCAAAGAGGATTGACGTGTTACTTGATTTGCAAGATCCAGCAACTTCTCGTCGTTTTCTATTCGATGTCCGATGGTCACCAGACCTTTGACAAGCCACGGGTTCTCATAATCCGTGAAGTCAGTTGCCTTCCACTCGGTGTTCTCCGGGTAGAGGTCATAGGTGGTTTCGGTGTATGGCACGGAACTGCCGAGCACAGGGGATTTCATCCCCACCAGCAGGCACCACTCACAGGAAGGGTCATCTTTTTGCAGTGTCGCGGTGTCAACTTCGTACATCTCGCGGATGCCAACAGCCCACTCGTAAGTGTTGTTGATTTTTGGCTTGTACTGATCTGCGGTCTGGACGTAAGCGGACTCGAGAATAAAGTCTTTCTCGAGCTCCTTAACAATGCGGTCCCAAGTGTAGACGTGAAAGTGGAACGGATTCGGGTCGTCGCCGGTTTCGTCGGACCAGTCATTGGGCACGGAAAGTACGATCCGGCCTGACGGACTTAGTATCCGATAGAATTCAGCCATCAGACCAACAGGATCAGGCACATGCTCCAGGGTCTCGAAAGAAGTAATGAAATCAATCGAGTTGTCCGGAATTTCGTTGAGCGCCTCTGGCAGCCAGCCTTCCTTGAACGTCAGTTGTGAGTTGACCGCCGAAAAACTCGCTTCAGCATATTTGATGGCGTAGTTGCTTCCATCAACACCTAGAATCGAGCTGGCATCAGAGCAGTTGAAAAGGGTGTAGGCCCCGTAGCCCAGGCCACAGGCTGCATCGAGCACCCGATCGCCGTTACGTACATAACGGCTCGCCAACATATAGCGAATGATATGTGCGTCTGATCGGCTCCCGGGCTCCCGGGTCATGTCCATATGCAAATCGCGTTCTTCTTTCAGTGCTTCCAGCGGGTAAAGACGCGCTGCTTCTCTGGGTAGCTTTTCCAGAGGGATTGCAATATTGCCCTGTTCGTACTCAAGCGACTGGTAGTCGTTAACGCGGTAGTAGGCTGGATGCTTGCGCGCGCCATTATTGAAAAAGATCAATTCCCAGGCTTTGCGAGCTTCTTTGGTGCTCGATTCGGACGAGGTATCCAGGTACAGGAAAATATTACGTTCCGAAACCCGGGTAGTCTCCAGCGCCAGGTGCTCGAGCGAGAGCCCCAGATCGATGGCATTGCTCACCAGGACTGTAGAGAAGCTTTCATCGCTGAACGGCAAGGCCTCGCCGTCCCATTCGACAAAGCGATCAGGCAGCAATGTGTTCAATTCTTGCGTAGCGGCGCCAGGGCAGACGTTGTAAACCTGTACGCCGACCATCAGGAATGCGCGCAACAATTCTGGATCGGGTACGCCAATATGCAGCAACTTGCCGTTGCCACACGCAGAGAGTACCTGCGCAACCAACTGGCTGCGCTCACCTGTGGTCAGTGCTCGCGGTGTCCTGCCTGCTTCGGAAGCCGAGCGAATGGTTGTGTTCGAGATTGTCATTGGCTCAGCCCTTTATTTCAGTTGCTTTCATGCGAAGGTCAAGTACCCCTCCGAAATGGTACTCGCGCGGTTTGGTCGCCACAGTGAAGAATGCCGCCTCGTCTCTCCAGTGGAGAATGCGCTGTTCTGCGTAATAAGGTTTGCCTTCCTGGGAGACCGCAGCCTGTATTTCATACAGATTGGCGCCCAGGCTGCATTCAAACTGAAAATCAACGGAAGACACTGTTCCTGACTTGAATGTCTTGTTCCAGAACGATTCACCGGTGGTCAGGTTGGCAGCAATCGCCATGTCTTGGTTCAGTGTGCCCCAAGAGTAAATCTTCACGCCTTCCTTGTTGCGCAGTCGCAAACTGACATTGAGATGCTCAAGGTCAACATTGGCGCGGAAAGCAACGCGAATGATCGCAATATCCGTTGCGTAGAAAACCTGGGTTTCTTCGCCTTCGGCGTTCAATACCTGAACGTCCAGGACCTCGGCATCCTGATTCCCAAAGGAAAACCTGTCAGCGGCTTTTTCATCGACCTTGGTCGCCACTGCTTCTTCTTTTTGATGCTGGGCGGCTTTTTCCGACAGGTTTTTTGTCAGTTGCTGCAAATAAAGACTTTCTTGTTCGTGCAGGTTTCTGCGGTAGTCGAGAATTACATCTGCCGAGGTGCCAATACTGTGAATTTTTCCGTTCGAAAGAAAAATCGCACGTTGTGTCAGTGTTCGCACTGACTCTTCGTCGTGTGATACGAACAGAAGGGTTGTGCCATTGCTCGTCAGCTTCTCGATACGCTCATAGCAACGCTTTTGAAACAGCGCGTCGCCCACTGCCAGTGCTTCGTCGACGATAAGGATCTCCGGTTTCAGGTTGGCCTGAACGGAGAACGCCAATCGCACAAACATACCACTCGAATAGGTTTTCACTGGCTGGTCGACGAACTCGCCAATGTCGGCAAACGACAGAATGTCATCCATCAACTCATCGGTTTTGCTGCGGCTTATGCCGTGAATCGCGCAGTTGAGGTAAACGTTTTCGCGTCCGCTGAACTCGGGATTGAAGCCCGAGCCGAGTTCCAGCAATGCGGCGATGCGGCCATCAACATTGACGGTGCCGGACGTGGGCGTCAGGGTGCCGCAGATAATCTGCAGAAGGGTCGATTTGCCTGAGCCGTTCTTGCCGATGATGCCCACGGACTCGCCCCGTGCGACTTCAAAGTTGATGTCTTTGAGTGCCCAGAACTCCTGGTGGAGCTTTTTCGAAGGCAGCACCATCTGGAGTAAGCGGTCATGCGCTTTCTCATACATGTTGAAACGCTTTGAGAGGCCATTGACGTGAATGGCAACATCGTTAGAGGACATCAGCAAAGCCTGCGCGAGTTTTTTGAAAGAATGCAAAGCCCAGACAGCAAATTACGATGCCGACGGCATAGCTGATGCCCAGAGTGTGAAGGTCAGGAGTTTGGCCAAACAACATTGTTGCTCGTCCATTTTCAATGATGGCGGTGAGTGGGTTTATGTAGAGCCATCCCTGATACTCCTCCGGCAGCGCGCTGATCGGATAAAAAACCGGCGACAGGAACAGCAGCGCTGTCGTCACCATTCCCGTGATCTGACCAATGTCTCGGATGTAGGCACCCAATGAAGCGAGAAGCCAGGATAGGCCGATCACCATCAAAACCAGTGGCAGCAGGACAACCGGGAAGTATAGCGCCGTTAAGGGAACTGCCTTATAGAACACCAATTGCGCAGCGATCAGGACTGACAGGCTGACACACAAGTGGAACAACGCATTCAACACTGAAGTAGGGGCGAGCGTTTCAATCGGGAAAACGACTTTTTTTACATAGTTGACGTTGCTTGTGATCAGTTTGGGAGCCGAGTTTATGCACTCGGCGCAAAAAGCATGAATGATCAATCCGGTAAAAAGAATAAGCGCGAAGTCTACCTTCGAGCCGACGGCTGTGCTTGCACCCCAGCGCGCTTGAAATACGGTAGAGAAGACAAAGGTATAAATGGCCAGCAGCAATAAAGGGTTTATGAACGACCAGGCGACGCCCATGACCGAGCCCCGATAACGAGAAGAGATTTCCCGTTTCGTCAGTTGCAGAATCAGTTGTCGATTCTTGATCGCACTAATCAACATTCTTAAAGGAGAGGTTGGAAACGAGTCATGCATGTTCAAGGAAATAGCTCCATTCGCGTCAGATCCGGAAGAAAAAGCTTCCCGCAGCCGGCGCAAGACAATTCAATCGATTTTAATAGCTGGAGTGAACAGGCGTTCATTCGTCAGATGCCCTTCATGATGGCGGCAAAAAACAGACCGATATTGCCTGGTGTGGTTTGTCTATAAACACCTGCTCGATGGAGTCCCAGAAGTCGCCCGACAAGGTTGCTCTTCCTGGCGAATTTGAAGCTTTCGAGGGTTCGTTGGTTCTCTGGAGTCAGTAAATTGCCTACGGACGACAGGCAATGGAGGTTCTGTTCGTTCCAGGCAGAGAATCGCCCTTTAAGCATCATGCGAAGTCGCAGTAATCGTGCCTTCCAGCCTGAGTTGGAGCCCACCAGGTTGTCTTCATGCTGCCGGTACAGGACAGAGGGCATGGGGTCGTACGAGACCTTTCCACCTGCACCGGTTATTAGCAGATAGGCCCACCAGTCATGGGAGACGATGTCCATATTCTCGCCCGCATTCGCCATTAACTGGCGAGCAGCCTCGTTGAAGACCATCGTATTTCCCCCGGCCAGGCTCTGAACCAGAGCGTTGGCGAATGCGGGAGGGCGCTTGAACAGTGGCGAACATTCCAGCGGGTGCCCGTGAGTGTCCACTCCCTGAGTTCTTCCGCAGTAGAGCGCAGGAGTTTCGGAAGGTATTGTTTGCAGCCAGCTCACAGCGGTTTCAAGTTTGTTTTCGAGCCAGATGTCATCCTGGTCGGCCCACGCAAAAAAGTCGGCATGTAGGGACTGCTTGCACGCGAGAGTGAGGAAGTTGGTCGCGAATCCGCGCTTTGGACCTTGAAATGCGATGATTTTTTCGTGCCCCCAACGTTCGCGAAACGATTCGATTATTTCGAGAGTGTTGTCGGTCGATCCGTCATCCGAGACGGCGACTACCCAGCTTTCATGCGATTGGCGTTCAATCGATTCCAGCTGCTCAGCCAGAAATCGCTGGCCATTGTACGTGCACATGAGCACCGCGACATTTTTTGGCGATGGACGAGGATCGATGGCTGCTAGCCCTGTGAGGCTGTTTGGTTTGGTATCCACTTGAAAATCTGGTGTAAAAGGGCTAGGCACCAAGCACTCCGTTGCAGAGAAATGACCGAACGGTTCACTGGTTCCTATCAGCAGCACGCAGCGGGTTACCGCTTGCCGTTAAATAGGGTTGTATGACCCAAGTCAAAAGGGGCATTGTACCGAAAATCCCCGTCTATTTGATAGAGGGAAAGGGCCGGAGCGTGGCGGGTTGACTGGTGTGTGCGGTTTTGGGTGTTTGGCGTCGCTTTCAGGCATGCTTGTTGTTGGTGTGCGGATATCCCGCCGCCAGGAACTGCGGTGTAACGGTACGAATCCGGTTCGGCCGTATCATTACAAGAGAATTCGGTTTTACGTGTTTTTTCGAGGCGTGGTCAAAAACTTGATGTGTTTTTTCTACATGATTAGCAGGATCTCGTTCTCGTGTTATGGAGGTCGGCAAGTATTGTTACGGTTACCTTTGGTCACGAAAATCCGCGACGTTGTGAGACGCTTTGATTTTGCTTTTGTAGAGCACAATAAATGAGTGCTGAAAGTATTCTTGTTACTGGCGGTTCGGGATTTGTGGGAGGAGGGCTGCTGCGTTATCTGGCCCGGACAGGTCAGTACTCTTCAGTCGCCGCTCTGAGGAGTAAGCCAGCTGACCTGCCGCCGTCGGTTCGAACGTTTGAGTTCAAAAGCCTGACACCTGATCTCAACTGGCGTGCGGCTCTGATCGATATTGATGTCGTGGTTCACGCTGCTGCTCGAGTGCATGTCATGAACGAGGAGTCGGCCGACCCGTTGGCCGCTTTTCGTCTTGTGAATGTTGAGGCCACGTTGAACCTGGCTCGACAAGCTGCAGACGCCGGCGTGAAGCGTTTCATTTTTATCAGTTCGATCAAGGTGAACGGCGAAGGGACTGCCCCGGGTGTGGCATTTACAGCTGATGATTTACCGGCACCTGCAGACCCGTATGGTGTTTCCAAGTTTGAGGCCGAGGCAGCCTTGCGTGCGCTGGCGGAGTCGGTGTCGATGGAGGTTGTGATTATCCGCCCGGTTCTTGTATACGGTCCGGGCGTAAAAGCTAACTTTCTCAGCATGATCCGCTGGCTTCAACGAAGTATCCCGTTGCCGCTGGGGGCCGTCGATAACAAGCGTAGTCTGGTCAGTCTGGATAACCTGATTGACCTTGTCGTGACGTGCTTTGATCACCCCGAAGCGGCAAATCAGACGTTTCTGGTCAGTGATGGCGAAGATGTTTCAACGACTCAATTGTTGTGTAAAATCGGCCGCGCTCTGGGGCAGCGTGTCTTCTTGATCCCAGTGCCTGTAGGGTTGATGAGTTTCGTTGCAAGGCTGGTGGGTAAGGGCGCTATTGCACAACGACTCTTCGGTTCTCTGCAGGTTGATATAGAAAAGAACAAACGCCTCTTGGGATGGACGCCTCCTGTCACTCTTGATCGGGGATTAAGTGCTGCTGTGCAGCCATTTTTGGAATCCCGCAAACGATGATCTTATGTTGGCTCATTTTGGCATTGGCCGGTCTTTCCTATGCTCTTACTGCGATATTGCGTCGCTACGCTCTGTCTCGAAGTCTGCTCGATATTCCCAATAATCGCAGTTCTCATTCGGTTCCGACGCCAAGAGGTGGTGGAGTTGCGATCGTACTGACCTTTCTCCTGGCTCTGGCAGTGCTGTTCTCCGAGGGCCTTATTCCCGCGAGCATTTTTTTCGCGCTGGCAGGTGCGGGTGCTCTGACTGCAATTATCGGTTTCCTGGATGATCATGGGCATATAGCCGCGCGTTGGCGATTATTGGCACATTTTCTGGCGGCGATCTGGGGGGTTTACTGGTTGGGTGGGCTGCCCGCGTTGAGTGTCTATGGCGTTAGTATCAACCTGGGCTGGTTTGGCCATCTGCTTGCGGTGATTTATCTGGTATGGATGCTCAATCTTTATAATTTCATGGATGGTATAGATGGTATCGCCGGTGTTGAGGCGGTAACGATTTGCCTTGGCGGTTGTCTTCTGTATTGGGCAGGCCATTCGGCGGATCAGGCTTGGCCTGCGGTTCTCCTGGCCGCGTGTGTCGCAGGGTTTCTCTGTTGGAACTTCCCCCCGGCTAAAATCTTCATGGGGGATGCCGGGAGTGGTTTTCTCGGTGTTGTGATTGGCGTTTTATCACTACAGGCGGGATGGATTTCTCCTGATATTTTATGGGGTTGGCTGATACTCCTGGGTGTTTTTATCGTTGATGCCACTTTTACGTTGCTACGCCGTTTGTTGCGCGGCGACAAGATTTACGAGGCGCACCGCAGCCATGCCTATCAATTTGCATCGCGTCGGTTCGGCAAGCACCTGCCGGTCACGCTGGCGGTAGGCCTGATTAACCTGTTTTGGTTACTGCCGGTGGCGTTTTGCATGGTGTATTACAAGCTGGATGGTGCGACGGCTTTGGTCATCGCTTATGTACCGTTGGTTCTATTAGCGCTGAAGTACCGGGCAGGGCAGCTTGAAGGTGTCTCGTCAAATAACTGACGAGTAGCCTTGTCGTTTGGGTTTACAGTGCTATTCCTGTATCGGAACGCTTGACCGATCGACGTAGCGGGATCAAGGGAGAGCACTGAGGTGGTGGACGGATTTATGGATAAAGTCAGGGCGTATCTGTTGGGACTTCCCCGGCGGCGCAAAAGGTTGATTCAAGTTGCGACCGACACGGTGTTGGTGTGGCTTGCCCTTTGGTTGGCTTTCATCGTCCGTCTGGGCATCGATGACATGTACAACCCGCTGCGGGTCCACTTGTGGCTTTTCGCTGCTGCTCCGCTGGTCGCCATCCCTCTTTTTATCCGCTTTGGCATGTACCGTGCGGTCATGCGCTACTTCGGTAACGATGCGCTGATTGCGATTATCAAGGCCGTGAGCCTTTCTGCCTTGATATTGGCCGTGGTGGTCTACTGGTACAGCAACCATGAGGCGGTTGTTCCGCGGTCGATCATATTCAACTATTGGTGGTTGAGCCTGGTGATCATTGGTGGCTTGCGCCTGTGCATGCGCCAGTACTTCATGGGTGACTGGTTTACGGCTGCCAAGCACGTCCCCTTCACCAATCGTGACGACGGCTTGACCAAGGTTGCGATCTACGGTGCCGGAGTGGCCGGTAACCAGCTTGTCGCTGCACTACGCATGGGACGGGTCATGCGTCCCGTGGCATTTATCGACGATGATGCAAATATTGCGGATCGCTCTATTTCCGGCCTGCAAGTCTATAAACCGAAACATATCCAGCAGATGATCGATGTCACCGGTGCCCAGGAAATCCTCCTGGCCTTGCCGTCATCGACCCGTGCACGGCGCCGGGAAATCCTCAATATGCTCGAGGGTTACCCACTCCACATACGAAGCGTCCCCAATGTCACCGACCTGGCCAGCGGTCGGGTAAAGGTCGAAGACATCCAGGAAGTGGATATCGCGGACTTGCTGGGCCGCGACGCGGTTCCTGCGCAGCCGGATTTGCTTTCGCGTTGTATCAAAGGCAAGACGGTGATGGTAACGGGGGCGGGCGGGTCAATCGGTGCAGAGCTTTGCCGCCAGATATTCTCGCTGGGCCCGACCACGCTTCTGCTGTTCGAACATAGCGAATTCAATCTCTACAGCATTCTTTCCGAGCTGGAACAGCGCGGCTGCCGCGAGTCCGTGCCGGTGAAGTTGCTGCCGATCCTCGGCTCCATCCGCCACAAGGACAAGTTGCTGGACGTGATGAAGACCTGGCGCGTAGACACCGTCTACCACGCGGCAGCCTATAAACACGTACCCATGGTCGAACACAATATTGCCGAAGGAGTGCTCAACAACGTTATAGGCACTCTGAATACTGCCCAGGCTGCCTTGCAGTCCGGTGTTTCCAATTTCGTGTTGATTTCCACTGACAAAGCCGTCCGTCCTACCAATGTCATGGGCAGCACCAAACGCCTGGCCGAATTGACGCTGCAAGCCCTTAGCCGCGAAATTGCCCCGGTATTGTTTGGCGACAAAGGCAACGTGTCCCGTGTCAACAAAACCCGTTTCACCATGGTGCGCTTTGGCAATGTATTGGGGTCTTCTGGTTCGGTGATCCCGCTGTTCCACAGCCAGATCAAATCAGGCGGCCCGCTGACCGTTACGCACCCGAAAATCACTCGTTACTTCATGACCATCCCGGAAGCTGCACAATTGGTAATCCAGGCCGGTTCCATGGGGCTGGGCGGTGATGTGTTCGTGCTCGATATGGGCGAGCCGGTAAAAATCGTCGAACTGGCGGAGAAGATGATTCACCTATCCGGCTTGAGTATTCGTTCGGAGAAAAACCCTCAAGGCGATATCTCCATCGAATTCACCGGCCTGCGTCCGGGCGAAAAACTCTACGAAGAATTGCTGATTGGCGACAACGTGGTGGCGACGCCTCATCCAATGATCATGAGCGCTCACGAAGACCATCTGCCGTGGGATGTGCTCAAGGTCCGTTTGACGGAGCTGCTCAACGCTGTCGAGCAGGATGACTACTCCCGAGTTCGCCTGCTCCTGCGTGGGACCGTCAGTGGCTACACTCCGGACGGCGAAATCGTCGACTGGATCTACCAGCAGCGCCGTCTCGAACCCTGATTGTTTCATATTTTGAAACGTACACACTTTTGACAGCTCCATTACATCGCCTAAGTTGGTAGAGCAGCTTCGGAAAAGCTGCTTTCTCAATCGATGTTCATGGAGCTTCACTTATGCGTACAGGTTATTTCTCCTCCCTGGTTTTTGCCCTGCTCACCAGCGCCTCTATTGCCGCCATTGCTGCGCCTGCGAGCAAGCCTGAGGCTGTCAATGCGCCGCTGGTAATGGACGTTACCGCCAAGGCACAAGGTGAAAAAATAGATCTGAATGGTGCCGATGCTCCGACGCTGCAGCGTGAGCTGGCAGGTGTCGGCGAAGCCAAGGCCAAGGCGATTGTTGCATATCGTGACACTAATGGGCCGTTTGCATCGGTGGATGAGTTGCTGGAAGTGAAAGGGATCGGCAAAGCGATTCTGGACAGGAATCGCGATAAGCTCGAAGTGAACTAAGCTTTAGAGCTACGCCAAGAGGCCGGTCATTGACCGGCCTTTTTACGTTCTGGACGCCAGCGCCGACGCGCGACCTTTCGTCAGCAAATAAAAAATTACGGCTATCATATGGCAATTGAATTATGCCTATAATAAAAAGCTGAAGCGCTTTGGCGCTCGCTTTCCCTCAAGCATTTTCAGGAGCACTGTCATGAATTCTGCCAAGTCTCAAGGTACAGCTCTCGTCACCGGCGCTTCATCCGGTATCGGCGCAATTTACGCCGAGCGATTGGCGGCGCGTGGTTTTGATCTGTTGTTGGTGGCTCGCGATGAGCAGCGACTGGAAGCGGCGGCGAGTAAGCTGCGCGACGAGCACGGCGTTCAAGTTGAAGTGCTCAAGGCAGACCTGACGCAAAAGGATGAGGTGCTGAAGCTTGAACAACGCCTGCGAAGTGATTCGAGTATCACCCTGCTACTCAACAACGCCGGCGTCGCATCAGATGGTTTGCTGGCCAATGCTGATATGGACCAACTGGAGCGCCTGATACAGCTCAACGTCACCAGCGTTACTCGCCTGGCGTCGGCGGCAGCGGCCAGTTTTGCCAAGGCCGGGCGGGGCACGATCATCAATATTGCGTCGGTCGTCGCCTTGTTCCCTGAGCGGTTCAACGCGACGTATAGCGCCAGCAAGGCGTATGTTCTGAGTCTGACCCAATCGTTGAATGCCGAATTGAACGGCACCGGGGTCCAGGTCCAAGCGGTGTTGCCTGGGGTGACACGCACGGAAATCTGGGAGCGTTCCGGTATCGACGCCAGCGGCATCCCGGCGGAAATGATCATGGAGGCCGGGGAAATGGTCGACGCGGCGCTGTCGGGTCTGGACCAAGGCGAGTTGATTACGATTCCTTCGTTGCCCGACGCTGCCGATTGGGATGCCTTTGTAGCGGCGCGTCTGGTATTGGCACCGAATCTTTCCAAAAGTAAGGCCGCCACGCGTTACAAGTGAGGCGCCATGAATCGGCTTGAGGTAATTGCGGTATGAGTGATCGTCGAGTAGTTGTAACGGGCATGGGCATTGTGTCGCCGCTGGGCACGGGCGTCGAAGCTGTCTGGGCGCGCCTGCTGGCCGGGCGCTCCGGACTGCGAGCGTTGCCGGCTGACGTCGTGGCGGATTTGCCGGCCAAGGTCGGTGGCGCCGTACCGAGCGCAACCGAAGATGCGGAAGCCGGTTTCGATCCAGATCGGGCAATCGCGCCCAAAGAACAGAAGAAGATGGACCGTTTCATTATGTTTGCCATGGAGGCTGCACGTCAGGCGCTGGAGCAGTCCGGTTGGAAAGCGCTGGACGCCAATGCCCAGGAAAGGACGGCCACCATCATCGGTTCTGGCGTGGGTGGATTCGGCGCAATCGCCGATGCAGTGCGCACCACCGACACTCGCGGTCCGCGACGTTTGTCGCCGTTCACCATTCCATCGTTCCTGGTCAATCTCGCGGCCGGCCACGTGTCGATCCAACATGGTTTCAAAGGTCCATTGGGCGCACCGGTCACCGCGTGTGCGGCTGGCGTTCAGGCGATCGGTGATGCGGCGCGGCTCATTCGCTGTGGCGAGGCCGATATTGCCGTGTGCGGCGGGGCAGAGGCGTCAATTGATCGTGTCAGCCTGGCCGGTTTTGCCGCGGCCCGCGCCTTGTCCAGCGGTTTCAACGACACGCCGGAGCGCGCTTCGCGGCCGTTCGACAGTGATCGCGACGGCTTTGTGATGGGGGAGGGTTCCGGTCTACTGGTCATCGAATCCCTGGAACATGCGCTGGCCCGTGGAGCCCAGCCCATCGCGGAACTGGTCGGCTACGGCACCAGTGCCGATGCCTATCACCTGACCGCCGGCCCCGAGGACGGCAGCGGGGCCCGACGGGCGATGTCGCTGGCGTTGGCGCAGGCGGGAATTTCGCCGGCGCAGGTCCAGCATCTGAATGCTCACGCCACCTCGACGCCGGTCGGAGATCTGGGTGAGTTGGCGGCGATCAAGTCATTGTTCGGGACGGACAACAAGATTGCCGTGACCTCGACCAAGTCTGCCACCGGGCATCTGCTCGGCGCCGCCGGCGGGATCGAGGCGATCTTCACGCTGTTGGCCATCCGCGATCAGATCGTGCCTGCGACCCTCAATTTCGAAACGCCGGACCCGGCAGCCGAAGGCGTGGATATCGTCCATGGCGAAGCGCGGTCGATGCCGATCGAATACGCCCTGTCCAACGGCTTCGGCTTCGGCGGGGTGAATGCCAGCGTGCTGTTCAAGCGTTGGCAGGGCTAGTCGCTGGATTGCTTGAGGTGATTGCGAGTGACGTCGAGAATTCGCTGGGCCAGTTCAGCGTTCTCGACACTGCGTGATAGTAAAAGCGCCCCGACCAGCGTCGACATGATGACGATGCTGCGTTCGGCGGCGTTTTCCCCTTCAAGGGTGCCTTGCACCTGTTCCAGTCGCGCGTTAAGCACTGCATCGCTGGTGGGGCTCGCTTGCCCGCGCAACCCGAGTTCCGACGACATGGTCGGCAGGGGACAGCCCTCGTGTGGGGATGTCTTGTGCCATTCGGATAAGTAAGTGTCGATGAACGCATCCAGTGGACGCTCGGAAGCGAACAGCTCGGCGCAAACGCCTTCGACTTGCTCGCCAGCGGCCACCAAGGCCTTTTCCACCAGTTCGTCCTTGGATTTGAAGTGTGAATAAAAGCCGCCGTGGGTCAGCCCCAGCGCTTTCATCAAAGGTTGCAAGCCGGTCGCACCGATTCCGTCGCGGCGAAAGCGTGCTGACGCTTCCTTGATAATGCGTTGGTGGGTCTGGGCTTTATGGTCCTGCGAGTAACGCATCTCTAATCTCCGCGACAATGCGCCATCTTAACCAATGAATGTTGGATGGTGACTGTACTTCTACTCCTAAAAAGCATGCAGATGCGTCGAACCACAAAAAATAAACCCCGCCTTGATGGCGGGGTTTTTTGTCAGCGGTCCTGCGCTTCCTTGGCATCCATTTCCGCATTGCGTTCGGCGACGCGTTTACGTTGCTCTTCGGTCAGATCGACCTTGGTGGCGGTGTCTCGCAACATCATCAAACCGCCAACGATCGAGCCGATTGCAACGACCAGAATCAACCAGGCATACCAGGGCATAGGGCTCTCCTTGAGGGCAGGCCGGTTGGCGGAGTTCGCCAACCGATCGTGCATACCACTTTGAGCGATTAATTTTCGCAGTGGTTCCATTCTATGCCTGATATGCCAGCAACAGCTGCGCTGTTTAAAGCCCGGTCAACATCGCATCCGCCGGCGCATCGGCCCGCAGTTGCGCGGTCAGCATGAAGTACACGAAACCCACCGCCATGAAACCGAGGAAGATCAACCCGATCAACGCGTTGAACCAGGCCATCGCCACCAGGCACACCACCGCCAGCACCAGCGCAATCATCGGCACCAGCGGATAGCACGGCGCACGGAAGGTGCGTTCCAGGTTCGGCTCGGTTTTACGCAATTTGAACAGGCTGAGCATGCTCATGATGTACATCACGATCGCGCCGAACACCGCCATGGTGATCATCGCCGCCGTCAGCGTCATGCCGCCGAGGTTGATCAAACCGTCGCTATAGATAGCGGCGATACCGATCAGGCCACCAGCGATGATCGCCCGGTGCGGCGTCTGGAAGCGCGACAACTTGGCCAGGGATTTCGGCAGGTAACCGGCCCGGGCGAGGGCAAAGAACTGCCGTGAATAGCCAAGGATGATCCCGTGGAAACTCGCCACCAGGCCGAACAGGCCGATCCACACCAGCATGTGCAACCAGCCGGAGCTTTCACCGACCACAGTTTTCATCGCTTGCGGCAGCGGATCGTTGATGTTCGACAGGGTGCGCCAGTCACCAACGCCGCCGGCAAAGAACATCACGCCCATGGCCAGTAGCACCAGGGTCAGGATGCCGCTGATATAAGCCTTCGGAATCGTGCGTTTCGGGTCCTTGGCTTCCTCGGCCGCCATGGCTGCGCCTTCGATAGCGAGGAAAAACCAGATCGCGAACGGGATCGCCGCGAACATCCCGGCAATCGCCGGTGCGCCGAACACATCGGAACCGGCCCAGCCATTCAGGGCGAAGTTACTGAAACTGAACGCCGGGGCGACCACGCCCATGAACACTAGCAGCTCGGCCACGGCCAATACGCAGACGATCAACTCGAAGGTGGCCGCGAGTTTCACCCCGAGGATGTTCAGGCCCATGAACACGATGTAGGCGCCGACCGCCGCGTGCTTCGGATCGAGCGCCGGAAACTGCACATTCAGATAAGCGCCAATCGCCAGTGCGATGGCCGGCGGGGCGAAGACGAATTCGATCAGCGTCGCCAGCCCGGCGATCAATCCACCTTTCTCGCCAAAGGCGCGGCGGCTATAGGCAAACGGACCGCCGGCATGGGGAATCGCGGTGGTCAGCTCGGTGAAACTGAAGATGAAGCAGGTGTACATGGTGGCGACCATGAACGAGGTCACCAGAAAGCCCAATGTGCCCGCTACACCCCAGCCATAACTCCAGCCGAAGTACTCACCGGAAATCACCAGCCCGACCGCGATGCCCCACAGGTGCAGCGTGCCCAGCGTGGGTTTGAGTTGTGTGTTCATGCGTTGCTCCCTGAACGGTTTGGAAAGCTCGGGGGAGGGCATTGCAGTGGGCGTGCCATTTTGTATTTTGGCGTCGTAAAGCGGTTAAAGCTGTCGTATCGGGGATGATCGCGGCGGGATGCGCGCATTTTGTGCGCCAGTTGGGAGCAGTGCCGCCCGTTATGCCGCCTTCGCGAGCAAGCCCGCTCCTACAGGGGATTTGTGAACGACGCAAAACCAATGTGGGAGCGGGCTTGCTCGCGAAGAGGCCGGTCCATGCACCGCAAAACCTCGCTGTAACGCCGCCATAAACCCACTCTTTACGCTTTCTTTATGCCCCGCCACACCCCTCGCTCTCGTTCCTTTACAGCCTTGTTTCCGACAATGACTCCACACGCGGCAATACGCCGTAACACGGAGAACTTCCATGAGCGTTCTGGACGGGGTGTCACTGCTATTGGCAGTGGGGCTGTTCATTTATCTGTTGGTTGCGCTGTTGCGCGCGGACCGGAACTAGGAGCGGCTATGCACAGTTATGACTATTGGCTGATCCTGGCCTTCTTCGCCGTGGTGCTGATCCCGGCACCGTTCCTTGGGCGTTTCTACTACAAGGTCATGGAAGGCCAGCGCACGTGGTTGTCGCCGATCCTCGGCCCGGTCGAGCGCGGCTGTTATCGGGTGGCCGGCGTGGATCCGCAGGCCGAACAGAGCTGGCAGAAATACACCCTGGCCTTGCTCGCCTTCAACCTCGCGGGTTTCTTGCTGTTGTTCGCGATCCTGTTGTTCCAGGATCACTTGCCGCTCAACCCGCAAAACCTGCCGGGCCAGGAGTGGACGCTGGCGTTCAACACCGCCGTCAGCTTCATGACCAACACCAACTGGCAGGCCTACAGCGGTGAAGCGTCCCTGAGCTACCTGAGTCAGATGGTCGGCCTCACCGTGCAGAACTTCGTCAGTGCCGCCACCGGCCTCGCCGTGCTGGTTGCCTTGTGCCGTGGTATCGGTCGCAAGTCGACCAAGAGCCTGGGCAACTTCTGGGTTGACATGACCCGCGCTACCCTCTACGGCCTGCTGCCGCTGTGCCTGCTGCTGGCGCTGTACCTGGTCTGGCAGGGCGTACCGCAAACTTTCGCGCAGTACGTGAATGCGGTAACCATGCAAGGTGTCGATCAGGTCATTCCGCTCGGCCCGGCTGCCAGCCAGATTGCGATCAAGCAACTGGGCACCAACGGCGGTGGCTTCTTCGGCGTCAACTCGGCGCATCCGTTCGAGAACCCGACGGCGTGGAGCAACCTGTTTGAGATGGCCTCGATCATCCTGATCCCGGTGGCCCTGGTGTTCACCTTCGGCCACTACGTGAAGGACCTGCGTCAGAGTCGCGCGATTGTGGCCTGCATGTTCGCGCTGTTCCTGATCGGCGGCGCGACGTCGCTGTGGGCCGAGTACCAACCGAACCCGACCCTGGCCAACGCTGCCGTCGAACAGACCGCACCGCTGGAAGGCAAGGAAGCGCGCTTCGGTACGACGGCGACTGTGCTGTGGTCGGTGACCACGACGGCGGCGTCCAACGGTTCGGTCAACGGCATGCACGACAGCCTTAACCCGCTAAGCGGCATGGTTGCGCTGGTCAACATGATGGTCGGCGAAGTGATCTTCGGCGGCGTTGGTGCCGGGCTCTACGGCATGTTGCTCAACGTTTTGATCGCGGTGTTCCTCGCCGGCCTGATGATCGGCCGCACTCCTGAATACCTCGGCAAGAAACTGCAGGCCAGGGAAGTGCAACTGCTGGTGGTGACCTTGCTGGTAATGCCGGTTGGCGTGCTGGTGCTCGGCGCGATTGCGGCGAGTTTGCCCGGCCCGGCCGGAGCCATCAGTAACCCCGGGCCGCATGGTTTCAGCCAGTTGCTGTACGCCTACACCTCGGCCAGTGCCAACAACGGCTCGGCGTTCGGCGGTATGAGTGCCAATACCCCGTTCCACAACCTGATGCTGGGGCTGGGCATGTTGATCGGTCGCTTCGGTTACATCCTCCCGGTTCTGGCGTTGGCCGGCAGCCTGGCGATGAAGAAAACCGCACCGATCGGCCAGAACAGCTTCCCGACCCATGGCCCGCTGTTCGTGACCTTGTTGACCGTGACCATTTTGCTGGTGGGCGGCCTGACCTTTTTGCCGACCCTGGCGCTGGGCCCAATCGCTGAACATCTGAGCATGGGCTTCTAAGGAGTCAATGATGAATATGCCCGCAACTAAACCGGCGCCTGTCAAAGCCCCGGAACAACCGAAAACCGCGATCTCGGCCCTGTGGCGTCCGGCGCTGGTGCAAGCCTTCGTCAAGCTCGACCCTCGGCAATTGCAGCGCGCGCCGGTGATGCTGGTGGTCGAACTGACCGCCGTGCTGACCACCGTGCTGTGCTTCATTCCCGACAGCGCCGTGCCGACCTTCGTCGCCGCGCAAATCGCGTTGTGGCTGTGGTTCACCGTGCTGTTCGCCAACTTTGCCGAAGCCCTGGCCGAAGGTCGCGGCAAGGCCCGCGCCGACAGCCTCAAGGCGGGCAGCGAAGGTTTGAGCGCCCGCCGTCGGACCTCCAACGGCACCTTCCAGGTGGTGCCCGCCACCAGCCTGCGCAAGGACGATGTGGTGCGCGTCGAAGCCGGGGAAATGATTCCCGGTGACGGCGAGGTGATCGAGGGCATCGCGGCAGTCAACGAAGCGGCGATTACCGGTGAATCCGCGCCGGTGATTCGCGAATCCGGCGGCGACCGTTCGGCCGTCACCGGCAACACCCGGCTGGTGTCCGACTGGCTGCTGGTGCGCATCACCGCCAACCCGGGCGAATCAACCCTGGATCGTATGATTGCGTTGGTCGAAGGCGCCAAACGGCAGAAAACGCCTAATGAAGTGGCGCTCGACATCCTGCTGATCGGCCTGACCCTGATCTTCCTGCTGGTGGTCGTGACCCTGCAACCGTTCGCCCACTTCGCCAATGGCAGCTTGCCGCTGGTGTTCCTGGTGGCGTTATTGGTCACGCTGATCCCGACCACGATTGGTGGTTTGTTGTCGGCCATCGGGATCGCCGGGATGGATCGCCTGGTGCGGCTGAACGTGATCGCCAAATCCGGTCGCGCGGTGGAAGCGGCGGGGGACGTGCACGTCCTGCTGCTGGACAAGACCGGCACCATCACTTTCGGTAACCGTCGTTGCACCGCCGTCTATGCAGCGCCAGGCGTCAACGCGAAAGAACTGGCCGAGGGTGCGTTGTTGGCTTCGCTGGCCGACGATACCGCTGAAGGTAAATCCATTGTCGAGTACCTGCGCGGGACTCATCCGCAGCCCGAGCCGTCCGCCGAGTTGCTGACCGCCGTGCCGTTCAGCGCCGAAACCCGCCTGTCCGGTGTCGACTATCAGGGCCGCGTGTACCGCAAAGGCGCGGTGGATTCGCTGCTGGCCTTCGTCGGTCTGAAGCGTGCCGACCTGGCAGCGTCCCTGTCCCGGGAAATCGACAAGATCGCCCAGAGCGGCGGCACTCCATTGTTGGTCTGCGCCGACGGCAAACTGCTTGGCGCAATTCACCTCAAGGACGTGGTCAAGCCGGGCATTCGCGAACGTTTCGCCGAGCTGCGCAAACTGGGGATTCGTACGGTCATGGTGACCGGCGACAACCCGCTGACTGCGGCGGCGATTGCTGCGGAAGCTGGCGTGGATGACGTGCTGGCCGAAGCCACCCCGGAGAAAAAACTGGCGCGCATTCGCCACGAGCAGAACGACGGTCGCCTGGTTGCCATGTGCGGTGACGGTGCCAACGACGCCCCGGCCCTGGCCCAGGCAGACGTCGGCATGGCGATGAACGACGGCACGCAAGCGGCACGCGAGGCGGCGAACATGGTCGACCTCGACAGCGATCCGACCAAGCTGCTGGACGTGGTGCAGATCGGCAAGGAATTGCTGGTGACTCGCGGCGCGCTGACGACCTTTTCCATCGCCAACGACGTGGCCAAATACTTCGCGATCCTGCCAGCACTGTTCGCCTCGATCTACCCGCAACTCGGCGTGCTCAACGTCATGCACCTGAGCAGCCCGCAGAGCGCGATCCTTTCGGCGATTGTGTTCAACGCCTTGATCATCGTGGTGCTGATTCCACTGGCGTTGCGCGGTGTGCGAGTGCAAGCGGCGAGTGCGGCGGCGTTGTTGCGACGCAACCTGTTGATCTACGGCTTGGGCGGGATTCTGGTGCCGTTCGTGGGCATCAAGGCAATCGACATGCTGTTGACGGCGTTGCATTTGGTTTAACGAGCTATCGGGTGGTGCGGGCTTTTGTGGCGAGGGGGCTTGCCCCCGTTCGATTGCGAAGCAGTCGCCAAACCGATGCATGCGGTATGCCTGAAGAAATGAGATTGCAGGTTATGGGGCTGCTTCGCAATCGAACGGGGGCAAGCCCCCTCGCCACAGGTTGGGGTTTGTTTCCAAGTCTGTGTCTGTATTCAATGAATTCGAGGATTTCGAAATGTCCACAATGATACGTCCGGCCCTGAGCCTGCTGGTGCTGATGACCCTGATCACCGGCGTCGCCTACCCCTTGGTGGTCACTGGCGTTGCGCAAGTCGCGTTCCCGAACCAAGCCAACGGCAGCCTGGTGCGCGACGCCGACGGCAAGGTCCGTGGCTCGTCGCTGATTGCCCAGGATTTCGTCGGTGACGCCTGGTTCCATCCACGGCCATCAGCCGGTGCATTTGCCACCGTGTCGAGCAGCGCCAGTAACCTTTCGCCGAGCAACCCGGCGTTGGCTACTCGAGTGATCGACGATGCCAATAAACTGATCGTGCCAGGCCAGGGCCCGGTGCCGTTGGCGATGTTGACCACCTCCGGCAGCGGCCTTGATCCACACTTGCCACCGGCGGCGATTGCCTATCAACTGGCGCGTGTTGCGGCGGCGCGTAATGTGCCGGTGTCGACGCTTCAGCAACTGCTGAACGCGAATATCGAGCAGCCGCTGGTGGGGCCGCCGGTGGTTAATGTGTTGGCGTTGAATATCGCGCTGGAAAAGTTGTAGATCGGTGGCGCCGCTAATCGCGAGCAAGCTCGCTCCCACAGGGGATCTTCAGCGCCCACACATCCCATGTGGGAGCGAGCTTGCTCGCGATGGCGGCCGCACAATCACCACCACAATAACTGGAAAAAGAGATTCCCAAGCATGAGCGATTCCGGCCGCGCCGACGCATTGTTAGCAGACCTGCCCCGCGATGGCCGTGGCCGGCTCAAGGTGTTCCTTGGCGCCGCGCCCGGTGTCGGCAAGACCTACGCCATGCTGCAAGCCGCCCACACCCAACTGCGCCAGGGCGTGAAAGTCATTGCCGGCGTGGTCGAAACCCACGGTCGCGCCGAAACCGAAGCTCTGCTCGGAGGCTTGCCGCAACAACCGCTGGTGCGCTCGGAATACCGCGGCGTGATGCTTGAAGAAATGGACCTCGACGGCCTGCTCGCAGCCAAGCCGAAACTGGTGCTGGTCGACGAACTGGCCCACAGCAACGCCCCTGGCAGTCGTCACGCCAAGCGTTGGCAAGACATTCAAGAACTGCTCGCCGCCGGCATCGACGTGTACACCACGGTCAACGTCCAGCACCTGGAAAGCCTCAATGATCAAGTGCGCGGCATCACCGGCGTGCAGGTCCGCGAAACCCTGCCGGACTGGGTCCTGCAAGAAGCCTACGAACTGCTGCTGATCGACCTGCCGCCTCGGGAATTGCTGGAGCGTTTGCGTGACGGCAAAGTCTACGTGCCGGAACAGGCGCGGGCGGCGATCGATGCGTTTTTCACCCAGACCAACCTCACTGCCCTGCGCGAAATGGCCATGCAAACCGCTGCGGCCCAGGTCGATGATGATTTGGCCCAGGGTTATCGCCAGCTCGGTCAGGCAGCGCCAGCCGTGCGCGGTCGCTTGTTGGTCGGGGTCGACGGCGATGCCCAGGCCGAGCGCCTGGTGCGCCATGCCAGCCGCGTCGCCCAGCGTCGGCATTTGCCGTGGAGCCTGGTGCATGTGGACAACGGCAGTGTGCGCGACGAGCAATCGCGTCTGCGCCTGCAAAGTGCCCAGCAACTGGCCGAACGCCTCGGTGGCGAAGTCGTTTTGTTGCGCGCCGGCGAGGTGGCGAAAACCCTGATCCAGCACGCCGCCGAACGCCGCGCCAGCCTGGTGTTGGTCGGGCAGTCTCGCCAGCGCTTGCGGCGGCGTTTGTTCGGCGGTGGTCTGGCCTCGCGCTTGCTGCGCGATGCCCGAGGGCTGGAAATCAACGTCCTCGACAGCGATCACGAAGAGCATCAGCCACGCCAGCGTTCGACACATTCACTGGTCTGGTTCGATTACGCACTGGCGGTGGTGGCGACACTGTTGGCGAGTGCGTTGGCCTGGGCCGTGGCGAGTGTCTTGCCGCTGCCGAATATCTCCCTGGTGTTCCTCGCTGCCGTGTTGCTGGTGGCGGTGCGCAGCAGCCTCGGCCCGGCGCTGGCCTGTGCGGCGCTGTCGTTTCTGACCTACGACTTTCTGTTCATTCCGCCGAATTTTTCTTTCAGCATCCAGCGCGAAGAAGACGTGCTGACCTTGCTGTTTTTCCTGTTGATGGCAGCACTCACCGGCAACCTCGCTGCGCGGCAGCGTCGGCAGTTACAGGCCCTGCGCGACACCCAGGAAGAAACCACCGAACTGCTCGATCTGTCGCGCAAACTCACTGCCGCCACCGATCGCCAGGCCGTGGTCAGCGCCGCCGCCCAACACTTGAACGGCTGGAGCGATCTGCAATTGTGCCTGCTCAATCGTGACGGGCAGGGCGGCTGGAAAGTCGAGACCGGTGGCCCACTGGAGTTCTCTGAAGCCGAACGCGCTGCCGCCGATTGGGCTTGGCAACACGATCAACCGGCGGGCGCCGGCACCGGCACGCTGCCGTTCGGTCGTTGGTGGTGGTGGCCGTTGTCGGTCGAGGACGGACCGCTGGGATTACTCGGCGTGTGCGCCAAAGAAGGCCAGACCTTGAGCGGTCAGCGTCGACGTTTGTTGACGGCCCTGAGCCAACCGCTGGCCCAGGCGTTGGCCCGTGCGCAATTGGCCGAGGACCTGGAAGCCGCGCGGTTGCACGGCGAAACCGAGCAATTGCGCAGTGCGCTGCTGGCCTCGGTGTCCCACGATTTGCGCACGCCGTTGACCTCCATGCGCGGCAGCATCGACAGTCTGCTGGCCCTCGGCGAAGCGATCCCGCTGGAGGATCGGCGCGAGTTGCTCGAAGGCACTCGCGATGAAGCCGAACGCCTCGACCGCTACATCCAGAACTTGCTGGACATGACCCGCCTCGGTCACGGCGCGCTGAAACTGGCGCGGGACTGGGTGTCGCCCGCCGACATCGTCGGCAGTTCGCTCAATCGCCTGCGCGCGGTGCTGGCGCCGTTGCAGGTCAGCACCGAAGTGCCGGCCGAGTTGCCGCTGCTCTATGTGCATGCGGCGCTGATCGAGCAGGCGCTGGTCAACGTAATGGAAAACGCTGCACGGTTTTCCCCCGCTCACGGACGCCTGCAAGTGCGCGCCGGGGCCGATGACAGCGAGCTGTTTTTCTCGGTGAGCGATGAAGGTCCGGGGATTCCCGAAGAAGAACGCTCGAAGATTTTTGACATGTTCTACACCGCCGCTCGCGGTGATCGGGGCGGGCAGGGTACCGGGCTGGGCCTGGCGATCTGTCAGGGCATGGTCGGTGCCCATGGCGGACGGATCAGCGTCGCCGACGGCATCGAAGGTCGCGGCACCTGCATCACGTTGCACTTGCCGTTGCAGGCGCAGCCGGCCTTTGAAAATTAAGCGCCGAAAGTGAAGCCTGATCATGCTTGCGCTACTCTCTTGCCACTTCTTTGTGTTGATGTGAATTCATGAGCCAGACCGCGACCATCTTGGTCATCGATGACGAACCGCAGATCCGCAAATTCCTGCGCATCAGCCTCGCCTCCCAGGGCTACAAAGTACTGGAGGCCGGCACTGGCAACGAAGGCCTGGCGCAAGCGGCGCTGAACAAACCCGATCTGCTGGTGCTCGACCTCGGCTTGCCGGACATGGACGGCCAGCAAGTGCTGCGCGAGTTTCGCGAATGGTCGACGGTGCCGGTGTTGGTGTTGTCGGTGCGGGCCAGCGAAGGGCAGAAAGTTGAAGCGCTGGATGGCGGCGCCAACGACTACGTGACCAAGCCGTTCGGCATTCAGGAGTTCCTTGCCCGGGTGCGCGCCTTGTTGCGTCAGGCGCCGGCGGGTGAAGCCCAGCAAGCGGCGTTGACGTTCGGGCCGCTGACTGTGGATCTGGCGTATCGCCGGGTGTTGCTCGACGGCGTCGAAGTCGCGCTGACCCGCAAGGAATACGCGGTGCTGGCGCAACTGGCGCGGCATCCGGGGCGGGTGATTACCCAGCAGCAATTGCTCAAGGACATCTGGGGGCCGACCCATACCGAAGACAGCCACTATCTGCGGATTGTGGTAGGGCATCTGCGCCAGAAACTGGCGGACGATCCGACCCAGCCGCGGTTTATCGTGACCGAGGCGGGGGTGGGGTATCGGTTGTTGAGTGAGGGTGGGATTTAGGTTTTGTGGTGTCTGGTCGGACGCCTTCGCGGGCAAGCCTCGCTCCTACAAGGTCAAGCAAGCCCGTAGGAGCGAGGCTTGCCCGCGAAGAGGCCCTCTCATTCACTCGAGAATCATGAGTTGTCAGCTCTGCTCTTTCTCATACCGATCCATCGTATCCCGCGCAATCTCCCGACCCAACGCGATCAACTCCGGCGCCTTGTAGAACTCGAAAAACCGGCACACCCGCTTTGGCACGTTGATCAGGACGTCCGGTGGATACCCGGCAATCTTGTACTGCGCCAACGAGGTCTGCATCACCTCGAAACTCTGATTGATCAGGTCCAGCAAAGACGCCGGCCCGACGTTGTCGATGATGAACGAACCGGTAGCGGATTTCGGTGCGCCTTCACCTTGCGGGGCGGCCGCCGGTTGCTGGGCTTCGGGTTCGGCGGATTCGATCCACGGATTAATCTCCGCCGCTTCGGCCTTCAGTGCCTCCTGTTCCAGCAACAACAATTGTTCGGCCTGTTTGCGCCGGAACGGCATCTTCGAGCCAAGCGAGTTGATCAGGCTGTTGAACCGCGACTTGAACGCCGCTGGGCGCTCGATCACCGGTAATTGGTAATGCCGCTGGTTGGTCGAGTTGAGGTTGACCGCGATGATCAGATCACAATGGCTCGACACCACCGGCACAATCGGCAACGGGTTGAGCAAACCGCCATCCACCAGCATGCGATTGCCCTGCATTACCGGTGTGAACAGGCTGGGAATCGCCGCTGAGGCGCGAATAGCCTGGTGCAGGCAGCCGGCCTGGAACCAGATTTCCTGCTGGTTAGTCAGGTCGGTAGCCACCGCCGTGTAGGGAATGCGCAGGTCTTCGATATTGATCTCGCCGACGATCTTGCGAATCTGGCCGAAGACTTTCTCGCCGCGAATGGCGCCCAGGCGAAAACTCACGTCCACCAGACGCAACACATCAAGGTAGTCCAGACTTTCGATCCAGTTGCGATATTCGTCGAGTTTGCCGGCGGCATAAATCCCGCCGACCACGGCGCCCATGGAGCAACCGGCGATGCAGGCGATGTCGTAGCCACGCCGTTCGATCTCTTCAATGACACCGATATGCGCGTAGCCCCGGGCTCCACCCGAGCCCAGCACCAGTGCGACACGCTTTTTCATTAACCGCCCTCGTCTGACAAGGTTCAACAATGCACCCATCGAGGGGCGCGCTTCAATCGGTAAGGTCGTTTGCCGGGGCGGGGGCGTCGTTTTTTCGACACTGCATGGCGCCAGATGGGTATGCTCGCGAGCGCTATAGTTTGTACGGGCGGTGCAAGGCACTTTTTGCGCGGCGCACCGTCTTACTTGCACGACTGTTTATCTATCTTTGAGGTGTTATCGATGAAAGCCTGGATCTGTGTGCCTTTGATTGCCCTGGCTCTGGCCGGTTGTGCTGGCAAAACTGCTTACCGCGACAGCTGCGGCACCCAGATCGATGCGGCCTGGCATGAGCTGGACCTGGCCAAGGCCGAAGGTTTCGCCGGCACCGTCAGTTACTCCAAGGCCCTGTCGCTGTTGACCGGCGCCAAGACCCAGCAGCAATTCGAAGCCTATGAAGGCTGCACCAGCAAAGCTGAAAAGGCGCGTTTCTATATTCGTGAGTCGCGCGCCGGTCGATAAGCGCATGATGTAGCTCAATGCCTGCGGCATGCGCCGCAGGCAGGATGAGATTGAGCGCGATAACGGAAACTCGATTCAGGGAGCAAGTGATGTCTGCCTTGGTTGACCGGTTGGTGGCTCAGGTCTTGAGCATTGAAGTTCGTCTGCTGGCCTGCCAGGCACGCTTGAGTGCTCGCACCGATCCGGAGGCGCTGCACGATTTGCGCACCACGGTTCGGCGCTTGCGCAGTCTGTTGCGACCGTTGCGCGGTTTGCCCGGGGTCGAGCAACTGGAAAGCGCGGCGTCCGGGGTCGGTGAGTTGACCACGCCGCTGCGCGATCGCGAAGTGCTGGCGGCGTACTTGCTCCAGCACGGTCAACCCGAGGCGGCGCAGCGGCGCATGGCGCAAATGGATGTGGCTTATCCGACCGTTGCGACCAGCCCGCAAGTGATTCAACTGCTGATGATCCTCGACGCTTTTCCGCGTTTCCTGCGGGCCTCCCAGCGTCAGGGGCTGCTCAAGGGCTTGCGCCAACGTATCGAAAAGCGCCTGGCCAAGCAGTGGAAAAAACTGGATGAGGCTTTGCACGATCCGGCCCATGATCGCCATCGTTTGCGTTTGTTGATCAAGCGCGTGCGCTATGGCATCGAGGCCTATCCCGAACTGGATCGCCTGCCGAAAGCGGCGATGCCACGGCTCAAATCGGCCCAGGCTGCGTTGGGCGATTGGCACGATTGCTGGCAGTGGTTGCTGCGGGCCGAACAGGAGGCGGATTTACTGCCTTGTGTGGCGGTCTGGAAAATCACCATGGCCAAGGCTGAAGGCCGCGCCGACCGCGTGCTCGATAAACTCAGCAAGGCCTGCTTCAAATCCTGAGAACACCACAAAATCCAATGTGGGAGCGGGCTTGCTCGCGAATGCGGTGTGTCAGTCACCACCTGTATTGACTGACACACCGCATTCGCGAGCAAGCCCGCTCCCACAAGGGATCTATGTTGGATTTGGAATTGCGTCCTATCTGTCAGTCTCTTTGTCCGGAATAAGCGCTGTATCCCCTCCGCAGGCTGGTTAAGATCCCTTCATTCTTTTCCCGCATTCTTGAGGTTCCCATGCGCTTTTCCGATCTGCTTGACGCTGTGCGCAGTCAACCGCAGGCGTTGTCCATTCCTGCCGAATGGGGCCAGGGCCGGGCCAGTTTTGGTGGCCTGATCGCCGCGTTGCAATACGAAGCCATGCGCGCGAAAGTCCCGGCGGATCGTCCGGTGCGTTCGCTGGCGATCACCTTTGTCGGCCCGGTCGAGCCGGATGTGCCAGTCAGTTTTGAAGTCGATGTCTTGCGCGAAGGCAAGGCTGTCAGCCAAGTACTGGGCCGGGTAATGCAGAAAGGTCAGGTGGTGACGTTGGTCCAAGGCAGCTTCGGCGCCTCGCGACCGTCCGAAGTGGCCGTGGCGGCCCAGCCTGCACCCGAGATGAAACACTGGGACGATTGCCAGGAACTGCCTTACATCAAAGGCGTGACCCCGGAATTCATGAAACATCTGGCGATGCGCTGGAGCGTCGGCGGGTTGCCGTTCACCGGGAATAAATCCCGGGACATGGGCGGTTGGGTGCGCTTGCGCGGCGATGTGAAGGAAGAAGCGCTGAGCGAGGCCTACATTCTCGCGCTGGTCGATGCCTGGCCGCCGGCCTTGTTGCCGCACCTGAACAAACCGGCGGCGGGCAGCACGCTGACCTGGACCATCGAATTCGTCCA